>NZ_WSJA01000034.1:0-141781 GCF_009763235.1 Bordetella sp. 15P40C-2
CCGATGGACTGCATCGCGATCGCCGGGGAATCGTCCCCCGAGGTGTTGACCGTCAGCCAGCCGGCCGTGTCGCCGTTCAGCATCTGGATCGTGCCACCGTCGCCGGCGATGCCACCCGTACCACCGAACGACGCCCCCACCGTAATCGTGCCGTGCGCCTGATCCGAGCCGTCGGCCCCCTGACCACCCCCGCCGCCAATCGACTGCAGCAACACGCCATAGGCGCTGTAGCCACTGGTGGAGATCTTGTTGTTGTGATCGCCGTCGAAGTGATAGTTGATCGTGCCACCGTTGGCTGCCGTGCCGCCGCTGCCGCCGACACCGATGATGGCATTCGCTTTGACCTTGCTGCCGGTCGCGCTCGACGATCCGCCAGTGCCACCGCCCCCGCCAATCGACTGCGCCACCAGGCCGTCGGCCCAGTCGCCACGGGTCGCGATTTTACCTGCGAACGTCACGTCGACATTGCCGCCATGCCCGCCGCTTCCCCCCTTGCCGCCGATGTCGACCCCGAAAGCGTAGGTCGAACCACTATCGTCCAGGCGCTCTTTGTTGTCGCTGTGGGTGCCGATGCGATCGAGAATCGGGTTCGACGACGCATCCGCGCCAATCGAGCCGCCCAGGCCGCCCCCGCCGCCAATGGATTGCAGCAGCACGCCGTCGGCGTCGCCGCCTTCGGTGCCGATGGCCCCTTGCAGGTTAGCCGTGATGTTTCCCCCTACCGCGCCCGTCGCACCCGTGGCGCCCAGACCCAGTTGCAGCCGCGCGGAGGGCCGCTCCTCGCCGCCGCCCGCCGAGACATTCATGGTGCCGCCTTGCGAAGCGCCGCCGCCACCGCCAATGGATTGCGCCACGATGCCTCGCGAGCCCGAACCCAGCGTGCGGATCGTGAAATTAGGGTTCAGCGTCACGTTGACCGCACCGCCCACG
The DNA here is from genome assembly GCF_009763235.1 of Bordetella sp. 15P40C-2. NCBI lineage: Bacteria > Pseudomonadati > Pseudomonadota > Betaproteobacteria > Burkholderiales > Alcaligenaceae > Bordetella > Bordetella sp. 15P40C-2. The sequence continues at coordinate 931 of NZ_WSJA01000034.1, forward strand.
CCGCCAGCTCCGCCCGTGCCACCAAGCCCTACCGTCAGCTTCAAGGTCGAGGGTCCGCCATGCGCGTAAGCGTTGCTGCTGCCCACGCCGCCATTGCCGCCTCCGCCACCGATGGACTGAGCAAGCACACCATTCGCATAATCGCCGTAAGTGGTGATGCTGGAGTTCGCGGGTGTGCTACTGGCGGGCGGCAGGCTCAGCAAGGGGGCTGCCGGCGCGTATGCACCGTTGCTGTCGCCCAAACTGACGTTCACCGTTCCTCCGTCGCCGCCGCTTCCGCCCTGCCCGCCGAGCGTCAGGCCAGCCTGCAGGGATACGGTCGTCTCATCACCCAGCATGGTGGAGAGCGCGGACGAATCGCCGCCGTTGCCTCCACCCCCGCCAATCGATTGCGCCACCACGGCGTGCGAACCATCGCCCAAGGTACCAATCGAGGTCCCCTGCGACAGCGCGACTTGCGTCACGCAACTGGTATCCCCGGCCGGGCAGGCATCGCCACCTGCGCCCCCGAGCCCCCCACCGTCGCCGAAAACGAGAACGCCACGGAGACACCTTCCCCCGTAGGCACCGCTGCCACGAATTCATTGGCCAGCGAACTGCCGCCGCTGCCACCGCCGCCGCCGATGCTCTGCGCCAGCACCCCGAACGCGTCGTTGGGCGCGTAAGTTTCAGGGTCGATATCCGGACTCGCGAAATCCATCCCCGTCGCGATCTGCGAGTTCGTAAGATTGACGATAGCCGAGTCGCCATGGCCACCGTCGCCGCCCGCGCCGCCGACGACCACCGCCGCGGTGAACCCCAGATCCTGGGTGTAGTAATTGGCCGAGCCGCCGTTACCACCGCCGCCACCGATAGATTGGACGATGACGCCGCTGGAGTGCGCACCGCCCGTCCCGACCTGCAGCCCGTTATAGGTAAGTTCCGACGCGCCTCCCACACCGCCTGCACCGGCGCTGCCGCCCAGTTGCAGCGCGACAAACGACTCCAGGCTTTCGCTCTTGGTGCTGCCGCCGTTGCCGCCACCACCCCCGACGCTTTGCGCCACGATACCGGGCGCATAAGCGCCGTGCGTCACGATATTCGCAGTGCCTTGGGACTGCCCATTCGCGCAGGCGTTCTGGTTGGTGATGCACACTGAGCCACCATTCCCACCGCTGTTGCCGCTACCGCCGATTGCGAGCGACGCCCCGGCCGATAGCGTAAACGTGTCGCCGCCATTGCCGCCGCCACCGCCCACAGATTGCGCCAGCACGGCCGGACTGAAATCCCCATACGTCTGAATGTTCCCCAGCTCATACAACAGCGACACAGCGCCGCCGCTGCCCGCGCTCGCGCCCGCGCCGCCGACGCCGACCACCCCCACGCTATCGCCGCCGCTGCCACCGCCACCACCGATGGATTGGGCCAACATCCCTACCGCGGCATTGCCTCGGGTCGTGATGGCCCCCGCATTGGAAACCGTGACCGTGCTGCCATCAGACGGCGTTTCGCCGGCGGAATTACCGCCCACGCTCAGCAAGCCGGTGGCGCTGCCGGAAGCCCCGCCACCGCCCCCGATCGATTGCGCCACGATGCCGTGCGAGCCATAGCCCGACGTATTGATCTGTCCGGAACTCGTAATCGAAACGGTATTGGCGGTCCCGCCGCCCGCGCCATCGCCACCGAGCGCCACGGCCGTTGAAGTGTCGGCACCGCCGGCGCCGCCGCTGCCCGCGATGGACTGAGCCAGCACGCCATAAGCATGATCGCCGCCGGTGGAAATACTGGAGCCCTGCAGGATCATGGACACCGTGCCAGCGTTACCGCCATTACCGCCGTTACCGCCCTGCCCCCCGAGTACCGCGACGAAGTCACTGCCCGTACCGCCGCCCCCACCCAGCGATTGCGCCAGCACGCCCGTGGCGTATTGGCCGGAGGTACTGATCGAGACCCCCGGCTCTGTCACGATCTGGACGTTCCCGCCATTACCGCCAAAACCGCCGCCTCCGCCGGTGCCTGCCAGCGCCGTGCCATCACCGCCGTCACCGCCCTGGCCCCCCAGGCTTTGCGCCACGACCCCCAGTATGTTGTCGCCGCGCGTGGTGACAGAGCCGGAATACATGTTGACCGTCACGGGTCCACCCGCGCCGCCATTGCCTCCCGAATGATCCTTGGACGGTCCTGTGCCGCCCTTGCCACCGGCGGCCCGGGCAATGACCCCCGCTCCCTGGACCATGGCATCGCCATTGTTGGCCGCCACATCGACGAGGATGGACCCGTAGGTATCGACCGTGACTTGTTGAGTCCAAGCCGCCGAATTGCCGCCGCCCGCGCCGCCATTGTCGCTGTTATCGGTGGAGGTGGTGCCATCCCCGGCTACGCTTTCGGCCTTGATGCCAAAGACTTTTGCATCATCCCAGGTCTGCCAATAGCTGGCCATGTCACCGTGATGCTGCACGAGCACCGTACCGCCCGTGCCCGCGTCGCCATTGTTGTCACCGCCTTGCCCGCCAATTGATCCCGCGTAGATCGCTCCGCCAACCGCGTTGGTGTACAACCGCGCCGCGCTGCTACCGAGATTGATCGTGCCAGAGTCAACCACGGTGACCGTGCTCGCATTGCCGCCCGCGCCGCCGATTTGATCGCCGTAATTCAGCACAGGGTTGTTCTGGTCGCCGCCCATACCGCCGATGGCGGCCGCATAGATACCGTACAAACCGGCATCAGAAGGCACCGCCGTGCTGTTCATGGTCAGGACGCCAGTGCTGTTGTTCGTGACCGTCACCGATTGCCCCAGACCGCCGTGACCGCCATTGGAGTCGTTATTACCGTTATCCGGGTCGCCCGCGCCGCCCACGGAACGGGCCTGGATCAAGCTGTTGAAGGTGTTGCTGGTGGACCCGTTGTAGGTGATCCGGGCATCGTTCGTGATGGTGACAGTGCCCCCATCACCCCCCGATGCCTCGTCATGGCCTTGACCGCCCACGGCAAAGCCAGTCACCACGCCAGGCGTGCCGAAAAATCCGGGTGCGTTCTGGCCCGCGCTGACGATGGTCGAATCGGCCGACAGGTCCAGTGACTGAGTGATGGTTACCGCCGGACTGGCGCCGCCCGGCTTACTATCCTTCGTTCCCGCGTCGCCAGCACATTCTGTATAGAGATAATTGCCATTCGGCGGGTTATCCCCGGCATTGGACAGACATTCTCCGGCTTGCGTCGCACTTGAAAACGTGCCGCCATAGGCGCCTAGCGCGGAAAGGATGGCCAGATACAGGGCGTTTTGGCGCTTCAGAACGGAATGGCGTACAGACACGGACTGTTTTTTTCGGGTTGTTTTCATGAGAGTCCAGAAGCCTGGACAGACGTACTTCAACCGTTCGAACCAGGCGTGCAATGGCAAATGGCTGTCCGATTATGCGTATCTAGTATGCAATGACACAACATTTTTCGGCCGTTGCTAGTGATATCCCTGACAGAAATGTGCGCAGGTTTGGTCATATTTCGATACATAAATAAGCGTGCCGAATTGCCTCCCAAAGGCGGAAAACTCAGATAATCCATACAGGCAATCAAAATTTGATATTTGAGTCCCAATTCTTGATCTCCTGCGGGTCAGCGCGCATACTGTAGCGTAATGACTGAGGACATGAAATGGACAAAACGTTGCTGAAGGGGCTGAACGTGTTGGAAGTGATGAGCCACTTCGATAACGGAACCTACACCCTTGACCAAATTGCTGCCGAGGTTGGCCTGACGCGTAGCAATACGCACCGCACGCTGCAAACCCTGGCCCACGCCGGCTATGTCCGCCGCGATCCCGCTACCGGCTGCTATCAATGCACGATGAAGATGTTCGAACTGGGTTCGCGGCAACTGGCGACCATGGACGTCAGACGCGTGGCATTGCCGTATATGCGCATGCTGGCGCGCACGACCCACGAAACCGTGCACCTGTCCGTACTGGATGGCCTCGATGTGGTTTACATCGACAAGATAGATAGCGCGCAGCCCTTGCTGGCGTACTCCACCATCGGTGGCCGCGCGCCGGCTTATGCCGTAGCGACCGGTAAAGCGCTGCTGGCGTTTCAAGAGCCCGACTATCTGGACCACTACATGGACGCCATCACTCCGCATACCGACGCAACGCTGGTGTCGCTGCCTTTGCTCAAGCAAGAGCTGGCGGACGTCGCGCGCATTGGCTATGCGATCAATCGTGGAGAATGGCGAGGCGGAATTGGCGGTGTGGCGGCGCCGATTTTCAACGGCATGGACCGTGCTGTCGCCGCGCTGGGCATTTCCGGGCCGTTGGAGCGCTTGAATAAAAGAGCGATGTCCGAACACGCGGCGCCGTTGAAGCGCGCCGCGATGGAAATTTCCGCGCAGATGGGGTATCGCGGCGACTATTTCGGGGTTACGCCAAATAAGCCTTGATTCGGGATTTCAGACCGGGGCGGGTCGCTGAGCGCACCAGGGCCGCGAGGTCCGAGTCCGCCTCGCCCTGGGGATACAGCATTGCGTAGAGAGTCTGGCGGGTGTCACTGTCTAGCAGCGTGGCGGTTTTTTCGGCTTGGTCCAATAGCGCGGGCCACTGCGCGCTATCTTGGACGGACTGAACGAAGCCCATGTTCAAGGCAGGCTCCGCCCCAAAAGTTTCCGCGTTATTGAGCACGCGCTGAGCCTGTGTGGCGCCTATGAGATGACGTAGACGTCTCGTTCCCAACACCAGACCAAACAGCAACCCCGGCATGCGAAAGGTCGCATCCGGGGCGCATGCACGCAGCTTGCACGCCGCAAACAGGTCTACGCCCGCGCCGAAATTGCGCCCGTGCGCCAGACCGATAGTGAGTGCGCGACTGCAGGCAATCCGCTGAAGCATCTCTTCGATGCGGATGAATCGCAGCGCCAGGTCTGCCTCGCTACATGTTTCATATTCGGTAAAGTCGAATCCCGCACTGAAATTCTTGCCCTCGCCGACAAACACCCATAACGGTATGGCGGCGGCCTCGGCGGCTTGCAGCTCGGTGATGAGCGCCTCGACCATCCCGGCCGATAACGCATTGCGTTTCTCGGGTCGATTGAGGCGAAAAGTCCAGCGCGTCGCGGTCTTTTCGACCAAAAGCGTTTTAGCCATGTGATGCTCCGGGTCAGACGGACCGCTGTAATTCGGCGAGGACTTCTTCGTTATGTTCCCCTAACGCAGGCGGCCTGCGCAGAATGGGCGCGGTACGCGAATCGAAGCGTACGGGCGACACAAAGGTCTGCGTACGAGCGCCGTTGGGCAGCTCCAGTTCGCGCACCCATTGCATATGTTCGACCTGCGGGTCGCGCAAGACTTCGGAGTAACGGTTCACCGGCGCGCAGGGCACACCCGCTTCCCGGAATCTTTCCAACCAGGTCTGACTGTCCTCGGTGACAAACACCGCTTCCAAAATCTCGCGCAATGCAGTCTGGTTGGTGGCGCGATCCGTGGTTCGCAAGAAATCCGGATGCTCGATCAAGTCCTCGCGTCCCACGACCCGGCATACGGATCTCCATAGGGAGTCGTTGCCGGCGGCCATGCCAAAGTAACCGCCCTTGCAATGGAAAACCTGGTATGGCGCGTTTCGCGGATGCGCGGATCCCAGCTTTTCCGGATCGATACCGGTGCCGAAATATTGCGAGGTCTGCAAGGCTGCGATGCCCAAAGTGGCGCCCAGCATAGACACATCGATGTGCGTGCCCTGCCCGGTAGCGGTCGCCTGACGTAGCGCGGCTGCGACCGAGAATGCACCATAAAGTCCCGCCGCGAAATCGCATATCGGCACACCGCTCTTTACGGGCGCCCCACCCGGCTCGCCCGTCACACTCATCAAGCCGCTCATCGCTTGCAGCGTCAGATCGAATCCGCCTTCGTGACTGCGCGGCCCATTCTGCCCATAGGCAGAGATAGAACAATAAATCAGACGCGGATTCTTCACCCGCATGGTTTCGTAGTCCAGTTCCAATCGACGCATAACACCTGGTCGATTGTTTTCGATCAGCACATCGGCGTCGGCGATCAGGTCCTGGGCGATCTGACGATCGGACGGGTTTTTCAAATCCAGCGTGACCGAGCGCTTGTTGCGGTTCAAAGAAGCAAAATTTTCGCTGTAGCCGTCTGTGATGGGTGCCCAGCTGCGCAGGGTATCGCCCGTGCCGGGTTGCTCGATCTTTATGACATCGGCTCCCATGTCGGCAAGCAACATCCCGCAGAAAGGGCCTGCTGCCACATTGCATATTTCGATGACGCGAATTCCATTTAGCGTCGATTCCTGAATCATGGTTGCTCCCGTAAAGCCCAGGGTACGGCTGTGGTGATGGGTCTGTCCGAATGCCGCAAGTCGTGCTGGCGACACCCTAAAAGTCGGCTCAGCATAAACACTATCCTAATAAATTTCAATTTCTGGTTTGTATATCCTATATATTGGGACTGTTAAATACCTGTGGCCGTTCTAAATTTTGCCCGACGGTCAAGGCTAAGTCTCCTATAAAAATCCCTTTATTTCCTAGTGTAATCCCTATATTCCCCTGGCAAGAGGGATTTCGCCTTGACACGGTGAACGGCGTCTCCGTATTATTTTCTCAATAAACATGGGATATACATCCTAACTATTAGGAAATAGGAGACGGTAATGAAAAAATTCTGGCCACATGCCCTGCCGGCGGCCGCCTGCACCGCGCTTTGGATATTGAGCCCGGCGGCCAACACTCACGCCGCTGAGGCGGCCGCCTCCTTTCCCACCAAGCCGATCACGATCGTGGTGCATACGGGGCCGGGATCATCCACCGATATCTTTGCGCGCGAACTGGCGATGGCCGCCGAACCGGTCTTCGGCAAACCCGTGGTGGTGGTCAACCGGCCAGGCGGCAGCGGCGCCACGCAGATGGCGTTACTCAAAGAGGCCAAGCCGGACGGCTACACGGTGGGCGTGAACACCGCCTCGCATCTGACGGCCATGCGCACCAATTTGAAGGACGTGTACAAATGGCAGGACTTCTCTTGGATCACTCTGAACCAGCTGGATCCCTACATCACGGTAGTGGCCGCCGACAGCCCATATAAGACGCTTTCAGACCTCGTCGAAGCGGGCAAAAAGCCCGGCACAACTCTCAAAGTCGGGGGATTTGGCACAGTAGGCGCAGCGCACAATATTGCGTTCAATATGCTCGCCGAAAAGGCCGACATGCCCATGACCTGGGTCAGCTATACCGGCGGGCCGCAGGCCATGACGGCACTGCTGGGCAAACATATCGACGTCGTCAACACCAATCCGGGGCCTGCTTTGCAGTTCGCAGAGGCTGGGCGCGTCAGGGTGTTGGGGATTCTCGATGATCAGCGCGCCAGCTCCTTGCCCGATACCCCGACCTATAAAGAAGCCGGTTACGACGTGAACACGTCGTGGAAACAGATCCGGGGCATTTTCGGGCCCAAAGACATTCCGATGGATATCCAGGAAAAGCTCGCTGCCGGTTTCTTCAAGGCCATGGAAGCGCCCTCCTTCCAAAAATATATGGAGACCTCGGCGCAGATCGCCGGCGATAAAAAAACCGTCGAGTACGCGGCATTTGTCGATGAGATGGATCAGGTTGGCTACAAGTGGCTGCAGCAGCTCGGAGTGACACAATGATCGGCCAGTCTTGCGTTCTGCATATCAGCGAACGTCAGCTCAACCGCTTCGTGGCGTTAATCAGTGCGATGGCATTTGCGTACATCGCGTGGGTGGCGCGGTCGTTTCCGCCTCCATTCAACGAGGCCGACGTAGGGCCCGCTCAACTGCCCACCATGGCCGCCGTGCTAGGCATGCTGGCCTGCTGCTGGTTGTACTGGACGGCGCGACAGCTCCGTGGTCAGACCGAGATTGGGCGGCCATTACGCGTTCTGAGCGGCGTGATAGCCATTGGCGCTTACGTAATGCTGATGCCGGTATTCGGCTTCTATCCCACCTCGTTTGTCGCAGTAGCGATATTGATGGCCGCGAGCGGCGAACATCGAGCGTGGGTGCTGTTGACGACCGCAGTGTCGGTCTGTTTGTTCGTCTACGTCTGCTTCGATCTGATCTTGGACGTCCAGTTCCCCTAGGAGGCGCTTGTGATTGCTGAATTTCTGGCGGGCGTTCAGCTCGTGCTTGAACCGCAAGTTCTGATAGCGCTTATAGGCGGGACGGTGATCGGCTATATCATTGGCGCCATGCCGGGGCTCGGGCCCAGTCTGGGCGTGGCGCTACTGGTGCCGTTCACGTACGGGGTGGACCCGGTGGTAGCGATGGTCGCGTTGGTCAGTCTCTATATGGCGGCCGAATATGGCGGCGCCATTACCGCGATACTGCTGAACACCCCGGGAACCGCTGCGGCCGTCGCTACCGCCTGGGACGGTTATCCAATGGCGAAACGCGGCGAGGCAGGATTTGCCTTGCATGTCTCCATCGTTAGCTCGGGAATCGCCGCGTTTTTCGGCGGCATACTGTTGATACTCACCGCCGTCCCGTTGTCGGAATTCGCGCTGCAGTTCGGCCCCACCGAGTACTTCGCGCTCGCGTTGTTCGGTTTGAGTCTGGTCAGCAGCCTGAGCGGTCGATCCATTGGTCGTGGCATGCTGGCGCTGGCATTGGGTGTGGCCATCGCGTGCATCGGGATGGATCCGGAAAACGGCACGCCGCGTTTTGCCTTCACCCCGGACCTGTTCGAAGGCATTCCGTTGGTGCCAGCGTTGCTGGGGCTTTATGCGATTTCGGAAGCCCTGGTGCTCTTGGAAGGCAGCACGGCACTGGCCGTCAAGACCAAAGTCGGCAAGGTGCTCGGCATCTCGATGTCCCGCTATCGCGGCATGTGGCGCAGCATCCTGCGCAGTACGGCGATCGGGTATATCGTGGGCGTCATCCCGGGTGCCGGTGCCTCGATCGCGAGCCTCATCGCCTACAACGAAGCCAAGCGCACCTCCAAATCGCCCGAGACATTCGGACAAGGCAATCCCGAGGGCGTCGCGAGCTCGGAGGCGGCCAACAACTCGGCGGTCGCGGGGTCGCTCGCGCCATTGCTCGCGCTGGGTATCCCCGGATCGGCGACCGCCGCGGTGCTGGTGGGGGCCCTGATGATCCAAGGGATACAGCCCGGGCCATTGCTGTTCGTGCGCAACCCCGAGACTCCCTATTCGATCTTCGCTTCACTGCTGATCGGCGTACCGATCATGGTATTGGTTGGCCTGCTCGGGGCAAAGCTGTGGGCGCAAGTGGTCAGAGTGCCCAACAGCATCTTGATTCCGGTCATCGTCAGCATTTCGTTAGTCGGGGCATACGCCTCTGACAACGCAATGTTTCCCGTCTACATCACGTTGATCTTTGGTCTGCTCGGCTATGTGCTTAGAAAGGCCGATATCCCGCTGGCTCCCATCGTGCTCGCGCTGGTACTGGTGCCCATGGCGGAAACCAACTATCGCCAGGCACTGGTCATTGGCAACGGCGATTACCTGTTCTTTTTCACGCACCCGATCGCCGTCGTGCTGCTGACGTGCGCCCTGTTGTCGTTCGTACTGCCCCTGTTGCGCATGAGAAAAACAGCGCGCCTGCGCACGGCGCAACCGGGAGTCGCGTCGTGAGCACGACGATCAAGCACGACACACTGACCGGCTGGCTCGCGCAGCGGGCGCTGCAGGCAACCGCGGACAGTTTGCCCGACGACACGCTCGTCTGGGCGCAACATAGCCTGATGGACTGGCTGTCGCTCGTCGCCGCGGGATGGCGGGCGCCGGATGTGCAGCGCCTGCTGACATGCGCGACACGCGGCGCAACCGTCGAAACCGCAACTTCGTTCGGCAACGGTCAACGCTGCGGCATGGAAGCTGCCGTCCTGGTCAACGGGACGGCCGGTCACATCCTGGACTTCGACGATGCCCATCTCAAGTCCCGTGTACACCCCGCCGTACCGCTATGGCCGGCGATCATGGCTTATGCCGAGCGGGAGGCCCTGTCCGGCCGTCAAGCGCTGGCCGCGTTCGTCGCCGGGGTCGAGGTCCAATCTCGTCTCGCAAGGGTCATGGGCGAAAGTCATTACCGGCAAGGCTGGCACAACACAGCGACACTGGGCGCTTTCGGCGCCGCGGCAGCAATCAGCAGGCTCAAAGCTCTCGACCATGATGGGATCTGCCGCGCATTCGGCATCGTGGCATCCCTGGCTTCAGGCATGCATAAAGCGTTCGGCTCGGCGGTAAAACCCTTTCAAGTCGCGCGCGCCAGCGCCAACGGCTTGTTGGCTGCCGAACTTGCCGAAACCGGCTTTAACGCCCCGCTCGACGTGCTCGATGGCGAGACGGGTTATGCCCGCGTGCATGCCGCTGAGCTCCATTCGCGGGCGATTGATCTCGAACCCGACCACTGGGCTATCCGCGACATCGTCTTTAAATACCACGCTTCCTGCTACGGCACCCAAGCACCCGTGGAAGCGGCCCTACGTTTCGGCACGCTGCACCGCCGGGACATCGCCGACATCGTCGTCGCTATCGAGCCGCAGTACATGTCCGTGTGCAACATCGCCGATCCCAAAAGCGACACCCAGGCAAAGTTCAGCATCAAACACATGGTCGCGTTGGCCTTAGCGGGATATGACACCGCCGATAGCCGTTCGTACTCGAAAGAGACCCTCGATAACCCCGAGTTGAAAGCATGGCGCGAGCGCATCCAGGTGCAGGCAGACGCCGAGATGAAACGAGCCTGCGCGCGTGTCGATATGCGCTGGAAATCAGGCGAACGCCGCTCGGAAACGGTCGATGCGAGCCAGCCTGAACGCGACCTGGGCGTTCAATCCGCTCGCCTGACGGCGAAGTCACGCGCCTTGCTCACCGAGGCAGGGCTGCACTCCCACCGCATCACTGAACTGCAACAGCACATGCACGATATCGCCCACGCCCCTTCGTTAACACAATGGGCAAAGGATTATGGCGCTTGCCTGGCAAAGGCGCTGCGCTGAGTTGAATACCAAATATCACGACAGGAGTAGAGGATGGCAACTTACGTAATAGACAGCGCGTTGTTTCGCGACCAGTTCGGCACGGAGCCGATGCGCGCTATCTTCAGCGACGAAGCAACCGTGCAGCGATGGCTGGACGTGGAGGCCGCGCTCGCCAGGGTGCAGGGGAACATGGGCGTCATCCCGGCCGCGGCAGCCGAGGAGATCCAACGCAAATGCAAAGTCGAGAACCTCGATCTTGCGCAACTAAAAGCCGAGATGGATCGCACGGCGCACCCGATCGTGCCCCTGCTGCGCGCCATGAAAAAGGTCTGCAGCGGCGAGGCGGGGGAATACATTCATTGGGGTGCCACCACGCAGGACATCATGGACACGGGCACCATCCTGCAGGTGCGCGACGGCCTCGATCAGATCGAGACGGCATATCGCGAGCTTTACGATAACGTCTGCACGCTCGCTCGCAAGTACCGCGATCAGGTAATGGTGGGTCGCAGCCACGGCCAGCATGCCTTGCCGATTACCTTCGGCTTTAAGGCCGCGGGATGGGCGGAGGAACTGCGCCGCAATTTCACGCGGCTGCGCCAGATGCGCGAACGCGTATTAGTGGGCCAGTTCTCTGGCGCGGTCGGCACGCTCGCTGCCTTGGGCAATGACGGCATTGAGGTGCAAAACCGATTGTTCGATGAGCTGGGTCTGGCATGCCCGAATATCACGTGGCACACCTCGCGCGACAACATCGCTGAATTGATCAGTGTGCTGGCCATCGCGTGCGGCACCGCTGGAAAGATCGCGCACGAGATATTCAGCCTGCAAAAAACCGAGACCGCGGAGCTGGAAGAGCCCTTCATGCCCGGCAAAGTTGGCAGCAGCACCATGCCCCACAAGCGCAACCCACCTGTGTGCGAAGGCGTCATCGCCGTCAACCGCCTGGTGCGCGCCACCGTCCCGCTGGCCATAGAAGGCATTGTCGCCGATCACGAGCGCGACAAGGTCGTATTACAGGCCGAGCGCGAATACATCGGGCGCATCTTCAACATGGTCCACGTCGCGCTCAAGAAAATGGCGTTCGTCACCGCCGGTCTGAGCGTTCGCGTCGAGAACATGGAGAAAAACCTCTACATTCAAAAAGGCCTGCTGATGTCCGAAGCCGTGATGATGGCGATGAGCGACCGTTTTGGCCGCCAGGAAGCGCACGAGGTCATCTATCAGATCTGCATGGACGTGTTCGAAAAAGGCGGATCCCTCAAGGAAGCGCTGATGCAGAACGATACGGTCTCCGCCAATCTCACCGAGGCGGAAATCGACCGCATGCTGGAGCCTTACGCCTATACCGGTCAGGCCGGCGTGTTTGTCGACCGCGTGCTCGCGGTACCCCTGGCGGGTTAAGGAGCCCACATGGCCGAACAGAAAGTGTTGAATGCGGTCACGGCGCTGTGCCGTCTGACCGCGCGCGGCGACCTCGCCGAGCCCGACATCCTGCAGGATGCAGGCCGCATCATGGCCGACCTCGTCACGACGGATGACTGGCTGCCCGACGCCATGGCGCAACCGCATCCGGAATACTACCGGCAGTATCTGCTTTATGGCGATCCCTTGGATCGGTTCTCCCTGGTGAGCTTCGTCTGGGGCCCAGGACAGCGCACGCCGGTCCATGACCACACAGTGTGGGGCGTAATCGCCATGCTGCGCGGCGCGGAAGTCGAACAGTCCTTCAGTATGGAGGACGACAGACTCCAGGCCATCGGGGAAGAAAAGACACTGCGCCCTGGCGAAGTGGCCTTTGTGTCGCCATCCATTGGGGATATACATCGTGTCAGCAACTATCACGACGACAAAGTCTCCATCAGCATCCATCTGTATGGCGGCAACATCGGTCGCATCAATCGCCACGTATTCGATCCCGAAACCGGCCGGCGCAAGCCGTTTGTATCCGGATACTCAAACGTTCTGGTCCCCAATCTGTGGGCGCCAGGCGTATAACCCCTGACTAAGGAGACATCACGATGAACAACTGGCCTGAAACCCTGACAAATCTGCGTCAAGCCGGAAGCAAGCTCGCGCAAGAAAACCCGACAGTGGCCGCGGCATACCGAGGCTTGAACGAAGCCGTCAATGGCGGCTCTGTCCTGGATGCGAAAACGCGTGAGTTGATTGCGCTGGCGGTCGCTGTCACCACACGATGCGACGGCTGCATTTCTTCCCATGCCGCAGCGGCGCGCAAAGCAGGCGTAACAGAAGCCGAACTTGCTGAAGCGCTCGGCACGGCCATTGCATTGAATGCTGGCGCGGCTTATGTGTATTCGACCCGCGCCTTGGAAGCATTCGGGCAGTTCTGATGCGGGGCAAGTTGTAACAGAGCGAGCAAACAGCGTCGGGCATGCACCAGCATTTCGACACGGGCAGAAACACCGGTTGCAACCTGTGCCGTGTGGAACCTCGGGCGGAACCTATCATCTAAGCATTATGCCCCGGGGGGCCGGGGCACGCGATCCCGGCCGCGCCTGGCGCCGGGAATGTTGGAGTATGCCCATGAACACGAGCCATAAACCCTCGCGTCTGGCCGGCGCCCTCGCTGCCGGCTGTCTGGCTTTTGCTACCTTGTCGGCCGTCGCTCAGAACTTGCCGGCCTTACCGCCTGTGCAGCAACAAGGCCAGGTTGAATTTCTGACTGGCGGCTTCGGTGCCGATGAATCGAACGCCATCAAGGCCGCCAGCAGCCAATATCCTCTGGCGCTGACCTTCTCGTCGACGCAAGGCGGAGCGTATGTCGCTAATGTGAAGGTGAGGATTACCGATGCGCGTGGCAACACCGTACTCGACACCACGGGTGGACCTTACGTACTGGTGAAGCTGCCCGCCGGTCGCTATAAGGTCTCGGCCACGTTCAACGGTAAAGAGCAGACGCGCCAGATTTCGGTGCCGCGCAGCGGCACGGCGCGGGCGGGTTTTACCTGGAATACCTGATGCCCTCGGCCGACCGGAACGGTGACACGGCAACTGTCATCCGGCCGGCCAGGCGCGAGCCAGGACGAACTCGACATTCACGCCGACCGGGAGCTCGCCCGCGATACCGGTCGGGAGCCCCAACCGACTCGTCACGAACGCATGCGCCACGGGTGCCGGGGCGTGGCGGATCAGCAGGGCTGCTTGCCATAGCCTCGCTAAGCCCGCAGCCCAGCCGCGCGCAAGCCCGGTATCGGCCGACTGACTTTGCAGCTGGGTGTTCATCTGTTTTTGCCACGCAGCCCATGCGTGATCGTAGTCGCGAAACGCCCCTCGCGCGCCGTCGAGCTCGTCGTGCAGCGCAGCGAGGCAGGCGGTGTCGCGCTGTAATGCGCGCGACACATCCAGCGCCATCATGTTGCCGGACCCCTCCCAGATGGAATTCACGGGGGCCTCGCGGTATAGGCGAGGCAGCGGACCGGTCTCGACGTAGCCATTACCGCCCCACACCTCCATACACTCCGCGATCGCAGCGATCGCACGTTTACAGACCCAAAGTTTTGCGGCTGGCGTCCCCACGCGTAACAGCGCGAGAGATGCCGGATTATCTCGTTCATCAACCGCGCGAGCCAGACGCAGGGCCAGTACCGTAGCAGCTTCGCTTTCCAGTGCCAGATCCGCCAACAGATTGCGCATGAGCGGCTGATCCGCCAAAGGCAGGCCAAATGCCCGCCGATGCGCAGCATGATGCGCGGCCTGCACCACCGCCTGACGCAGCAGCGCGGCGCTACCGAGCACGCAATCCAAGCGCGTCATCGCCGCCATTCGCAGCAGCAACGACAATCCGCGGCCTGGCTCTCCCATCAGCATCCCCCACGCCTGTTCGAATTCGACTTCCCCGCTGGCATTGCTGCGATTACCTAGCTTGTCTTTCAAACGGCGAATGCGCACGGCGTTGCGTCCGCCGTCAGGGATCCAGCGCGGGACGAAGAAGCATCCCGGTCCATCCTCGGTATTGGCGAGCACCAGATGCGCATCGGCCTGCGGCACCGAGAAAAACCATTTATGCCCGGTGAGTCGATAGACTGCCCCCCTTTTCCCTTCACTCACCGGATCGGCACGCGTTGTAATGGCGCGCAAGTCAGAGCCGCCTTGCTTTTCCGTGAGCCCCATTCCTATCAGCGCGCTGGTTTTGCCGGGCAATGGCGTATCGGAAGCATCGTAGTCTGGGGACGCCAGCGCTGGCAGCCAGTCCCTAGCGAAATCAATGGCGCCCGCCGGTTCTTGCTGTAATAGCGGCACCGCCGCGTGGGTCATCGTGGTCGGGCACAAGGTACCGGCCTCGACCTGACCTTGCATCAGATAAGCCGCCGCACGTGCCACCTGTGCGCCGGGCGCCGGATGGATCCATGCCTTGCTTTGCAGCCCGCGCGCCACGATGCCCGCCATCAGGGCATGCCAGGCTGGATCGAACTCGATCTGATCCATACGATGTCCGCAGGCATCGTAGCCCTTCCAGAGTGGCGGGAAGCGATTGGCGCGCTCACCTAGGGCGAGGGTCGTCGCCCGCCCCAACCATGTCCCATGTTCTCGCAAGACCGCCTCAAAACCGCTCGCCCCTTCCCGTTGCACAGCCTCGCGCAATACCGTATCAGTGTCGTAGAGGGAATAATCTTCGAGCGGAGGTACCTGATTGACGACCTCGTGGGTCTGGAACGGTGACATATGGCCTCCTCCCGTATAGGGATACGGTGGTTTATCACCATAAGCATCGTTTAAATTGCGAGGCAACACAACGTACGGAGGTTTTCCTGGTCGCGCCGGTCTGGCCAGCTTTACGAAAATCTTTGCCGACACTTATGCGGCCAAGAACGTTCGGATGAACAACGTGCTGCCCGGCTGGATCGACAGTCTGCCCGAGCGTGAGGAGCGGCGCACCAACGTTCCCATGGGTCGATATGGCAAGGCCGAGGAAATCGCCGCCACCATCGCGTTTCTGGTGTCAGGGGGTGCGGGCTATACACCGGCCAGAATATCCGTGTCGATGGCGGCCTGATGCGCAGCGTGTAATAACGCGGGAGCGGGCTACATGCCGGCTCGCTCGAGCGCGCGCGCCAAATCGTCGATCAGATCGTTCGGATCCTCGAGTCCGATATGCAGGCGGACTACCGGCCCGCGCTGACTCCAGTCCGTCACACTACGCGCCTGGGTCATATGGGCCTGGGTCACCAGACTTTCATGGCCGCCCCAGGATGCGCCGATACCAAACAGTTCCAGGCTGTCGATGAAACGGTCGACGGTGGCCTGCGACGTGCCCGGAGTCAGTTCGAAGGAAATCAATCCATTCGTCCCCTGACAATCGCGTTGCCACAAATCGTGGCCGGGGTGCGAGGTCAAAGCCGGACAGAACAGGGTTGTCACCCCGCGTTGACTGGCAAGCCATTGCGCGACCTTCAACGCCTGCCGCTCATGCATGGCCAGTCGCGGTATCAGTGTTCGGATACCGCGCAATACCAGCCACGCATCGTCCGGGCTGACCGTCATGCCGAACGCATCGCAACGCTGCGCCAACGGCTCCCAGGCGTCTCGGGTCGTGGCCACCGTACCCATCATGACGTCGGAGTGTCCCGATAGATACTTGGTGGCGGCCATCACGGAAATATCCGCGCCCAGCGCTAAAGGCCTGTACTGACATCCCGACCCCCAAGTATTGTCCGCCGCCACCCACGCGCCCCTGGCATGGGCGATCTCGGCCAGCGCGGGCAGATCGCACATCTCGTAGACCAGCGATCCTGGGCTTTCCACATAAAGCAACTGCGTATTAGGCCGCCATTTGGCCTCGACATCGCTACCGTCGGCTGCGAAAAATGAGAACGCGATGCCATAGGGTTCGAGAAACTGATGCGCCAGTTGGCGCACCGGCTGATAGGCGCTATCGGAAATCAGCACGTGATCACCCGGGCGCAGATAACTGAGCAAGGTCATCGCAATCGCTGCCAGCCCGGTGGGAAGCAGGCGCGTGCGGTACGCGCCTTCGAGTTCACTCACGGCGTCTTCCAGCGCAAAGGCAGTGGGCGTGCCGCGCGCGCCATACGTGAAGAGCCGGTCGTGACCGCGTCGCTCGCGCATCTCGCGTTGTTGCGCCGTGTTCTGAAAGACCACGGTGCTAGCTCGCACGATGGATGGATTGACGGCGGATCCGCCCTCATAGCGCGGCGCCTTGCCGGCCGCGACTAAGCGGGTCTGTAACCCTTTATTTGACATGTTTGTTCATCCTGCCGCGGTATGGGCGTCGTGTCACGGCACGGCGGTTTGCTTGCAGCAACACGACGCCGACTTTGCCTCAATCCACCTTTGCACCTGCGAGTTGTACAACATGTGCCCAACGTTCAATGTCTTCACGCACCTGTCTATTGAAGTCTTCCGGCGAACTGGCCACGACCTCGCTGCCGCCTTCGACGATCAGCCGGCTGACTTCGGGCGAACGCAGTGTGCGGGTGATGGCTTCGTGCAAGTAGGCCACGCGTTCCGGTGGCGTCCCGGCCGGCACAAAGAATCCATACCAGTCTTCAAAGCGCGCGCCTTTCAAACCCAGTTCTTCCAGCGTGGGCACCTGCTTGAAAACGCCGATGCGCCGCGGGCTGGTTACGGCCAATGCGCGCAATTGCCCGCTTTGGATCAGACCTGCGGCGGACGAGGTGGACGTCACCAACGCGTCGACCTGTTTACCCAGCAGATCGTTGATGGCCGGCCCCGCGCCCCGGTAAGGGATATGGGTCAGCGGAACGTCATGCTCCTTGGCCAATACCACGCCCACCAAATGCGACAGCGTACCGTTACCCGGGCTGGCGTAGGTGAGGCGGCCCGGATTCGCTTTCGCTTGCGCCACCAGATCCTTGAAATCCTTGATAGGCGAGTTCGCGGGCACCACGATCGCCAGCGGTGCCGCGTTGACCTGCGTAATCGGCTTGAAGTCTTTCAGCGGATCGAAGCCCGCATCGCTATAGAGGGCAGGATTCACGGCCATTAGCGACACCTGGCCGGTCAACACGGTATAGCCATCTGGCCTGGCCGTCGCCACCGCCTTGGCGCCGATGTTGCCGCCCGCGCCGCCGCGGTTCTCCACAACGGCCGGTTGACCCGTCGCCTCCATCAAGCGCGAAGTCACCCAACGCGTTGTGGCATCGTTACCGCCGCCGGGGGGAAACGGCGAGACAAACCGGATAGGCTCGGTTGGGTAACCGTCGCGCGCGGGCAAGGGCTGGACAGACTGCGCATGGGACAACGTCGCGATTGCGGTGCAGGCGGTCGCCGCACCCAGCATGATCAACCGAGTGAACCGAGATCCAAACATCATCATTCTCCTGTTTATCGTGGACTTTTATGATTCCGCGTCGAGCAGATCGCTTATGGCTGGTCAGCTATACGTAGCGGGCAGAGAAAAATTGCCGCGCTCCGAGGCGTCGAGTTGCGCCACCAGCCCGGTTTCCCATGCGAGGTATTGGCGGGCGGCCTCCTTGTTGCCGTCATGCCGGTCGTGCACGAAGAACAGGTAATCGATGCATTCTTCGTCACTGGGGCGGTCGGGCGTTGATACGACGGCATGGCCGGCGGCCTGCCAGGCCGCCATCCCGCCCTCGAGTACCAGCACCGCGCGATCAAGTTCGGTGGCCGCCAGCTGCGCTACTGCCAGCTCGTCGGCGACCAACACAATTTCTCGGTTTTCATGGCGCAAATCGCTTGCTAGACGGGGCCGGATCGACCAGCGGGCGCCGGGGATATGGGCTTTGCGGTACTGCATGCCCGCACGGATATCGACCACGGCAACGTCGTCCTGCTCCATCCGTCTTTTCAACTGAGCAACCGTGATAGGCGCTAGCGTAGGCAGCTCAGATTCCACCTGCGCCTGCAAGGCCAGGCCGCTGGACAGACCATCGATCAGCACGTTGGCATCGTGCCCCATCTGACGTAGCCAGCTGGCGACCACCGGCGCACGCACGCCATCGTTGTCGAATATCACCAGGCGCGCCCCGCGCACGCCCACGTATTGATCAATGGCTTGAATCAGCTGACCACCGGGCGTGTGTTGCGCGCCGGGCAGCGAGCCTGCCTGAAATTCCTCAGGCGTGCGCACATCACAGAGAAACAGGGAGCGAGTGGCGTCGCCTTCCCAATTCCGCACGGTCTGAGCGGTGACGTAAGGCACATCGAAGCGTTCAGCCAAGGCCCGAGCTTGCGCAAGCAAGGCCGTGCTGCCCGTCTCATCGCCATAACGTTCGCTACGGCCGTGCTGCAGAGGCAGATCGGCCAAATACCACCCTTGCGTACCATTTTCCAACGCGTACACCGGATTCGGTATGCCCAAATTAATCAGGGTCTGGGCCCCGATGATCGACCGCGTCCGGCCTGCGCAGTTGATGACAATGGGCGTCGTGTCATCGGGCACAAGATCCTTGATGCGATAGGCCAGCTCGCCATTCGGACAGCAGACTGCGCCTGGAATATTCATCTTGCGAAACTCGGCCGTTGGTCGTCCATCGAAGACCGCCAGCGGCTCACCGGCCGCTTGCTTGCGCGCGAGTTCCTGCGCGGAAATGCGCGGCGTATGGTAAGCATGCTCGACCAGTTCACCAAACGTTTTGGACGGCAGATTCACGCCCGCAAACAGCTTGTAGCCAGCCTGGGCCCAAGCCCGCGTCCCGCCTTCCAGAATCATGACATTGACATAGCCGAGCGCCTCCAGACGCAGCGCGGCGCGCGTGGCCACGCTATCAGATTGTGCATCGCCGCTGTCATACACCACCACACGGATCGACTTGCGCGGCACGAGACGATGGATCTCCAACTCCAGCCGGCTGTACGGCAATGGCGTGGCATAAAACAGGTGGGCTTCGCCGAACTGGCCATGCTCGCGTACATCAAGCAGGGCGATCTCGCCGCCGTCATGCAGCGCGGACTTTAATTCAACCGCGGTAATCGTTTTGGACATGGAATACTTAAGAAAAATAGGCGAAAAGAGTCCCCCGCGCGCCGCCTGGGCGCGCGTCTATAACGCAACTCAAATGGGGGCTAGCGGTGGCTAGCGGCGCGTCTGCACGCCGATATCCATCTGCTTGCAGGTGCCGGCTGCGAGGTCATAGCTCGTGCGTTCCGTCAGCGTTTCAAGCGCGCGACCGTACATGTGCAAATGCCGGATCACCTGTTCGCCATGAATCTCTACGGAATGGATGTCATCTGGCATCAGTGCGATCCCACGGCCCGGCTCGACCACCACAAGCTGGGTCTCGCGCAGCTTGCCCACACCGGGGACAGAGCCATCGTCTATTCGTTCATAGACCCGGTTGTGCTCGGTGCCCTCGACCGCCGCGATACAGGCCCATGTCGTGTGGTTGTGCGGGACGATGCGTTTGCCGGGACGCATCACGTTCAAATACAGCGCATAGGTCTGGTCGGGGTCTTCCGAGATCAGATAACGGTTCTGATATTCGCCCGGCTCTGGCGCCGGGAAATCCCCATCGTTCCAGAATTCGCGGTTTGCCGCCAAGCCCAGCAGTTGCTCCAACACGACGGCCAGGCTGTCCCGCGTCGCGGGGCCGGAGCCGATTGCAGTTTTCATGGCGGATATCGCCGCGGTGACCGCCTCTTGGCGTTGCGCAGTCTTCGTAGTCAAGACAAGCTCCTCTTCATCAATGAGGCTAACTTTAGCCTTCCGACCGGCTGACAACAATGCAACGCTAGGAATAAATATATAAATATAATTTAAGTATGGAGACTCTCGAACTCGATCTGCTGCGCACGTTTTCCACCATCGTCAGCAAAGGTAGCTTCGCTGCGGCGGCGGTGCAGATGGGCCGGTCGCAAGCGGCTATCACACAGCAGGTCCAACGCCTCGAGGACCGCGTCGGCTATCCTCTCTTTGAGAAACAGGGTCGACAGAAACGACTGACGGAACACGGTCAACGATTGCTCGGTTACGCGCAGCAGTTGCTGGCGATCCATGACGAAGCATGGCGCAGTCTGCAGCAACATGCGCTGCAAGGTCTGATTCGTATCGGTGCCCCGCACGACACGGCCGATACGATGTTGCCGCCGGTCCTGCAGGAAATTACCCTTGGCTTTCCCGGCGTGCAGTTCGAGCTGCATATCGGTCGCAGCCCATTCTTGATGGAATCGCTTAAAGCGGGGGAAATGGATATCGTCATCTCTAACCGCGACGATCCGTCGTTCGAAAGCTTCGTGCTGCGATCCAGTCCCACCGTATGGCTGTGTGGCGCCAACTACGGACATGACCCGGCCAAGCCCATCCCGCTGGTGATGGCCGATGGCCCAAGCATATTCCGCCGTATCGCATGCGATGCGCTCGACGCCGCCGGCATCGAGTGGCTACCGCGGCACACCTCGACCAGCCTGGCCGGCATCCGCTCCGCATTGCGTGCCGGACTCGGTGTGACGGCCCGGGGCGTGGAGCAGCTGGATCCGGGGCTACGAGTATTAGGAGCCGGTGACGGCATGCCCGCACTGCCGGATCTGGTGTATCGGCTTTATGTCCGCAGCCACGTGGTCAACCCGGTGATACGTCAGATTTTCCAACGTCTCAGAACGCGGATGACGTTCGCCCGGTAATCCTCCGTTCGCCGCTTAATAGGCCCCTTTAAAGTCCGCCGCGGGTCGGTTCCGCACGTGCCCCATCCGGTCACAGCGTGGCACCGGCCAGACAAGTCCGCTTTAAAGATGTATATTCAATACATCTTTAAAGTTTTTTAAGCGACACAGGAGCTGTCCGCATGTTGAGCCCGGAAATTCGCGCGCTGGTGAAATCTACCGCGCCTGTTCTTCACACCCACGGCAAGGCACTGACCACCCACTTCTATGCCCGTATGTTCCGTCACAACCCGGAACTCAAGCAGATATTCAACCAAGGTCACCAGCAAGGCGGACAGCAGCAGCAAGCCTTGGCCACGGCCGTGGCGGCCTACGCGGAACATATCGACGATCCTTCGGTACTGGCGCCGGTGGTCACGCGCATCGTGCACAAACACGTCAGTCTGGGCATCCGCGCCGAGCACTACGCGATCGTCGGCAAGCATCTACTCGCATCGATACGCGAAGTGTTGGGGGAAGCCGCGACTGATGAACTCATCGACGCCTGGGCCGCCGCCTACGGACAATTGGCCAACTTGCTGATCGCCGAAGAATCCCGCCTGTATGCCGAATCGGCCACCAAAGAAGGCGGCTGGACCGGCTGGCGCGCATTCCGCATCGACCGCAAAGTCCCGGAAAGCACGGAAATCACCTCGTTCTACCTGGTGCCCGCCGACGGCGGGACGGTGCCCGACTATCGGCCGGGCCAATACATATCCCTGCGCGTCTACGTCCCCGAGTTAGGCTTGATGCAACCGCGTCAGTACAGTCTGTCCGACGCACCGGGCCAGGGTCATCTGCGCATCTCGGTCAAGCGCGAGGACGGTGTCAACGGCGCGCCCGCCGGCAGCGTATCGAACGTGCTGCATCAGCGCATGAACGCAGGCGATGTCGTCGACCTCGCGCCGCCGCAGGGCGATTTCATACTCGATGATCAGCGCGACGCACCCGTGGTGTTACTCAGCGGCGGCGTGGGCCTGACGCCCATGGTGTCGATGTTGAATTATCTGGTGGCGCGTGACGATGGTCGCCAGATCCGTTTTGTACATGCATGCCGCGACAGCTCGGTGCATGCGATGAAGCAGCACGTCAACGCCGTGGCGCAGTCGCGCCCCAACGTGCGCAAGTTCGTCTACTACGAAGCCATCGGCGCCCAGGACCAACCCGGCATCGACTACGACTATGCTGGCCGCATTGACCTGCATGCGATCCGTGAAGCTGCGGTGCTGCCCGATGCCGATTACTACCTGTGCGGGCCGCTGCCCTTTATGCGCGAACAGCGCCGTGCGTTGGTGGAACTAGGCGTGCCCCTACACCGCATTCATGCGGAGGCGTTCGGCACCGGAGGGCCGGGCGAGTAGCGGTATAGTTCCGCCTATGCAATTGACCCGATACACCGACTTCGGCCTGCGCGTCATGATGTACCTGACGCAGGCCGGCGCGCGCGAAACACCCGTGACGATCACCGAGATTACCGAACGCTTCGCGGTGTCGCGTAATCACATTGTCAAGGTGGTGCACTTTCTGGGTCAGCAAGGCTGGGTAGCCACCACACGTGGCAAGGGCGGCGGTCTGCGACTCGCCCGCCCGCCCTCGACATACCGGCTCGGCGACCTCGTGCGAACGCTGGAACACCAAAGCATGCTGGTCAACTGCGCAGAGCCGCCTTGCGCGCTGGCGGGCATGTGCCGATTGGCCGGCGTACTAGCCGACAGCCTGCAGGTTTTTTTCGATACGCTAAACCAGCATACTCTCGCGGATCTGGTGCGCGCGCCCACGGGCGAGGCGATCGTGCAGTTGTACCGCTCGCCCTACTAGGGTCCCAACACGCCCTCGACAAACGCTTCGGTCTCTTTGTGCTGCGCTTCGCTCGCCGTATCGATATACATACTGCTCACCGCAATCGACGCATGACCTAAGTTGTCCCGCACGCTTTCCAGACCCACGCCGCGACGCAAGGCATGCGTCGCATGCGTGTGACGCAGCCAATGCGTGCTGGCCCGCGCGAACACCGCCGAGGCTTCCTTATCCTGCCCGAACGCCCAGTCCGACACGTCCCGGAAGCACTCCTTCAGGTGGATATAAATGGCGTTCTCGGACAAGGCCCGCCGCGAATCTTCGAGCGCGGCAATTAAAGGCAGTTCGCGTGGCAAATCCAACACGCTGTCGAACTGATGTGCTCTTTCTTTTAAATAAACATGCAGGGCATTCATAACCGGTCGCACAAAGGGCACCTCGCGTTCGCGCCCGCCCTTGCCGACCACATGCAGAAACCAAGCGGACTTCTCCCCAAAGTGCCGCAGACGCAAATCGCCCAGACGGGCCTTGGCCACTTCGCTGCGACGCAAGCCAGTGGCATATAACAACATCATCAAGTATCGCAACCGCGTGGCCGCCAAACCCGTGGGCAATGCCCCCAGATACTCGCGCACCATGCCCCACTGCTGGAACGACAAGCTGCGATGGGTGGGCTTCATATTGCCGCGATCCATGCGCGGCAGCCCCTCGAACGGGTTGCTATCCAGATACCGCTGTCCGACCAGCCAGGAACACATCCCCGACAGCACCTGAACTGCATAGGCAATGCTGCGCGGGCTTAGCCCGCCTTTCACAAACGGCCGCCATGCTGCATGAAAGCGGTCATAGCGTCGATCCGCCACCCATAGCGGCGCGGGCTCCGGCCGCGCCAAGAACTGTACATAGTCAGCGACGTCTTGTGTGTTCAGACTGGAAAATGCCCGGCGCTTGGCAAAGATCGCCCATAACAATAATCGCTCGGCTTCCTTTCTATAGGCGCGTTCGGTATTGGGCTTGTTCGCGTAAAGACGCAGCCACGCATGGATAGCCTCCAAGTCGTTGTGCACGTCCAGCTTGTTGCGCGCCGCGGGCATGCGATTCGTGCCCTGGCTGCCGTCGAGCATCGTCGGGCTGCGGAATTTTTCCAAAGGAACGATCGCGCCTGCCGGCGCCATCAAGGGATGACGCTCGCGCCGTTGGCTGCGATACGCGCGCATCGGCGTGGTCGCATAGCCATCCAGCGCGGTGGCCATGTCACTGGCTTGGAAAAACGCGACCACTTGCGTCGCGCGTTTTTCCCCTAACCCCGGTATCAGCGCAAACCACCGATAACCACGATGGTTCATGAAACGCACCAGATCTTGCAGCGTGTTCAACCCGGCACTCGTCAATCTGGCCGCAAGCGGCGCATCAAACCAACCCTCGATCTGATCCTCCGGCCGAGGTGGCTCAGCGATCTCCGCGGCCAGGGCATTAATCAGCCGGATTTTCTTTTCTAGCAGCCGCGCATTGCGCAACAGCCGCCGATCTACGGGGCCGGGCTGCGCCGCATCTTCGGGCCCGTACTCATCCTCGTACATCAAGAGGAGTTCGGATTCCGAATAAAACCCGGCGGGATCGACCTCGTCCCGGTACTCTTCCAGCGAAGGACGGTAGCGCGCCGGCGGATCATCGGCGGCCGCGGCGGGCAGTTTGGACGACAGCCGCCCGCGCGGGATACGCAGCAACGCAGCCGCCCCGTGCTTGCCCCGCCGTTTGGAGGCTTGCACCAATGCGTCCTGCACAGCCTGTAGCGTTCGCTTGGCCGCCGGCAGGCTGACCTCGGCGCCCAGGTAACGCACCGCCAGCTCAGACAGCTCCAAGTTGGACTCGAATGCGGCCCGGAAAAACGCCACCTGCTGCAGCCCAAGTTTGCGTACGACCACGTGCTCTCCCCTGCCCCGTTCCGGCAGTCCTTCATGAATGTTCCAAGTCGGAACATTAAAAATTCCGGCAGCCGGGGTGCGCAAGCCCCGCAGTCGCCATTCACGCCGGCTCTTATTCTACCGGCAAGCGTGCCTCAATCACGGCGAGCCTGACCCCAGCGGTGTGGTGCATGGGGCTCTCTTGTGAAACACATTTACTTAGCGTATATCCTGGAAGCGTCACTTCAAGGGAAAAAGATGAGCAAAAAACTTCGCACTGTTCTTTACGTTCCAGCCACCAATGAAAAAGCTATGCGCAAGGCGGCGGGTCTGACCGTCGATGCCGTGATCTTTGATCTGGAAGACAGTGTGTTTCCGGAACAAAAAGCCTTGGCAAGATCTAGCCTCGCCACCTTCTTGGCTAAGGAGCGCGCGAGTTTTGCGGGCAAGTATCTGGTGATTCGAATCAATGCCAGCGATACCGAATACTGGAAAGACGACATCGCTGTGATCGCGGACATTCTGCCGGATGCCGTACTGCTACCCAAGGTGACGTCTCCACAGCACATCCAGGAAACCTACGCGCGGCTAACGGCAAGCGGCAGTCACATCCCAAAATTCTGGGCGATGATTGAAAATCCGCTGGGAATCTTGCGGCTGGATAGCATTGTGGAAACCGGCAAATCGTTCGGGCTTGAATGTCTTGTCTTGGGCACTAATGACCTAGTGAAGGACAGCGATATGGAGCCTGGAAAGAATCGCTGCAATCTTGTCCCGTGGTTCAGTCATGTCATGCTGGTGGCCAAAGCCTTTGATGTCGCTGTGATCGACGGTGTGTTGAACGACATCAAGAGTCTCGACGCGTTGCAAGCCGAATGCGATGTGGCGCGCGCATTAGGGATGAATGGCAAAAGCATCATTCATCCGGCGCAAGTGGACACCGTGAACAAGGCGTTTAGTCCCAACGAAGAACAAATCGCATGGTGGCGGAAAATCGTGGCAGCTTACGCACGACCCGAAAACCAAAACGCGGGGGTTATCAATCTGGACGGTACGATGGTCGAGCGGCTACACCTGGAGATTGCTGAGCGCAAACTGCGGGAATATCTGTAAGCCGGCCGAGCATTAAGTATCTAGGCTGTTCGTCTCTGTGATCACGAAAAACTAGGGAAACCACGGATAGCGGTTCGGCCCCGGCATAGGTCACATCAATACGACCCTGCTGCCCACGATCGGAAGCGGGCACGGCATCGACCATCGTGACGATCACATGAATCTATCTCTACGACATATGCGTGCGTTCGCCGCCTTGGCTAGCGCTCGGAATTTCACCCGCGCCGCCGAGGAATGTCACCTCACGCAGTCCGCCTTCAGCGCGCTGATCGCCAATCTCGAAGACGGTTTAGGCCTGAAACTATTCGCGCGCAATACTCGCAATGTGGACCTCACCAGCGAGGGCGAGGCCTTTCTGAATATCGTCAAATCACTGCTTCCGGAAACCGAACGAGCGTTGGAAATGATGCGGGACCAGGCCGTACTAAAGCGCGGCAAGGTTGCGATTGCGGCACTGCCCACCATCTGCTCGTCCATCTTGCCCGCCTTGATCGAAACCTTTCATGCGGCACACCCCGACATCGAGTTGATCATCGAAGACGTCGCCAATGCTACCTGCATCGAACAAGTGAGACAGCGGCGCATGGACTTCGCATTGTGCGCGGCGACGTTTCAAGGCGGCGAACTCGTTATGGAAACGCTGGCGTCGGACCGCTTTCACTTCGTCTGCCATCCGCGGCATCCTCTCGCGGGAAGACGTCGCCTGACACACACCGAAGTGCAACAAGCGTTCCCCATCATTGTCTATGACCAGGCCAGCAGTATTCGACAGCATTTGGACGCTGCGATCTACCCGTTGCACTGGCGCAAGTCTTACGAGGTCAACAATCTATCGTCGGCCGCTGGATTGGTCGCCGCGGGCCTGGGTGCGACTATTGTTCCAACACTGGGCGTGCGTCAGTTTCAGGTGTTCGGCCTTCGAATCATCCCCATCGACCTGCCCCTGGAACGCCGGGGCATCTGCTTGCTACGCCACAAACATCGCGAACCCTCCCTGGCCGCTGCCGCGTTTATGCAGGTGGTGCGCGAACGTTTCGCGCGCGAACTCGAAGCGCTGTACACAGACGCGCTGGCCTCAGGGTGATTTAGCCAACTTTTCACTTAATACATCGAAAGAATCGATCTATTGACTGAAATTTAGCGCATATCCTCCTTCTGTTGCGATAAGGCTTCCAATAATAGACAGGAGACATGCCATGCGTAAGTTCGCACGTTCGTTGGTCACGCTTTGCCTCGCCACTTCGGTATTGAGTGCCGGCCTCGCGGTGGCACAGATTTATCCCGAAAAACCCGTACGCATTATGGTCGGCATGGCACCGGGCGGATCGAACGACACCATCGCGCGACTAATTGGCAGCGCGCTGCAAGAGCGTCTCCACCAGCCGTTTATCGTCGAGAACAAGCCTGGCGCCAACAGCACCATCGCCACTGCGGAAGTGGCTCGCGCGCAACCGGATGGTTACAACCTCATGCTGGTGATCTCATCGCACGTAACCAACACCATGCTGTTCTCGCAACTCAACTACAAGCTGGAAGACTTCAAGCCCGTCACTGTTATCGCCGAAACACCTTTCGTGTTGGTGGCGAATCCCAAGTTCAAGCCCAACAACGTCAGCGAATTCATCAAATACGCCAAATCAAACAAAGAACGCACGATTGATTTCGGCACCCCCGGCATGGGTTCGACACAGCATATTGCCATGGAGTTGATGGACCAGATGGCCGGCACCAAAATGAATCACGTGCCCTATAAAGGGGGGGCCCCTGCGCAAGCAGACCTGATCGGCGGCGTCATCCCGGTGATCTTTGCCACCCCCACACAAAGCCTGCCATTCCTCAAAAACGGTCAGCTCAAAGCGCTAGGCGTCACTTCGCCAAAGCGGCTTCCACAACTGCCTGACATCCCCACCTTCACCGAGTCGGGGTTAACCGGGTATGACGCCAACGTGTGGTTCGGCATTGTCGCGCCTGCCAACACACCGGATACCGTCGTGCAGCTGCTGAATAAGGAAATCGTCGACATCATCTCGAATCAACCCATCAGGGGCAGACTGGAAGAGATGGGCCTTACCCCCGTGGGCAGCACGCCCGAAGCATTCGCGGCGTTGCTCGAAAGCGAGAAAAAGAAATGGGCCGAGGTGATCAAGATCGCCAACATCAGCTTGCAGTAAGCCCGCTGCCTATTAGCACCGGCGCGACGATCTTGCAGGGCGCCGGATTGCCCTATGCCTAAGGAGTTCACATATATGCCTGTTATCGAGTCCGTTTCTGTATGCATTGCCAGAGTCCCCTTGGACAACCCCGTCAGTTTTTCAACGCGCCAGGTAACGGCGCGTGAGTACTGTCTCATCCGGGTTCGTAGCCGTGACGGCCACGAGGGGCTGGGCTACTGTTACGCGGTCAACAGCGCTGGCCGCCTGTTGTCGATGGCGGCCACGGAATTGCTAGCACCGCGCTTGATCGGGGAAGACAGTCACCGTGTCGAAGGTCTATGGGCCGAGATGTACCAGGACGCGCTGCTGATGGGACGTGCCGGGGCGGTGATGCGAGTCTTGTCGGCGATTGACATCGCGCTATGGGATCTGAACGCACGTACGACCGGCCTGCCGCTCTATCGATATCTAGGCGCCAAGGCGCTTGACCGCGTGCCCGGTTACGCCAGCGGTGGTTATTACCTGCCTGGCAAATCCAATGATGACCTCGCCGCCGAGATGAGCGCCCACGTCAGGGACGGATTCAAAGCCGTGAAGATGAAGGTCGGCCTCAAGTCGGTAGCAGAGGAACGCCAGCGTATGCAGGCCGTCCGCGAAGCCATCGGTGATGACGTACGTCTGATGCTGGATGCCAACAACGCTTGGCGCGACCTGCCCACGGCGTTGGAATACGCGCGATGCTTCGAGCCATTCAACCCGTTCTGGCTTGAAGAGCCCTTCTCCCCGGATGACCTCGACAATCATGCCCGGCTCGCAGCGGCAACGCCGATTACCATCGCCACTGGCGAGGTTGAAGCGGGACGCTGGCGATTCAAAGATCTCATCACGACCGGTGCCACCACCCTGCTACAGACGGATGCAACCGTCTGCGGCGGCATCACCGAATGGAAACGCATTGCCGCTACGGCGGCCAGCCACGGCCTGACCGTAGAACCCCATGCGTGGCATGACGTCCATATCCATCTGGTCGCGGCGACCCCCAATTGCACATACGTCGAATGGATGCCCGATGACCATATCGTGAACTTCCGCCGCGTCATTGACCAGCAACTGGTGGCAGAAGACGGCAACTTGCTTCTGCCACAGGGACCCGGCCTGGGCTTTCAGTTCGATGATGAGGCCATCGCGCGCTACGGCGTGGTGTATCGCGGCGAGGACGCCGCCTGGATCACCGTTCGTTGAAAGCGCAGACGCCGGACCGCGACCACCAACGTGAAAGCCGGGGGACTGATGTTTCCCCGCCTCCCGGCTTCTGATCCACCTCGACGGAGCATCCAGATGAGCGAGAAAATTCGTGGCGTACTATCCCCCGTGGTCACGCCTTTTCGGCAGAACGGCCGCGTTGATTTGCAGCGATTCATACGCCACTGCCATTGGCTGCAAACCCATCATGTCGGCCTGGCGTTCTTGGGCACCAATTCCGAAGCGAACTCGCTCTCTCCTGGCGAGCGTATCGAAATGATCGACGCGTTGCTGGAATCCGGTATCAGCCCCGGTGTGATGATGCCCGGCACCGGCGCCTGCGACCTCCCCACCGCCGTGCGCTTGAGCCGCAAGGCTGCCCAAGCCGGTTGCGCGGGGGTGTTGACGTTGCCACCGTTTTACTACAAAGGGGTAAGCGACGAGGGTTTGTTCCGATTTTTCGCCGAACTCATCGAACAGGTCGGTGACCAACGCCTGCGAATCTATCTCTATCACATCCCGCCCGCCACACACGTCGGCATCAGTCTCGATTTGATCGACAAACTACTCACCCGCTATCCAGGCAGCATCGCCGGTATCAAGGATTCCTCTGGTGACTGGAACAACATGCAGTCCATGCTAGTGCAGTTTAAAGATCGAAATTTCGATGTTTTCCCGGGCAGCGAAGTTTTCTTGTTGAAAGGCCTGCGACATGGCGCGATCGGCTGCATCAGCGCAACGGCAAACGTTAATCCAGCCGCGATCTACCGCGTGTATGAACAGTGGCAGACACTCGAGGCCGACCAACTTCAAAACGACCTCGATCGCACTCGCGGTATCTTCCAGCGCTTTGCAATGATTCCTGCGCTGAAGGCCGCTGTGGCACATTGGGCCAATGACGCTGAATGGCGCCGTGTTCGTCCACCGCTGGTCGAACTGACGCAGGAACAAGAGGCGGAGCTGATAAGCAGTCTAAAGGAGACCGGATTTAGCATGCCAGGTCTGGTATGAAAGACGCTATTGATCAAGCCCCAGCCGCGGCGGCTACTGAATCTTCTTGCGCTTTGTAGCCACCTGGGCGCTGCGCGACGGACAACTGCCGACATAGGGCAATTGCCGACTTCTCCGAAAAATGTTTACCGTGCCCGGCCTGACGCGCCGGGTCTGGCTGTAATGGCCATCGTCTAACCTTCCCCTGGCCCACTTCTTTCCCGCCGCCCAACGCGCGCCCATTTCTCAAAGCTCGCCTTCGAACCCATGGTGAACCCCCGGCTTCACCCTGTTACATACCAGCGCAAATCCGGGGTGTCGGAAAAATCTCATGTAAATATCATTGTTGATAATATTAGTTATCAACAATGCTATTTCGCTTGGTCGGCACCTTCTCGAACCCCATTCCCCATGCGACAGTGGCACGTTTACGGCCTCAGCACCCTCCCCTACCGAGTCGTAAGTTAGCCGCACGCCACCAACCCCAGACTGGCAATCACCCTCGCCCAGGCAAAGTACCCAATATTGTTCTCCCTCCCCCACATTCATTCGCCCTGGGAATCTCTGCCCGCAAACCCGGAATTTCTCCGTGGACAACAGTCCATGTACAGTCAAGCCACGCTAACAAGGAGGAAGGAAAACCGTGGCTCGTATCCCTTATGCAGACTTGAACAGTGGCGACGTCAAGCCTTTAGTTGATCGCATCGTGGCAGAACGCGGCAGCGTCCTGCACCTGTATCAAATGCTTTTGAATAGCCCCCCGATCGCCGAGGGCTGGCTCAATTACCTGACAGCGGTGCGCCAAAAGGCCAAGCTCAACGGCGCGATTCGAGAGCTCGTCATCGTACGAGTCGCGCAGATCAACGGGGCTCAGTACGAAGCGGATCAGCATATCCCGATCGCTTTGAAGGAGGGCGTGACGCAGCAGCAGGTCGACGACCTGGCAGACTGGGAGCGATCCAATGCCTTTAACGAGACCGAAAAGCGCGTGCTCGCCCTGACAGACCAGATGACCCGGCAGGTCCATGTCGACCCCAAGCTCGTTGAAGGCCTGAAATCGGATTTTGACAACCAAGAAATCGTGGAACTGGTGGCCACCGTGGCCGCCTACAACATGGTTTCGCGCTTTTTGGAAGCCTTGGGAATCCATTCCGACGACCCGCGATAACCCCGCAATGCAAAAAAAAGCCCGGAGAGCCCGTGTAGAGGCCTACCGGGCCCTGGGCCCACCCGCCAGAAATAAACGCGCCAGAAGCCCGCTAAAGCCCTTAGAACGCCACGTTGCCGCCGCCTTTCAGTCCGAGGATCTCTCTGGCCTCGTCCGGCGTAGCAATCTGCAAGTTCAACGCCTCTGCAATCAGGCGGATCCGCTTGACCTGATCCGCGTTCGAAGCGGCCAGCTGTCCTGGCCCAATCCACAGCGAATCTTCCAGCCCGACCCGCACATGAGACCCGGACGCGAGTCCTATCGTCGCCAGCGGCATCTGATTACGCCCAGCTCCCAGAACCGACCATTCGTAATCCTTCCCAAACAGTCGGTCCGCCGTCCGCCGCATATGCAGCAAATCCTCGGGATGGGGCCCTATCCCACCCAGAATGCCAAATACGGTCTGAACAAACGGCTTGCCCGGCACCAGCCCGCGGTCCACAAAGTGGGCGAGGTTGTACAGGTGATTGGTGTCATAGCATTCGAACTCGAACCGCGTGCCATTCGCACTGCCCCGGGTGAGGATCACCTCGATATCCCGGTACGTATTTTTGAACACCAGATCGCGACTGTTCTCCAGATGGTCGCGTTCCCATGGATGCCGCAGCTCGCTAAAGCGCTGCAACATCGGAAACAGGCCAAAATTCATCGACCCCATGTTGAGCGAGGCCACCTCGGGCGCGAACTCCATGGCCGGGCGCATGCGTTCCTCGACCGTCATATGGGGACTGCCGCCGGTCGTGATATTGATCACCGCGTTCGTCTCGGCCTTGATCCGAGGCAGGAAAGCGCGGAAAAACGCCGGGTCCTGAGTCGGACGGCCGTCCTTGGGGTCGCGCGCATGCAGATGCAGAATCGCCGCGCCCGCTTCGGCGGCGGCGAGAGAATCTCTGACGATCTCGTCCGCGGTCACCGGGAGATGGGGCGACATAGAGGGGGTATGAATTGCGCCCGTCACGGCGCAACTGATGATGACTTTCCGTTGAGCTGCCATGGCAATTCCTTGTGCGACAAGCGTCCCCGGACCGCAAGGGACGCCCGTTTATCTCATTGCATTTTCTGGATCGTGGCCGAGAACAGGGCTTTCTGGCCCTGCAGATAGTCCTTGTACTCCTGGGGCCCGAGCACCATGGGCTGGGCACCGAATGTGGCCAAATTCTTGGCGATCTCATCCCCGTACTTGTCGGAGACCTGCTTGGCGGCCTCGTAGATCTTGTTCACGACCTCCGGCGGCGTTCCCTTGGGCGCTGAAATGCCGTAATACGTCGGACTGCCGATGTCATATCCCAGCTCCTTGAGCGTGGGGACATCCGGATACGCCTTCAGCCGCGTCTCGCCGAACACCGCCAATGGACGCAACGTGCCGGCCTGAATGTGCGCCTGAGCCGGCGCGATGGCGGTCGACGCCATGTCCACATGACCGCCCAGCAAGGCCGTGATCGCCGGGGCGCTGCCTTTGTAGGGGATATGACGCCATTTCACGCCGGCCGTGTTGGTAAAGGCTTCCGCCAGCAGATGCGTGATGCCTAAAGCGCCAGAGCTGGTGAAGGTGATCGTTTCCGGATGACTCTTGGAATACTTGACCAGATCGTCAATCGATTTCCAGCGTGAGCTCGACGGCACGACAATCATCAGGCCGCCCTCAGAGAGCGCCGCGACCGGCGTGAAATCCTCTGGTGTGTACTTCACCTCTTCGTTGGCCAAGGGCACCACCACGATCGAACCGGGCGACGTGCCCACCAGGGTATAACCGTCGGGCGCGCTGGTTACGACAGCACCCGCGCCCACACCGCCGCCCGCGCCGGGTTTGTATTGCAGCACCATGGGCTGCTTCAGGAATTCGTTCATCCGCTCCAGAAACGGGCGCAGCATATTGTCGGTGTCGCCAGGTTGAAACGGGATGACGACCTGAATGGGGCGCACGGGGAAATCGGTAGCGGCCAGCGCGCCCGTGGCGGCGGTCGAGGTCAGTGCCGCGGTGCAGAGTGTGATCAACCATTTGATGCGCATTATTGTCTCCGTTTTAGTTCGAGTGGTGCTACATCTGCGTCATGCCGCCGCGCCGGCGACGGCATGCTTATCCGGTTTAACGGCTGAACCGAGCGAGGCGAGATCAATCGCAGCGTGCGCTCATGCCGCCATCGACGACCAGCTCAGTGCCTGTGATGAAGCGCGCTTCGTCCGAAGCCAGAAACAGCACGGCGTTGGCCGTATCCAGGCCGTCGCCCATGAAATTGAGCGGAATGCGCTTTAAACGCCGCGCGAGCAAAGCCTGCACATCGCCCTGGGCCTGCGTCTTCGCCAACACTGCATCGACCAAAGGGGTGTGCATCAGGCCCGGAAGCACCGAGTTGACCCGGATGCCTTTGTGGGCGAGCTCGACGGCGGCCACGCGGCCATACTGGACCACAGCACCTTTGGCAGCCGCGTAGCCAATCTGCGGTGCGCCAGTCCAGCGAATCGCCGAGGTGGAGGCGATGTTCACAATGGCGCCCGATCCCTGGCTTTCCATGGTGGGAATCACCGCCTTGCTGACGACGAAAACGGTCTTGAGGTTCAAGGCGATCTGCTGGTCCCAATCCTCCTCGGAGAGCGCTGTGGCGCCACCGGGGCGCGGGCCGCCCACGTTGTTGACGAGAATGTCGACCGTGCCGTAGGTGTCGAGACAAGCGCGCACCATGTCTTGCACCGCGGCCGTATCGGTCACATCGCACTCATGAGTGCAGACCTCGCCGCCTGCTTCCCGCACCCTGTCCACGGTTTCGCCCATGGCGGCTGCGTCGCGGTCCACCGCGAAAACGCGCGCGCCCTCTTGGACAAACCGATAGACGATCGCCCGGCCGTTTCCCCAGCCCGGACCGACGCACCCCGCGCCGGTCACGATTGCCACCTTGCCTTCCAGCCTACCCATGACGTCTCCTCTTTGATTTTTACCCACGTGCACGCGCCCTAGGACGCTCATCGCCGCCTAGCGCGTCGCCGCCGTGATGCCGCCGTCGACCACGATCTCCTGCGCGGTGATGTACTTGCTCTCATCAGCAGCGAGGAACAACGCGGTGTGCGCCACATCCCACGCGTCGCCCATGTGCCCCATCGGCACCTGACGATGGCGATGCGCGACAAATCCATCAAAGTCCCCCCCGGCGTACTTGTCCGCCAGTCGTTTCACCAGCGGGGTAAAGACCAGCCCGGGCACCACGCAATTCAGGCGTATCCCCTTTGGCGCGTACATGACGGCAGTGGTTCGGGTGAACTGCATGAGCGCCGCCTTGGCCGCCGCATAGCCCACCTGGGGCTTGCCGGCATAACGCAATCCCGCAATCGAAGAAATGCTTACCACCGAGCCCCCGCCTTGCTTTTCCATGATGGGTAGCACGTGCTTGCAGGCGAGAAACGCCGAAGTCACGTTCACGCTCAGTTGATCCTCCCATGCCTGCTCGGTCAGTTCCACGGGTCCGCCGGGTTCAGAACGCCCAACGTTATTGATCAGAATGTCGATACGTCCATGGCGAGCCAGGCAGGCGGCCACGGCAGCCTCTACCTGTGCGGGATCCGTCGAGTCGCTGACCACCACGTCAACGCTGCCGCCTTCCTGGCGAATAATGTCCGCGGTGCGCTGTCCCGCCGCTTCATTCAGGTCGGTGCCGAACACCTGCGCGCCCTGACGCGCGAGTAACACCGCGATCGCCTGCCCGTTGCCCCATCCTTCTCCCAAAGAGCCACATCCCGTGACCAATGCAACCTTGTTGTCCAACCTGAGCATGCCGACCCTCATCTGGCGATTGTTGTGTGGACTATGGTAGAAGCTCAGGACTTGCGCGAGAAATTCCGTTTTTGCTGCCATTGATGGGAAATTGGAATGAATCTAACCCCCCGCGAGCTGCGGATCTTTGTATCCTTGGCGAGCTCACTGAGCTTTGTCCAGACCGCCGACAAGTTCTTCGTGACACAGCCCACCATGAGCAAGATGGTGAAAAGCATTGAGGACAAGCTGGGCGTCAAACTGTTCGAGCGCACCACGCGCACGGTTACGCTGACGCGCGAGGGGCAAACCCTGCTGGAGCTGGCTGGCCGCATCATCGAGGACTACGAGGCCGGCCTCGCGGAGCTGACCGAAGTAGCCCGCAGGGGGTCGCAAAAACTCGCCATCGCCGCGCTGCCTTCCCTGGCTGCCACGTTATTGCCACCGTTGATCGCCGAACTTCGACAGGAATCGCCGAACTTGATCATCAACATTCACGATGTCATCAACGATACCGCTCTGGACCTGCTGCGCATGCGCAAAGTCGACTTTGCGCTCTCGGGGCTGGACGTGGTGCATCGCGACCTGTCGTACATCGAAATCATGCGTGAACCCTTTGTCCTCCTGGGCTCCGACGTGATTCAGGAAGGGCGCACGCTCACGCACTGGTCCGAGTCGGAACTGGAGCGTTTGCCCATTATTTCGATGCCACGCGGTACCGGGACCCGCATGCATATCGATTTGGCCTTCATGAAGCGCGGCAAACAGTTTCGGCCGTTTCTCGAAATCCAAGGGCTATCCACCATAGGCAAATTCGTGACGCAGGGCTGTGGCCTGGCGCTGCTGCCGCTCTCTGCGGCGCAGCTCGTGTTCGAGCCCGGGCTATACATCGCCCGGCTGAGCGATGCCCCGGAACGAACCATAGGAATCATCACCCGACACGAGTCGGGATTGTCGGCCCTGGCTACCAAGGCGATTGAATGGGTCAGGACGTATGCGAGCCTCCAACTCGGGGCGACGCACGCAATGCCAGAAAACGCCATCACGTAAAAATCAAGGAGATGCAGATGAAGGCAGTACTCGCAACCCCGGCAGGCGCACTGTTAGGAGATCTGCCCACACCCTCCGTCGGTACCGGTCAACTCTTGGTCCGCGTTCATGCCGCCGCGCTAAATCGCGCCGATCTGCGCACTCTTCAGTTGGGCGAGAATACCGTGCTGGGCATGGAGTGGGCGGGGGAAGTCGTCGAGGCGGCCCCGGACGTTACGGCCTTCAGAGTCGGTGACAGAGTGATGTGCTCGGGCAAGGCAGCGTTTGCCGAATACGCCGGGGCTGACGTAGGGCGCACGATGAAAATCCCGGCTGAAAAGATTTCCTATCGTGAGGCCTCTTCAGTCATGCTGGCGCAACAGACGATGCACGATGCGATCGTCACGCACGGGCGCATCGAGAGAGGGGATCGGGTGCTGATTCATGGCGCGGCCTCCAGCGTAGGCCTGATGGGGGCAAAAATCGCCCGTGCCTGCGGCGCTAGCTTTGTCATGGGTACCTCGCGCGATCCGGCAAGGCGCGCTGCATTGCTCGAGAACGGCTTTGACGCGGTGCTCGATAGTGATGATCCGCGCTGGCCGGAACAAGCCTTGGGCCTCACCGCGGGGGACGGGTTTAATGTCATTGTCGACCAGGTTGCCGGTGCGCATTTCAACGACCTGATCCAGGTGGCGGCCATTCTCGGGCGGATCGTAAACGTGGGACGCCTGGGGGGTGCGAGCGGGGCGTTCGATTTTGAAACGCATGCGGTGAAGCGGTTGAGCTATATCGGGGTAACGTTTAGAACCCGCAGCTCAGCGGAAATCCAGCAGATTACCGAACGGATGCATAGGGATCTGTCGGCGGCGCTGGCCTGCGGCGAGTTGTTCATCCCGCTGGATCGAGACTTCGCGCTCGCTGACGCCGCGCAGGCGTACGAGCGCATGAAAGCGAACCAGCATTTCGGCAAGATCACGCTGCGCATTGATCACTAAGTGGAGCAGGTGGTCGGCCTGAGACACGCACCGATTTGGTCGACCACAACCGCTGCAGGATCACGGCGCGGCCCGGAGAGAGTTGCCACGCATGTCCGCGGACGGTGTTTTGGCCTCGATATCCCGGACCCCGTTCCGAAGGATGTTCCGAGTCGGAACAGTCCGGACGCCTAATGGGCTGGGGTGCTCACGCTATTTGCGGGTGCGCCGGCACGCAAAGCGGGCATCCCGCCTCGCTCTGCGGCGACGGCGTGCGCTTTATTCATCCGTTAAGCCCTCGGCTTCTGGGTCGAAAACCAACGTTCCGACTCGGAACACTGTGGGGCGCACCGCCTTCCTTGGTTTCATCCTTAGGCCAGGAACCGACCTGTGTTGGATGTTCCGAGTCGGAACATGCTCTCTGCTGATCACGGCTGGTACGGCCGGCGGGGATCGTAATGCGTTCCGATGCCGCGGCGTCCCGCCCAGCGAGCGGATAATCTACATAGCGTTCCAGAGGGTGTTCCGAGTCGGAACGTCCAGAGCATGGATGGTGCTTCACCGTACCCGCTATTCTCCTACCAGTGTTCCGAGTCGGAACACTTTTCGCGCGCGTGCCCGCTTCGCACCCGTTTGGACATCGCGGACACGCAAGCGCGCCTAGGCCCCTATCTCTCCGCGTCCATCTGAACAAAAGGGCCTCGCTGTCCCTTCAACAGCGAGGCCCGGCTAACCAGTCGCATGGGCGACGTTCGACGTCGCCTGATTTCACAATCAATCCTGCGGGAACAACTTATCCATGAAGTCTTTGATCGACTTCTCCGTCTTGTCGTCCAACACGGTCTGATGCACTCGTATCATCAGATGCTTGCCATCGCGTCGGATGTCCGCGGCTTTCTTCCCATTCCGGTAGAACGTGCGCAGATAGCCGTCCCTGCGAGGCGACGCGTCGCGATGGCGCGACACCAGCACGTCGATTTCCTTCGCGACACGCCCTTGCTCCAATTGGCCTTGGCGCACCCGCGGCCATAGCTCGCGCAGGGCGTTGGTGCCTTCTTGACCATGCCGACCTAAAACGGAAGCAATGTCACCGGCGGCCGATGCACCTAACAGCCTGGGGTGGGTGTCCAGGTCTTCCAAGACGAAATCGGGCAGTTTCTGGAAGGCAGACAAACGAAACAATTGCGTGCGCGAAATACCGATGGCTTCGGCGATATCCTTGCGTTTGGCGAACGCTTTTTCGATCGTGGCCAGAGACAAGCTGATCTCGTAATCCGAGAGCTCTTCGCGCTGCAAGTTTTCGCTTAACGCGGTGATGGCCATCTGCTCGTCAGAGTAGTCCACCACGACCACATCAATCTCGGCATGTCCGCGGTTCTTACGGCTCAACCATCGCCGTTCGCCCATGGCGATCTGATAGCGAGCCGGTTGCTCGGGATGCACGCGCACAATGATGGGCTGCAGTTGGCCGTTGATCTCGATGTTTTGTCCCAGTTCATCGAGTGCCGCCTGATCGAAATAGCGGCGAGGTTGCCAGGGATTACGTTCCAGCACACTCACCGGCAGTTTGCTTCGGGCACCACCGCTGGCCAGTTTTTCTTCGAGCTCTTTGATACGCTGTTGGGCGGTGGTTAACGCCGCGAGCTGGCCGGGGCCGGTGCGGGGGAGGCGAGACGGGTCCGGCGCTACGGCGGGCTCCAAAACGGGGCGCGGCACCTCGGCGGTGGAACGCAGGCTCGCCGTCTTGTTCAACATCTCTTCGCGTAGATTGCGCCTCATTTCGAAGCCCTCCAGTGATCGGTGTATTGTTCGTCGATCCACTGGCAATAAGCGGTCAACGGTTCTTTGGCGCGCGCCAACGCGCGGTCATCGACGTCGCCTTTGGACAAATCATGCACGGTTCCCAACGCCAACCCGATGGTGCTGGCCACGGAGCTGGCGGGCACCTCGATGGTGTGCATCCAATCGGCATAGGCGCGCTGCGCCCAGGAGCGTACGACAGGCGCGGCCGAGGCGGCCCCGCGGTCAACGCGAGAGAGCAGCACCGAGATGAAATCAAAGGTTTTTTGCTCTCCGCGCTCGACAAAAGTGGTGCCCATGTCGGAAAACAGGCTCCAGAACGACACCGAGCTCATAAAATCCAGGCTTTCTGGCACGAGCGGCATGACCATCGCGTCGGCGGCCATCAAGGCATTGATTGTCATATACGACAACGACGGCGCGGAATCCAGCACGATATAGTCGTAGCGGTCGCGCAAATGATCCAGGCCGTTGCGCAGCACGTTCCAGAACCGGAAACCCGGATCGCGCGACGTCATGGCGGGCAAGTGAAACTCGGCCGAGAACAGAGCGGTGTGCGCGGGGATGAGATCGAGGCCATCCCAATAGGTGGTTTGAATCACCGCATCCAGGTCGGCGACGTTTCCTTCATAGATAAAGGGCAGGATGGTATGTTCCTCGCGCACGTCTTGCTCGGCATACAAGCCGCACAGTTCCGTGGCAGAGGATTGGGGATCCAAATCGATAAGCAGGCATTTGCGCCCGAGCAGTGACAAGCCCTGTGCGATGTTCATCGCGGTGGTCGTCTTCGTTGATCCGCCCTTAAAGTTGGCAACTACCAATATTTTGGCCGAGCCGGGTTTGCCGACGAGCAAAGGCGATTTCTCGATGTCGGAGATTTGCTGCACGCATTGACGTGCCTCGGGCAATGTGAAAATGCGGCTGCGGTTGCCTCGCACTTCGCCTTGAGGCAACGAGGTGCCTTCACGGTTGAGCAAGTAATTCAATCGCGACCGTTCAATGCCGCACATATCGGCAACTTGTGCCGAAGTAAAAACGGGCGGCGTTTTCCGGGGTCTGGGCGAGAGAATTTGATCGCGCAGTTCGTTCGTGACGGTCTCCAACCGCCTTGCAAAATCGGCGACCTGCGCCAAGTCCACACGTCGGTCGATCTTTACTTGCAAGTTAGCTACCATCGCGTTCCCTTATCGATTAATCACTTTGCGGCGAATTTTATACAGAGTGGAAAATTAAAGGAAGCACGAAATTGTGACCGCCTTGCCAGGTGCTTTGAAGGCTAAGCGGCCGCCCTCGCCTCATCCGGGGCAGAGCACCCGGCCACGCTCAGGGAATCGCAACCCGGCGGCGGCGCGTGGTGCGGACGGTACGCATTGCCACGAAGGCGCCCAATTGGGTTTGCACGTCTTTGTTGTCGCCCACCAGCGTGGCTAGCATCGCGGGCTCAATATGCAATTGCACGGCCAGCGTCCGTGC
This sequence comes from Bordetella sp. 15P40C-2, assembly GCF_009763235.1. Classification (NCBI taxonomy): domain Bacteria; kingdom Pseudomonadati; phylum Pseudomonadota; class Betaproteobacteria; order Burkholderiales; family Alcaligenaceae; genus Bordetella; species Bordetella sp. 15P40C-2. Next base: position 41,895 of record NZ_WSJA01000034.1, read on the forward strand.
AGGTAAGGAACGGATGAATTCGCGCAGCACTTCGGCGCGTTGTGCCGGCTCCATGGCAAGGTAGGCTTCATAGCCCGATTGGCCGAGTGTTTCCAATTGGTCTACTTCGGCTTGAATGGCTTGTTCGCGCGCGGCAACGGCTTGCTGGAGCGGACCCGGGGGAACCGCGATGTCATTCGAGGCGGCGATGGCATCGATTTGCAATTGCGCGGTACCGAGGGCATAGGCTTCACGCACGGCCTTCATGAAGTAACCGGCGACCGATCTTTTGACCTTGCCTTGGGCGATTTGGTAACGGGTGTACTCAATGGCTTTCTGCAGGCGATCATCGTCCCATTCATCGCGGTGGCTGATGATTTCGTCCAGCTGTGCGCCATTTAACCCAAACTCGTTGCGTAGTACCTCATATTGCGCTTTCAGTGCGATCATCGAGGCTTGGGGTGCGTCGAATTGCGCGGTTTTCTCTATTTGGAATCGGATATTCCCGACGCGCTTGGACCCAGGCACGTTCTTGGTGTCATAGCTGACGTGCAGGCCGGTGACCTCATTGATCTGGCTCACCGCTTTTTCAATCACGCGCTGACGCATTTTCTTGAACTCGGCGTACTCGTCCGCTTTGAATCCCCACCACCCGCGTAACTCATCGAGCGATATCCAACCCGTGGTGCCTTGCGCGATAAAAAGTTGTAGGCGGTCGAACAGGATCTTGGCGTGAATCGATTTGAAGACGTAGCGCAGGCTGAGAAAGTGACTCGCGGCGGGACTCTTGATTTCTGCCTGCAGTCGATGGTGAATCTCGAAAAATATTTTGCCGTTGGCGATTGCTACCGGTCCGAGCATGGGTATGGAGGCCCAGGGTTCGTCGGTGGTGGCGTCCGGGCCCGAGGATTCGATCTGCACGGCGGCTTTTTGTGCCTCGCGCAGGATCGACTGCAAGTGCTTTCGGTTATTGCTGGTGTACCCCATCAACCATTTGAAGATGTTCAGGTCAATACGGTACCCACTTTTGTACTCGGGGTCTTGAGCGGTAATGAAGTACAGCACATCGATCGCGCGACGTGCCGATAAGCTCATGTCGACGATGTTGATGAACAGATTGTTTTTGTGAAAACCGACTTGCACTGGCAAATGATCTGCCCCGGCACCGTGTGCGCCCAGTTCGCTAAAGAGCGACAGCGCAAGCTGCATCGCTTTACCATCGTTCTTAGGCGGGGCGTTATCGGGGGATGGAGGCGAAGTCGGGAGCGCGGTCATTGGGACGGCCTAAACGGATACGGGCGCCAGTATCGCGCATACAAGGTGGCGCGTCAAAACAATATCGGGCACCTTTTGATAAATTTTTGGTGACTCGATTTTGTCGTTCTGTCAGGTAAGTTTGTTTTTTCAGACTGACCTACATACTTACAGCAAAGTAAGTTCCGTTCTATTTCAAACACTTAGCTTGCAAAGGTGCCCAGATTCGTCCCTTAGGTACCCGGTATTGTCTGGAGAAGTGCCCGAGATTGTTATTCGGTGTCCGGAATTGTCTTCTATGGTGCCTGAATATGTTAGGTGTAGATCGATGGTGCCCAACTTTGTTCTTATCTAGCGTAACGCGTTGATGCGACTGCGGGATATGTCATTTTTGTGGTCTTAATAGTGCCCGAATTTGTGTCGCTCCACACGCAAGGTGCCTGGATATGATTGCCCGCTGCTCCATCGGATGATGTGGACGGGAGCGGAGAGCGGAAGGTACCCAGATTTGTTGTGTATCAGCCGCGGCTTTCTTCCGCCAAGCTCGTTTAAGTGAATTTTGTTGCCTGGAGTCGGCTGTTGTTCCGAGTCGGAACACGCAATTTTCCCTGCATTTCACGCCAGCCGGCTCATCGAGCTGCATAACCCGCGTGCGCGCGCCGAAATTTGTATTTCCGCGCGTAAGTGAAACGAAGAGGGGACAAATTCGGGCACCTTGCTGAGGGGCGAGAGGGTTGGCACAAATTTGGGTACCTTGAAGGCGCGGTAAACCGTTACGCTGCTATGCGCCTATCAACGTAGAGACGTGGAAGGGAGCGTTCCGAGTCGGAACAGCCCGCTTGCCGGTGCGATGGCGGGGTGCACGATCTGAATAAGGCGCCTCAAGGAGCTGCGGCCATACACGCGCGTCATCCTCTGACAATTATGGGTACCTTCACGGAGCGCCACCGGGCATGGTGCTGGCGAAATACTGGCGATCATGCCGGGGCAGCCGGGGACAATTTCAGGCACCTTGCGTTTTAGGGACCGTTGCAGAGAACAATTTAAGGCACCATCGATCCCTCAGGCCGTGGACCACCGGATCAGTCGAGGAAAAAGCTTGCCTTTGAAACGTATGCGGGGTCCTTCACCAATAATCCCGCGAGATTTTTGAGCCTTTGTCGGTTGCCGGGCTCCTGCACTGCATCCATAAGGCGCTGGGACACCTCTTGCGGATCTGCCCCGACGTCTAAAAGGAACCGGCATATCGCCCGATTCGGCTCGCTCGGTGGTTCCTCGCACAGCGTTTGGATCAAATTGGGCCCCGCCGCGCGGTGGTGCCTGAGCAAGCGTTTTGCCGCTTCCGGCTGGACGGCCTTGGCGGCCTCGAGGAGGGCAGAGGTATAGGTGGCGCCAGCCAGGAGCAAGGCGCTTTGCGCCAGTTCTCTGACACACGGGTCCACTTCCAAGTCGATAAAGGTACGCATCAACGCTTCATGCACGATCTGGGGCTCCCAGCGGATCAGCCTGACAGCGGTTTCGTATTGCACCACTCGGAAGGCGAGAAATACCGCGGCGCAAAGATCGGCTTTCATGTCGCGTAGCTGCCCGACCAGCTGGCGGCTTTCCTCCGTATCGGTTGAGGCGCATTCCACGACGGCCCAGGCTCCGTCCGTCAGAGCCGGAATGACCTGGCGGCCCCATTGCCGGTGTTCCGTTTTAAGCAGTTCAAGGAGGGCGAGGGTGGCCTGGGAAAACCTGCCGAAATCGCCTGACAGGCGTTCCAGCGTTACAGCGTCGGGATAGGTGACGGCATCGGCGGCGATAACCATTGCATGGGCGGTCGCCGTGTCGTTGCATGCGAGGATAGTCTGCGGAATTATTTTGCCTACTTCCAGCCCGCTCTTTACGAACATGGAGGCGGCGACGATGCGGCCTTCAGCGACCAGGTCCTTCATTACGTCCCGCGCTGTATTTCGATTCTCCGCCCGACTAAGCAGGACATGCAGGTCGCACACCTTGCCCTGCAACGCGGCGGCGCGCAACGTCTCCTTAAGTCGGCCGGGCGTTGCCGCTGCACTAAGAACACGTTGGCGATGTAACTTCACCATTGCGGAGGTTTCGGGGCGAAGCTTGTGCGGCTTAGCCCCCGCCGCGAGCAATAGCATCATCGCCGCCGCGCTAGCGCGTTGTTGCCAGCTCTCCTCGGCGTACGCCTCATGCTCGAGTTTATGCATGAGTTCGTCGGTCGATACGCCTGCCATCACGAGCTTCTGCGCTTGCGCCAGGTTGCCATCCCGGACCAGCCACTCCAGTGCATGGGGGGGCACCAATCCGACATCGTGGAGGATTTTTAGCGCCTCGGCCCGGTACTTCGACAGCTCGCACAGGGTGAGTGGGCCGCAAACTACCGTTTCCGCGAGCCGCCGCAGAGGCGTCAGATCCTCATGACGGGCGAGTTTGAACAGCGCCAGCTTTGGCCCAGTCGGCGGAATCTTCAACTCTTGAATAATGAGATTAATCATTGAAAGAGGATTTGATGGCACGAACGATGTCACCGAGGTGCCCGACGCTTGCGACTCGGGCAATGTCGCAAGGTGCATCAGCACGGGCACGGTATCGACGCCGCCACTCACCAAGTATGCGCTTGTCACTCTATCCGCGCGTTGGGCCGCTTTGATAAGCTGATCGGAAGCGCTGTAGCCGAGAAGAGTCAGCTCCAATATTGCGCGCCACAAATCCCGTTCTATTGCATAGTCAAAGACGGATTGCGGATCGGCGCCGCGGCTAAGCAAATACTCAACGGCCTCGCATACATTCTCGCGAAACAGATCTTCCGCTGAGCATAACCATGCCAGCGCGGCGGCGGCGTTCGCACCGTTTGCAATCAAGCGCTCGGAGATCGCGGTGTGCCCCATGAGCATGACCGAGCGTGCCAGTGCTTCGTGCAGCTCATCGCGCGCCCCGGCGGCGATGAGCTTATCGATTAAGTCGGCAGGCGTCTGCAGTGGGTTGGTCACGGCATACATCAAAGGGGTATTTCCGTTGAAATCCGTACCGGTCACCAGTTTTTCGGCGCAATCGGGGGCCTGTTTCAGTAAATAATAGGCGACGCCGGTGTGCCCGGCGGCGATGGCCAAGTGCAGACAGTTTTGTCCATTCTCAAAGCCTATCCCTGCGACATTGACAGACTGTTGCTCGACGAGTAATTCGAATGCTCGCTGAGGGCCGGTTTCGATGAGTTGAGCGATGGTGCTTTTTGAAAGGCCGCTTGTGGGCGGAGGGGCTACGCTATTCGGGAGGTGGGAAGTCAAGCGATATGGTGTGGCAACGCTGCGAGGTATCAAGTAGGACTCCGAGCAAGATTAGAGGTTGGGTAATCTTGATAAGGGTGCCAATACAACACGATTCCCTCTCGTCGCTTTGGACGATTCCTTGAATCGGACCGAGTGACACGGCAATACACCGCGTTTGGGTTAGGAGCGCCGTTTTACTTGTATGACGTGGGCGGTTTCCACCGCCCGAGCTCGCAACTGCCCACAGCCGGCCTCCACGTCCTGGCCAGCACTGTTTCGGACCTTCGTCAGTACGCCGCGGCCGTGCAGATAGCGCACGATATCGCGAATCCGTTCGAGATCGGGGCGCTGGTAGTCGTCGCCTTCCAGACTATTGAAGGGGATCAGGTTGAGCACGCCGTACTTGCCCTTGAGCAAGTGCACGACGGCGTCGAGTTCGTCGTCGCCGTCGTTGACGCCTTTGAGCAGCGTCCATTGATACTGGATGGGATAGCCGGTGTCCCGGGCGTACGCTTCGCCGAGTTCGACTAATTCTTCGGGCGTCATTTTGGGCGCGCGCGGTAGCAGTTGTGCGCGCAAGTCGGCCTTGGTCGTGTGCAGTGACAGAGCCAATGCGGGCTTGATGCGTTGCCTGGGCAGGGCGTCGAACACGCGCCGGTCGCCAACCGTGGAAAACACCAGATTTTTATGGCCGATATTGCCTTCGGTGCCTAGCAGATCGATGGCTTCGAGCACGTTGTCGAGATTGTGTGCCGGCTCGCCCATCCCCATGAACACGACTTTCTTCACCGCACGCAAACGTCGCGCCAACACCACTTGCGCGAGAATTTCCATGCTGGTGATTTGGCGGATCAAGCCGCTCTTGCCGGTCATGCAAAAACGGCAGCCGACCGCGCATCCCACCTGGGTCGACACGCAAAGCCCGTCGCGCGGCAGCAGCACGCTTTCCACCATCTGGCCGTCGGCAAGCTCGACAAGCAGGCGCGAGCCGTCGTTGCCGGTATGTTCGGCGCGCACGCGTGCAAGGCCGTCCAGCTCGGCCGTCAAAGCCGGCACCGCGTTGCGCAATGCCAGCGGCAGGAAATGCTCGGACTGCCGCCGCCGCGTGCCGTGGTCTAGCGCTTGCCCTTGCAGCCAGACGCGCATGATCCTGCCGCGATGGACGGGCAGGGCGTCGAGGGCGACGAGGCGTTGGTCGAAGTCGGTATAGCGCATGGGGAGCGGATTTTACCCCGCCGCCTGAATTTCACCGCTGCGAGGTCAGCTGGACTTGGTGCCGAAGCAATGCTCGATCGCCGGGAACGCGCCGCTGCGCACCTCCTGCGCGTAGCTCGCGGCGGCCTGTTCGATCATCGTGCCCATTTGAAGATATTGCTTTACGAAGCGCGGGACCCGGGTGCCCGACATGCCCAGCATGTCTTCGGTAACCAGGATCTGACCATCGCACGCCGGCGACGCACCTATGCCGATGACGGGAATGCTCAGCGCTTCGGTGACGCGGCGACCCACGGCCTCGGCCGTGCATTCCACCACCAGGGCAAAGGCGCCTGCTTGTTCGAGCGCCTTCGCGTCATTCAGGATGCGTTCACCGGCGTCGGCCTGCATGCCCTGGGCTTTGTAGCCACCTACGGCGTTGAACTGTTGTGGCATCAAGCCGATATGGCTGATAACGGGCACGCCGCGCACGGTCAGGAATTGCACCGTCTCTGCCATCTCGATGCCACCTTCGAGCTTGACCGCTTGTGCACCGGTTTCGGCCAGCACCCGGGCCGCCGCAGCGAATGCCTGCTGGGGCGATGCCTGGTAGCTGCCGAAGGGCAGGTCGACCACGACGCACGCCTGCGTCGATCCGCGCACGACGGCCGCGCCATGCGCGATCATCATGTCCAGGGTCACGGCCAGCGTGCTGGGCAGGCCGTACACCACCATGCCCAGCGAATCGCCTACCAGCAGCAGATCGGCGTGTGCGTCCAGGTGCCGCGCCATGGGCGTGGTGTATGCGGTTAATGCCACGATGTTGCCGCGTCCCTTGGACTGGCGGATGGCGGAAATGGTTTTGCGTGTGATGGCCTGTTGGACGCTCATGCATGCCTTCCTGCTGCGGTGATGGGGATCGAACTATAGTACGGCGGCGGAGGGCCGTGCATTCCCGGCTTAGCGCAAAGACGGCGATGCAATCAGGCTTTAGGAAGCTGCACGCTCCTAAAGCCCGCGCATGGAGAGTCGTGAATATCAGGGCGCTGAGAGAAAAGCAGCGCCCGTTATGCAAGGCGCTTATTGCAGCGTGATCTTGCCCTCTTTGACCACTTTGGCCCAGTTGTCCGATTCGGTCTGCATGAACTGTGCAAGCTCTTCAGGCGTGCCGGGCATCGGGGTCAAGCCTTGTTCCTCCAGCAGCTTGATGACGTCCGGGGACTTGAGGGCTTTGACGATTTCCTGATTCCAGCGGTCGATCACGGGCTTGGGGGTTTTGGCGGGCGCCAGGAACGCGTACCAATTCAACGCGTTGTAGCCGGGGTATCCGGACTCGGCGACCGTCGGCACCTCGGGCAGGATCTCTGCGCGCGTCGGGCCGGTAGTGGCCAAGGCCGTGAGCTGCCCATTCTTGATGTGCTGCGCGGCAGAGGTCGGCGAGGCATAGTAGGCGTCGATGCGGCCGCCTAGCAGGTCGATCATCGCGGGGCCGCCGCCCTTGTAGGGCACATGCACCATATTGATGCCCGCCCGCTGATTCAGCATTTCCCCTGCCATATGCGTGGCGGACCCCACACCACTGGAGGCGAAATCCAGCTGTTTGGTTTTGGCAATGTTGACAAGGTCTTTTACGTTTTTCGCGCCGACTTGCGGATTGACGACCAGCACCAGCGGATAGGCCACACCCATGGTGATGGGTGCCAGGTCCTTTAGCGGATCATACGAAAACGTCATGAGGTGAGGATTGATCGTGAGCGATCCGATACTGCCGACCAGAATGGTCGAGCCGTCCGGTTCGGCCGACACGACGTACTGCTGAGCAATGTTGCCGCCCGCGCCCGGTTTATTGACCACGGCGATCGACTGCCCGGTGTTTTCCGATACTTTCTTGGCGACGATACGGGCCATCGCATCGGTCGCGCCGCCAGGTGCGAAACCCAGCACCATATTCAAGGTTTTCCCTTCCGGGAAATCTTGCGCGATTGCGTTGACTGCAACGAGTTGCAGGGCGATCGCGATCACCCCTTTTTTCCATATTTTCATTTTTCGTGGTCTCCTATTAGCTTATTGAACCTGCATATCGTTCTTTGCCGCGCAGTAACGGCGTTTGTGTCTCGTCCATACCTGCGCCATGAAATACTGCCTCGCGCGCGAGGCAGGGTGCATACGTTGGGATCGCGGCTTCTATTTAGCGATGTCGATGGGAATCTCGATATCCAGCAACGGCGCATGTTGCTGGGCGCCATAAATATCGGTATCGCCGATGGCGCCCGACGGAATGCGCCGCGGCAATGTCGCTTTCCACGCGAGGGCAGGGGGGTACTCGGTAAAGAGCACATCCTGCGGCTTGACACCGTAGAGCGAAGCAATGAGTTCGGGGCAGATCACGCCGGAGTCTCGCACCTGTTCGAACAGGTCCGCGTTGTCGAACATGATGTCCAACGTGATGTGAAAGGGGCCGGCGTTTTTGCTCTTGCAGGCTTTGGCGATTTGCTTCAGCTTGACCATGTGGGCTCCTAGACTTCTTCGTAATGAATGGGGAACATGCGCAGCGGATCATCGATTTCAAGCACGTGTTGAAGCATGAATTCGTAGATCGGCCCACGTTCGATATCGGACGGGGAAAATGGGAAGGCCATATTCCCTTCGCGACACATCCGTCCGGCGAAGTCAGAGTGAAGCAGGGTCACCCGTGCCAGCGACAAGGCCGCATTGGCAATTTCTTGGGTGTCGGCCACGACCTCGGCAATGATGGCAACCTCGGTCGGCACGCTGTCTTTTTTCGGTTCCCAGGCGCCCATCACGCCGTCCTGGCCATACAGGCGCAGTACCAGCTGGTAGGTGGAGGGATCGATCCCCAGCGCGCTGACTTTCGTCGCGGTGGATTCACGCACGAACGCCATAAAGCTGTCGAGCTGACCGATGAGGCCCGGGTCGCGTGTGGCGGCGATGGTGATCGCGCTATAGCCGGCCATGCGCGCGCCCTCGAGCTTGATGCTGTAGGGCTTGGGAATCCAACGCATGCCGGTGATACGCACGCGCCGCTCGGTCAGCGCTTCGATTACGCATTCGCTCGCGTCCACCACGCCACCCGGTTCGTAGCGAATGATCGGGCTGGAGGTTTCGTGCAGGGCCTGGACGGCTACCGACATCGGCGTGCAGCGCAACTCCGGATTCAGGGGTTCGGTTTCGACGAAGTCTTCGCCCACCGTGACCATCAAGCAATCGTGCTTCTTGGGAATGGCGGCATTGCAGGCGCATTCGAGGATCTTGCCCGCGTACCAGGCTGGGGCTTCCGGCAAGCCATGATGCATGGCGAGTGCGACCCAAGGCGCCGGGTCGGTGCCGCGCCCGCCGAGGATGACCTGTGCCCCGGCAGCCAGTGCCTCGCGGTAGGGTTCCGGGCCCATCATGCCGACGATACGCACGGCTTGCTCGATGTCTTCGGCGCGGATTTGCGGGGCGTTGCTCAGCGGCTTGATCTTGCCGGCCTGCAATTGCTCCAGCAGAAAGCCCTTGTCCTGCTCCGAATCGATGAGCGCCATCTTGAAGTGCAGGCCATGCTCGGCGGCGATCTCGCGGATGATATCGGCGCAAGCCTGCAGATGCGGCGTGCCACCGGCACCCCCGCAAGTCCCGACCATCATCGGAATGCCGTTGGCAATGGCGCCGCGCAACAGCAGCGACAGATCGCGCTTCATCGCCAGGCGAGAGTTGAGCGTCTTGCCCGAGCCCAGGTAATGCGGGCCCGGATCGCTGCTGCCGCCATCGACGCCAATCATATGGGGTTTGAGCGCCAGCGCGGCCTGTAGCGAGCTTTCGGGAAAGCCGTAGCCCAGGATGCCGCTTGCCGACATCATGCGAACGGTCTTTTGCGTCATGGTTCGAGCCTCCTTTTAGTTTTTGCGGCGCCAGTCGCCGGCACGCGGCTTGGCCAGGCCGACGTTGCCGCGCAGCGTGGTGTCCGTATATTCCTTGCGGAAGAGGCCACGTTTTTGCAGTTCGGGCACAACCAGGCGGACGATATCTTCGTAGGTGCCGGGCACCGACGTGGCCGACAGTACAAATCCGTCGCAGGCCGATTTGAACCATTCTTCCATCTGGTCGGCGACCTGTGCGCCGGTGCCGCAGAACACGGGCCCGTCGTTGAGCGTGCCACGGCCGGAGGCCTCGACGAAGTCCTTGACCGAGGGATTCTTTTTGCCGCTGATCTGGATGACCTTGTCGCGCAGACCTTGCCATGACATTGCTGCCAGTTCTTCATCGGTGAAGGGCAGCTCGTAGGGGCGCCCCGAGAAGTCGATGTTCAGCGTTTCGCCCATCATGATCAAACCATCGATAGGACGTGACAAGCTGGCGATGTAGTCGCGCTGTTCCTTGGCCTGGCTCTCGGTTTCGGCGACGATGATTTTGAGTTCCGGCGCGATCTTCAGCGAGTCGGGATCGCGTCCCGCATTGGCCACGCCGTCTTTGAGGGCCTGGTACTGTTTCTTGCCGTTTTCCAGGGCGGGGTATTTGCAGAACACCACTTCGGCCCAGCGCGCGGCGAAGGCCAGACCCCGGCCGCTTTGACCGGCTTGCAAAATCACCGGATGGCCTTGCGGGGAACGCGGCACCGTCAGCGGACCGCGCGAGTTGAAATACTGTCCTTGATGATCCAGGCGCTTGACCATCTCGGGGTCGGCGAAGATTTCCGCGGCCTTGTCGGCGATGATGGCGCCTTCTTGCCAGGTGTCCCAATGGCCCATGACGACTTCCATGAATTCGTCGGCGCGATCGTAGCGCAGGTCATGTTCCAGGTGTTCCGAGCGACCGAAGTTGGCCGCCTCGGAGTTGTTCATCGAAGTGACGACGTTCCAGGCGACGCGGCCCTTGGTCATCAAGTCCAGTGAGGCAAACAGCCGGGCGACGTGGAACGGTTCGTAGTAAGTCGTCGAGTAAGTGGCCCCCAGACCCAGCTTGGAGGTCGCCATGGCCATGGCCATGAGCACGGTGGTGGGATCCAACTTGATGGGACGCACACCGTACTTGACCGTGTCTTGGTGGCCATCGCCGTAGATGTCCGGCATGGCCAGCCGGTCGTCGAAGAACGCCATGTCGAACTTGCCGGCTTCCAAGGTACGGGCAATACGTTGATAGTATTCGGGCGACAAGTAGTCCGTCATACTGGAGGCGTGACGCCAAGAGCCCGCATAGTTCGAGCAGTTTTGCGCTTGCAAAAAAGCAACCAAGGTCATTTGGCGTGGGGATTTACTCATGTCTAGCCTATGTCGTTGCGTGGTTTCGAACAAAAAACTGACCGCCAGTATTGGTGCAGACTGCCTGCGGCACAATTTCCGCCCTGTGATACATTCATAACGACCGTGAATAAATTGATCGATCCCCCCTCGTTGACCCGTCTGGAAATCGCCGAACTCGAGACCTTTCTTTGGGTGGTGCGAGAGGGCAGTTTCAGCGTGGCAGCGCGCAAGCTGCATTTGTCCCAGCCCGCGGTGACCAACCGGGTGCGTCGTCTGGAAGACAAGCTGCACGTCAAACTTTTGCTGCGCACCACGCGCCGGGTCGAACCCACACCGGATGGCATCTTGCTGCGCGATGCCGCCGAGCAGGCGGTAGCGGGCTTGCGCGACGTGCTGAGAAAATTTCAGGCGGTCTCCGATGTCGATCGCAATCGGGTGACCGTCGTGGTCACGCCCATGCTGGCGGCTACCGTCATGCCCGCCCTGATCCATGCCTATAACGAGCGCTATCCCGACGTGAGCATTGTGCTGCGGGATCTGCCCTATGAGCAGGTCATACGCAGTGTGGTCGAAGGCAATGCGGATATGGCGGTCGCTGCCCTGGATAGCGCGCCGCGCGGAGTGGGTTTTAAATCCTTGGCCGAAGAAAAAATGACCTTGGTCGTACCGGCCCGGCATCCGCTGGCGAACGCCGAATCGGTGGATTTAGAGCAGATTTTTCCGTACCCGCTCATGCTACTGGATCGCTATCAGGCGCTGCGCAAACAGCTGCAGGCAGAATTCGAGCGTCGCGGCGCGCCATTTAATCCAGCGATCACGATCACCTTGCCGACATTGCTTGGCATGGTCGATGCCGGCAACTGCATTACGTTTTTGCCGCAGTCCATGGCGCATGACAATGCGCGCGGGGTACGCAAGACTATTGACGTCAAGGATCTGACAATCATGCGCTGCTACGGGATGGTGGTTGCGCGCAACGCCGAATTAAATGTGGCCGGACAGAATTTCCAGGACTTCCTGAGCAAAAACTTTAAAACCCAGCTCGCAAAACTGGCGTGATCGCGGGGCAGGGCCGGTGCACACGCGCCACTTATTCCCGTTGGTTATAGATAAATTCAATTCTGCAAATTGTTTGTAGACGGTAGCCCTCCTAGACTGTCGCTAGTCTGATTACAGGAGTTGGTTATGTCTGTCGTAGCCCAAGCCGTCTCGCGTGTTACCCAAGCGCGGTCGGAACGCGCATTTGATTCCGTCGAAACGGCCATAGACGCGATGCGCCGCGGCGAGTTCGTGCTGGTGGTCGATGACGAGACGCGCGAAAACGAGGGCGACCTTATCATCGCCGCGAACGCGGTCACACCGGAAAAGATGGCCTTCATGGTGCGTCATACGAGCGGCGTGGTGTGCGTTTCGTTGCCGGGCGAGGTGTTGGACCGTCTTGAGTTACCGCCGATGGTGACAAACAACGCCGATCCTTTCAGAACGGCTTTTACAGTGAGCGTGGACCTGCGGCTAGGTGTCAGCACGGGAATTTCGGCGGCCGATCGCGCCGCCACGTTGCGCGCCCTGGCCGACCCGGCCGCCAAGGCAGACGATTTCGTGCGTCCCGGGCATATTTTCCCGCTGCGCAGCAGGGCGGGTGGGGTGCTGGAACGGCCCGGGCATACCGAAGCCGCTCATGATTTGGTGGCTCTCGCCGGGCGGGGCGTGGGAGGCGTGTTGTGTGAGCTGGTCAACGACGATGGCAGCATGGCGCGCCGTGCGGACCTGATTGCATTTGCGCTTAGCCATGATCTGACCATCATTTCGATCGCGGACTTGATCGCTTATCGCCAATCCCGAGTTCAATCTGTAAACGAGGCCCAAGCATGAACACTTTTGACAGCAAAGAATTTCGCCGCGTCCTGGGCGCGTTTACGACGGGCGTCACCATCATGACGACGGTGGACGAAGACGGCAATCAGTATGGCGTGACGGCGAATTCATTTAGTTCCGTGTCGCTGGATCCTCCTTTGATACTGTGGAGCCAGGCACGGACCTCGAGTAGTTACGCGGCGTTTAAGAATTGTGAGCGTTTCGTGGTGAATATCCTGGCGGACCACCAGATCCATATTTCCAATCAGTTCGCGCGGTCAGGCGGCAATAAGTTTCAGGGCGTCATGGTCAATGAGGGCTTGGGTGGCGTGCCGATTATCGATGACTGCAGCGCGTATCTGGAGTGTGTCAAGGTCGCGGTCCATCCTGGTGGCGATCATGACATCTATATTGGACAAGTCGAACGGATGTATCGCAGCGAGAACCGGCCGTTGGCGTTTGGAGAGGGCAGGTATGTCGTGCCGGTTGCGCATGAGATGCTCGCCGCGGCTTGACGCTGGCGACGCGTCAACGGATCTTATCGGTCAGCGCAGCGTCGCTAAGAATTTGAACAGCACACCGCAGGTATAGAGGCTCGCTTTTTTTTCTAAGAAGTCCGAAAGATCCACGTCTGCGTTGTGATCCGCGTGGTCCGAGATGACCCGCATGACGGCAAAGGGAACGCCGAACTCAAAACAGACTTGAGCCATGGCTGCGCCTTCCATCTCCACACACAGTGCGTCTGGCAGCTGCTGCTGGATGGCTCGGTGACGTGATGGCTCGCTGACGAACACATCGCCCGTTACGATAAGGCCGTGATGGGCGGTGGAAGGTCTGTCGACGCTCGCTACGCCATGTGCACTACCAGAACGCGATTGTTCTGCGAGATAAGCCCGAGCGTGCGACAACAACGCGGCACTCAGCGAGGCATCCGGCGTGAAACGACTTAATCCCAACATTGGCACTTCATAGCGCGCAAATAAAGGGCGTGCATCAAGATCATGCTGCATCAGGAGACTGGCCACGACGATATCGCCCACGCGGATGCTCGAATGTAGTCCGCCCGCCAAGCCTACAAATACGATCGATGTTGCCTTGAACGTCTCAATTAATACGGTGGTCGTGGCGGCAGCCGCGACTTTGCCGATACGGCTCAAGACCACCACACACGGGCAGCCTGCGATCTCCCCAACGTAAAAATCGCGCATGGCAATCCGCGTGATCGAGACCGAATCTCCCATCGCTGTGACCAGACCCTCTAATTCTTTGGGCATCGCGGCCATGATGGCTAATCGTTTAACAAGGATAGTCACGACAGAGGCGGTATGTGTAGGGTGAATCGGAATCTAGCGCGGACCTGAGCAGGAAATTTGCCCGGCTCGGCCATCTATTAGCTTGAACCAGTGATTGTAGTGATGGACCTAGGCGCGATGCGAGCCCGCTGAGGCTCGAAGTGCGCGACATGCAGTTTCGGTTGATGGATGCTATGCGTCCTTTTGCCCGAACACAGCCTGGTCAAAGGCCTCCATCTGCTCGGCGCGTAATCGGGCTTCCGCCTTGACGTAGACAGACGTCGTAGTGAGCGATTTGTGTCCGAGGTTTTGTTGGATAACCGCCAGGGATGTGCCGCGTGCCGCAGCGTGCGAGCCGTGCGTATGGCGAAGCCAGTGGGTGCTGGCTTGCAGCAGGCGATAGCGATCCTCGCGCCCGCGCACTGAGGTCTGCGCATCGGCAATAGCGTTCGCGGCCGATTCGAAGAAGGTCGTCAAGACACGGTATAGGGCGGAATCGGTCATTGCATCGCCCCAACGGGTGCTGTAAAGCTTGGCGATCAGAGGCGTTTCGGGCGGACAGGCACGCGGATCGTCGGGCAGGCCGCGGGCGCTGAGATATTGCGCCAGGGTGCGCTGCAGCGACTGCGGCAGGAAGACTTCTCTGGGCTCTTGGCCCTTGCCTACGACATGAAGCACCATCGGCCGCATATCGTCGCCGAGATCCTGGATACTGATGTCGGCGGCCTTGGCGTTCACCAGTTCGGACAAGCGAAGGCCAGTGGAGAAGGCAAGGTGCAGCACAAACCTCAGACGTAGTGTTTTCAAACTGTCGTCAGGCAGGGACGCCGCGAATTGCATGACGTAGTCCCATTGCTGCCGCGTCAGACTGCGCCCGACGTTGATTTGGGTGCGGGCCTTTTTTCGCGCCAGGCCAGAAAAGGGGTTGTAGTCCAAATAGCGCTGGCCCACCAGCCACGTGCAGAGCTTTGCCGCGACAGTGAGGGCGTATTTCACGCTGTCGGCAGACAGTCCGGCGACCAAAGGTTCGCCGGCGGCGTTGACGCGCGCGTTTGGCGGCTCGATCGCACGATTGGGGATGTGAAAGCGCTGCGCCTTCGGACGCCGGCGCCAAATGAAGGGACGCCAGTCCGGATCGTAACGCGGGTGCATGACGTCGCTCACCCAGAGATCGTATGGCTTCGGGTCAGCCAGGAACGCCTTGTATTCCAGCACGTCTTGCGTGGTCAGGCTCGACAGGGCTTTTTGCTTGGCAAAAACGCACCAGAGCAGCAGGCGTTCGGCCGAGGTGCGATAAGCGCGCAGGGTGTGCTTATGCTGTGGCTCTTTGTAGAGGTTGAGCCAGGCCTGGATTGCTTCGTAGTCGTTGGCTGCGCCGCTGCGGTTTTCCGCGAGCGGCGCCCGGTTCCTTCCTCGCGAGCCATCGAGTTCGGCCGGGGGCAGGTAGAACCCATCGCGACTGGCAAGAAACGGTGATCGGGGTTTGACGCCGTATGGCGCTCGTGACACCGCGGAGCCGGTCCAAGGTTGCCTTTGCTCTTTGGGCAGCAAGCGCTTTGGCGTGAGAGCGAAAGGCGTAAACAGATCGCCTAGCGCCTCGTTATGGCGTTTGAACCAATCGTTCAGGCGCGCGGCGCGTGTCGGACCCAGGCGTGGCACGCTTTTGTACCAAAGATAACCTATAGCGTTGGCGCGGTCGGCGACTTGCGCGATTGTGCGAAGCCCGGCGTCCATCAGAGGTTTGGCAACCGATTCGTCGAACCACTTGTCAGTCAGATCGCCAGGTTTGGGCGGCACCGATACGGAGTCGATCAGTTCCGCGATGAGCGTCAAGCGCCGTCGGAATAATCGCGCATCACGCTCCCGGCGCCGGCGTTCGGATGGGACACGGTTATAGGAGCGTGCATCCGCCTCGCGCAGCCTGTCCCTGTCGAGCATGAGAAGCCGCGCCTGGCCATGCTTGCCCATACGGCGCGCAGCGGTCACCAACGTAGCTTGGACGGCTTTCAGTATGCGCTTGGCCGCCGCGCGATCCGTGCCGGTTTCCAGATACCGGTTTGCGAGCTGGTCGACATTGAACGTTCCCTCCATCCAGGCTCGGTAGAACTCAAGATGGTCACGATTCGATCTATACGGAACGTATTCTTCATCCATGCCGCGGGCTCAACTTCTGATTGCTCCGATTGACGTCATTGTAGCTGGGGGTGGTGGCAGCGCAGGGCCAGAATGGCGGGCAGAAGTCGGGTGATGGCTAGTTGGCGCGTGTATGGTCTGGTCATGTAACGCGGCTGGATGATGTTGGATGGAATGGCAAGATTTAATGAAAATACGCTTTATATCAACAGGATATAGATTTCATGATAGTAAAAGTTATCATGAAAAGTCGACCGGATTTTGGTCGTTCAAACTTCCAAAAAAGCGCCCTTCGGGGAAAAATTTTGTCTGGCCCTGGCTTTTGCTCCGAGGTTTTTCTTATCGTATAGCGCGGCACCAAAGTCGTGACGTCAAAATTCTAGGGCCGAGATCACGTCTTCCATCCCGGAAGCGGATTATCGGCTTAAGGAAAAAACGGATGATTTCGTCGTTTATTCGTAGTTCGGATCAAGTAACCCTGGTGGAGCAAGCGGATTTTGACCCGTTTGCCGCGTGGGATGAAGATGACCCCGGTGTTGAGCTCTTTCTCGAGGCTGAGTTGGAAATCGACCAGTTCGCGGCCGGCGCCAATGTTGCAGGAGATGCTCTCGCCAGAGCCTGCGCTGTGCTCCTGAGTCTTAGCGAGGTTTCCACCTCGGATGATGAGGCATTTCAACGAATTCTCCTTGACCTTGGGCCCAAGACTCCGCCGCGCTCCATTGTGCCCATGCTAGAAGACCTTAAGCGAAGGGTCTACGCCGGCATGAAGCTGATTCCCCCTGTCGCATTGTAGGTGGCCAAAGGCTGCCCGTTCCTTTTAAGCGGATCTGGCACCCTTACTCGAAGACGGTGACAATCTATACTGGATTCACATTCCGTTAAGTGGGTAGGAACCTCATGAGATCGCCGCTATCGTTGCTGCGCTCAGCCGTCGCGTAAATATCCACCCCCGTCATGACTAAAAACCCCACGCCCGCAGAGAACGCAACGCCTGAATCGTCTCGCAAGAGTGATGCCGAGCCCAGGCGCCCGCGCAAGTACAAGTTGGAAGGCCTCATGGCAGAGATGCCCGAGGGCGTTCCCAGGAATCCCGAATGGGAAGAAATGCCTCCCATGGGGCGAGAAAAGCTCTGATCGGCCTCACCCGTTATTCGGCTGTTGGCGTTTAATCCATCAAGCGCCACCACCGCAACCCGGGCCTAAATCTTGGGTATGGGAGTCAAAATTTGCTGGATCGATTCACGACGGTCGCGCGCTCCTCTGATACGCGGCTTCGAGGATTGGAATCGCCCAGTCAGGCGTCAATCTCGCCTCGTCCAGGTTTCCCGGAATTAGAATTTCTTTGCCCGACATGTAGAGCAGCAACTTTGGCTCAGGAATGGGTTCACCGACTTTCACGTCGTGGCTGTTGTCGTACACCCGGAGCTCGTGCAGGTACGGAATAAGGGCAATGAGGTTTAGGACCGATGTGCGATAGCGCTGTCGAATCTTCTCTTCTGCAATGGCGTGGCCTCCCTGGCTGACGCGCAATTTCACTCGGGCAATGTGATGCTCGGGAGATTGCAGGCCACAGAACCAAATCATGACATCATGAGTGCTCGATGCGGCGGCAAGCTTTGCGGAGATAGTGAACCCGCCCAAGGTGGTCTCGAAAGCAAAGTCCTGGCCACGGTCAATTGCCTGATCAAGGCGCCTTACCCCTTCACTCCAGGCGGCAGCATTCGCTTGCTCTTGATCATACCCATAGCCATTCACCAATTCCCGGGCAAAGCTATCAGGGTTGTACCAGGCTAGGCCAGCTTGCGTGAGTTGGTGACCGCCAATAGAGCTTTTGCCGGCGCCATTGACGCCCGCTAATACGTAGAGAACTGGGCGGGAGATCAATAGGAGGATCCAGACAGGACGGCACCAGCCAGCGGGGCGGGCTTTTTCATCAGGTTGCGAAGACGCTCATTAGCGTCGGGGGCCTGTAATTTTTGCAGACGCTCATCGAATTGTCGGCGCAATTCAGCGAGTGGATCGGGCTCAGCGGCTTTAGCCCTCTGGGCAGCCTGCACCAGCTGGGTGTACTCATCCATGGACAGGATGACCGCTTCTGGCTGATTATGGTTGGTGACCAACAATCTACCGTGCGCAGATAGTGCGCGCATCATCCCTCGCCAGCCTTCCTTTTTTACAGAAGTCGCCGGAGCGACTGGCAGGTCATCAATGGCCGGTTCGCGGCTATCGGCCGAAAATGCGGTTTTCAGAGTGGCTGGGGATCCAAACGCGTTCATGGTGGGTTCTTGGCTCTAAAGATATACCCAATATACCCAATTTACCCATTATGGGCAATATAGAGCGCTTCCAGGCGGACCTAGTTGAGGCATGCGCCCCTTCGGGGTCGAACCCAAGCCGGTCAGCGGCCATAGGATTGGGGTTATGCTGTGTTTTTATCCAGTTTTGGTCATAACCAAACCGGTGCCCCTTGCCGCGCTCGATTGCGCGTTGTTTATGGCGGAGACCTCGGTGCCCGCAGGCGTCTTTCTGCGGTGGATGGTGAATTCACAGTGAAGCGCCTCTATCACCGTAGCGGGGTCGTGCGCCTGATGCCAGAGAACCCCGAATTCGAGCCGATCGATTTCAAAGACGGCCAGGAACTGAGGATCTTTGGCGTGACCACGCATAACGTGCATCACCTGGCTACCGGCCCCTGGCCGCAACGGGAGCCGTCATGCGAAGAGCAGCTTAGCCCTGGTCGACTGCAACAACTATTATTGCAGCGCTTCTGACTTGATCGGATTGTTAGTAGGATGAGAGCTATGTTTCCCTGCCATCTGTTATCTGGTTAGGTCTCTTTGGGACGAGTAGCAGGCGGGGTTTGGGGGAGGTCTATGGCTTCAGATAACTCAACGCTCCGACGCAGGCATTTGCTGCCTGCCGCGCCCATGCGGTGGCACGCATCCGTCAACAGACAGGATTTCGCACTTCTCTACACACGCGAGAAGTCCTGGAATCTCCGATCAGGAACATGTGGACGTGGTGATGTCGAGCTGACCATGCAGCTACCTGATCTGTCGCTCAAGCAAATCTCTCGGTTTCTGGTAGAGCGCGAGATATGAGATTGCTGTTCTCGACGCGAGACTTGGAAATCGCTGGCCATCCGGTTGAAGGGCTACCGCTCCTGATCAACGATGAGGGCGGGCCGTTGCAGCCAGTGCAAGACTTCATCATCCACATCCTCATGGAAAATGGCCGTGCGCGTAGCAAGCTAACCTGGGAGGCTGTTGGGCGGCGACTATACGACTATTTTGCCTTCCTCAACGCAAACGGACTTCAGTGGGACGACACGAGCTCGCCACCTGGAGCGTCTCCGTTGAGCCGCTACCGCGATTGGTCGGCCGGGACTTTGAGGCTGGCCCCCACGACCATCAACAAGCGATTAGCGCTGGTTGTTCGCTTTTACGAATGGGCCCGGCGTCATCGGTATATTGATCGACTGCCGTTCACCCATCGACAGATCTATAGCTCAACAGGCCGCGGCGTACTTGCCCATGTCCAACGGCATGCGAAAGTGTCGCAACATGCTGCTGTCTTGCTTCGTGAGCACAAAGGTCCCATTCGCATCTTGACGGCTGAGCAGGTTCAACAGAGCCGCAAGTGCCTGTCTAACCCTACCCATAGACTACTCTTCGAGCTGATGCTCCGTTCAGGTCTGCGCTCGTGCGAGGCGCGGACTCTCCCCGTGAGCTACGTCTTCGACCCTATCGGTCGCGAGGATATCAGGCCTGGCCAGCTGATACGTGTCGACCTTGATCCCAGAGATATGGAGATCAAGTATGAGCGGCCACGATCAGTTGATGTGCCTTGGGATTTGATGCGAGAACTGGCCGCCTATAAGACCTTGGAACGGCGGTCACGTCTTGCGCGGGCTGGACACGATCACCCCTCACTGATCCTGAGTTCAACAGGCGGCCCAGTTGCGAGAACAAGCCTTGTGGGCATATTCAGCGGCCTGAGCAGGCGCGTCGGATTCAAGGTTTCCGCCCACATGCTACGGCACACCTATGCAACCTATACGTTGGCAGCGCTCAGACGAAAACCTGATTTCTCAGGCGAACCACTGCTGTATGTCCGAGATCGGCTTGGGCACTCCGATGTGCAAACCACGGCGCGATACCTCCATTTGATTAACCAAATGGAAGCGCAGCTCGTCTTGCGGCACGAGGATTTCGTTGACAGTATGTTCGCTATAGGCTGTGGAGCATGAGGCGGCCTAAATCCTACGTTGCCCCAGCGGTCGACCAAGCTGGTAGGCTTGCGTCACCGGCAGGGGTGGATAGCATCACAAGCCCATCGTTGCCGGTCTTTCGAGTCGAAACCACAGCGACCAAATGCCGAAGGTTCAACTACGGCAACTGGCTGGGGCGTGGCCGTGACGACTGGGTTTGGGCTTGTGTCGCCGCGCTCCAAGCCAAATCAGTATCTGGGACAGTTTCCATAAAAACCCTCGAAAACTTGGCCGGCTCGGGCGTTTGCCGGTGGATGGAATACCTGTTCGACACGGATGGACCTAGCAAACCGGTAGCCCTCGCGCGCAAACATATAGTGGGCTTTGTGGATTGGCTCAAAAAAAGATATCCGGAGGGAACGTCTGCGGCAACTGTCTATGGTCACATTCGACCATTGCTCGAGTGGATGATTGACCAAAGGCTAATCGCGGCGGAGTCTTCCACGCTGTTTCCGACGCATCCATTTGGCGTACGCCGGCCAAAGAAGGCTCCCCAACCCATGAGCCAGGCCGAGATCAAGCGGCTGGCTGATGCTCTGAAAACAGATTTGGTGGCAATTCATAAGGGGCGCTTTCAAGGACCTGATTCGGAGGCGTTGACCGTGGCCTTTCTTGTCGTGGCCATGCGCACGGGGATCAACACAACACCTTTACTCGAGGCATCGAGAAGTTGTTTGGAAGTCAATCCGCTGATGCCCAACACGATGCTGCTGCGGACTTTCAAACGGCGCGGAGGCGGTAGCCAGACCCAGACGTTACGCACGCCAAAGACTACCCAGACGGACGTCGTGGTGCCCATGGATGGGGTTGGCGTGCTCAAGGGCGTTTTGGCTCGGACAGAGGCGCTTGCGGCCATCGCTCCAGAGGGTTTCAAGGACAGGATATGGCTCTACAGGGCAAAGTCTAGAAGGACTTTTGGCTCCTTGCTTGTGTTGGATCAGGAGCGTTTGAATACCTGTGCTCGACAGTTTTCAAAAAGGCACGGTCTACGCAGCGACGACGGCGATGCGCTCGTTCCAAGCGTTCAAAGGCTTCGCAAAACAATGGAAATGAAGCTGTGGCACCTCAGCGATGGAGACCTTATCGCTGTAGCAGCGGCGGTAGGCCATACGCCCGCCGTAGCTGACCGCCATTATTTAAGTTTGACAGACGAAATGAAGGCGGATGCGGTGCGCTTCGTCGGTCTTGCACTCCCTGGCGTCTTGCGTGGCGAGCCCGCCGATGTGGAAAAAACTATTCCCATTCATATGCTGGCGACGATCCAGCGCACGCCGGTCGGGCGTTGTGGCGACTCAGTTCATGGCGGCTTTGCACCTAATAACGGTGTTGACCACTGCTCGCGATTCACTGACTGCCTGACTTGTCCAACATATGTGGTCGTCGGATCTGTCCAAGACCTTCACCGCCTGTTCAGTTTTCAGGCATACATGCAGGCCGAAATAGAGTATTTGACTGGCTCGGACATGGCTGCTTGGCGAGAGCATCGCCGTAACCTGATCGCATTGATCGACGATTTTACGTCGACGAAATTTGCTGCCTCAGTAGTTCAGGAGGCTCGGTCGCTATCCCTTGTATCCCCTCATCCGTTTTGGGCTGCTCGCATGCAATCCTTGCAACGACGTCAGGGAGATCGCACTGCGTAATACGGCCCTGAACCTGACCGAAGTAGCCCACCGCAAGCCGTCAATCAATGACGATACCATCGTTAGCTCGTTGGTCGGTGACGACGGCACAACACATGTCCTCAGTCGATTTGGCGATACCAACTGGGACCTTACACCCTATTTTGAACAACCTAATGTTCCTGAGTCCATGAAAACGATCTGCTGGCCTACCGATTTGCCAGATAGCCTGCTGGCGGATTCGAAGGCTGCATTCTTTGCTTGGTTCAAGGAGGGTAGGCCGGGCTATGGCGGTGCAAATGCCAGGACTTTGGTCGTGTCAGCGATCAACGCCAGAAGGCTGTTACGCTGGTTGCGTGACCAGGCGATCGAGGCGTTTGACCAGATCAGACCGCTACATCTGGCGAGGTATCTACAGGATAGTCGCGCCGAAAAACACGTTCGTGCGCGCGGAATCATGACTCGCTTTGAGATCATCGACTTGGCATGGACGTTTCGAGATAAGTTAGCCCGACCACTGAGATTTCCTCCCTGGGGTGATATGTCCTTATCCGTTTTTTGCGGAATGACTGGCAATGCGAGCAACGTATCCCGCGCGGGTGTCGGTATAACGCCTGTTATTCCTCGAAGAGATCAGGAGCGCTTGTTCACTCATTGTGAAGCGCAGTTAGCCAATGCCGATCAGCTTCTGACGATGCGGGATGCTGGCGAGATCGGCGCCTCATCGGAGCCAATGCGCGATCTGCGCGACGCCTGTCTTTACTTGTTGTCGATCTCATCAGGCATGCGGAACGAGGAGGTCATCGGACTCAATGTGGGATGTGGTCGTACCGAAGTCAAGGATGGGTTGGAGTATTCCTGGCTGGCGTCCATCGAGCACAAGACTCGAAAAGGTCGAGTCGAGTATCTGGTTCCGTCGATGGCGCTGAAAGTTGTCAGCGTGCTGGAGCGTTACTCGCAACCATTGCGGGAAGCGCTGCAAGCCGAAATTCGGGACATGGAAGCCAGCATAAGCAATGCGCAACCAAAGGAAAGAGGCGTTTTTATGAAGCGCCTGATGCAAGCGCGCCGGGATGTGAACCGTCTATTTCTCGGCATCATCATGGGCAAATTCAACCAAATTTCAGCCTTGAGTGTTGTTGCCTCCCGCGTTGCATTTCGTCGGCTCGCCACCAGGGCCGGTGTCGCCTGGGGTCTCAGTCCTCACCAATGCCGTCGCACTTACGCGCGCATGGTGGTTGAATCCCAGATGGGGCGCCAGTCCTTGGTATTTCTCAAATGGCAGCTGAAACACTCAAGCATAAGCATGACACAGCTGTATGCGTCCAACCCAGCACAGGACCCAGCGCTTTACGAAGACATTCTTGCCGAATATTTCGACATCAAAAAAGACCTGCTCGACAGGTGGTCCACCTCAGGCACGCCGTTGAGTGGCGGCGCTGGGCGAAAAATCGTTGAGATGCGTGCGACCGCTGTTTCCAGCCGCAAACGATTGGTGGAGCACACCGCTGCACAAATTCACATACGCGCAACCGGCCATGGATGGTGTATCGCACAAGAGAGTGGCTGCGGCGGAGCGGGACTTTATGAAAGCGTCAGATGCGTGGACTGCAAAAACGGTGTCATCGACAACGACTTTAAAGAAGTCTGGCAAGGGATTTATGGGCAGCACAAGGAGCTGCTGGCCTTGGATGATTTGGGGCCAGTCGCCAACGACAGAATTCGCCGCGACCTTGCACTTGCCGCCAAGGTCTTGGCAGACCTTGGGGCTCAAAACGATGAGGCCCAGCATCTTGCAGTTGGAAAGGAGATTGGCTATGAGCGCAACACCTAATGCAGCTGACCGGGGTCGACACAAAACCGCCCAGCAGTTACGCCAGGCGCTTGCAACCTTGCAGTCGCAATCGAATAAGGTGACCATCTCCGCTGTAGCCAAGCTCGCCGGCGTCACTCCCGCATTAGTTCATAACAGCTATCCTGACATTGCAGAGCGAATCCGAGCTGTATCGGGCAAGGGCGTGAGAGCCCAGCGGGACGCAAAGACAGAGAAACTCAAGCAAGAGCATGAGCGAAACCGCGAGTTGCGCGCTGAGATTGCAGGGGTGAAGCAGGAGTTAGCAAAGGTCGCGTCCTTGAACCTGACCTTGCTTAGCCGTATTGCCATCCTTTCGGCCGCCCTTGACGGCAAAGTTACCCCACTCGACCTTGAACGGGGTAAAGCGACCAAAGACTGAGGGCTGGCTGCTTTCGGCAACAGACTACCCTCCCTCAGGGCGCAGCAGGCGCTATCCCGGATTTTGCTAACGAAGAATGAGTACGAGGACGCTGCTTTGTCGCGATAGCCGTGGTAACGCTTACGACAAGATGCCAGATCCGAAGGTACTGAACACATTCCATCAGGTCTTATGGGCAGCCTCACGGCGATCTATGGGCAAGCGCCACGTCACCACTACCCCGACCAACGCCAGGGCGGTGAGTGTGGTCAACAAGATATTAGGCCCCAGTTCGCTGAGCAGCATTGCCATCATCAGGGGAGCAATAGCTTGGGCAAAAAGCATGGGGCGTGCCAGTAGGCCCATACGGGTACCATATCCTTCAGGTCCGAAAAGGGCCAATGGAAGCGTGCCGCGCACGATGGTAAGAAGGCCATTGCCTGCGCCATATAGAGCCGTTGCAACAAACGCCAGAGCAGGGTCCGCCGCAGCCAGCAGGGCAAGGCCGAGAAAGCAGAGCAACACGGCACCACGCGCGGACCACGTCGGATGAAGTGATCGCCAAAGCGAAAACTCCAACAGTCTAGCGACCACTTGTGATGGGCCGATCATCATGCCGACGGCCAACGCCACAGGCGCAGCAAAGCCGAGCTGGCCAAGGGCATCGAGCAGATGCACGGACAGGCTGGACATCACGGATGACTGCAGTGTGAAGAGGATGGCAACCAGCAGAAAAAGGGATCTGGCTTCCTTTAGTGCCTCGGCCGGCTGTGCGGCTTGTTTTTTGGGCTCGATTTCGCTATTGCGCTGCTGCTCGCGAGGGATCAACAGCAAATACAGCGGCAACCCTACCGCCAAATGCACACCGGCCAGTACCAGGCAGGTATCGCGCCAACCCAGTGCAGCTTCCAGGCCCGTGATGGCCGGCCAGGCCACCGTACTGGCAAAGCCGCCCATCAGCGTCACGCCTGTCATGGCGGTGCGAGAGTCATCTCCAAATAGCCGTCCCAGCGTGGAAAAAGCGGCGTCATACAAGCCGCTAGCCATGGCCGTTCCCAGGATCGTCCATGCCAGGAAGTAAACAAGCAGGCTTGGCGCCAGGCCCATCAGGGCCAGTCCTGTTGCCAACAGTAGAGAGCTCGCGGCTAGTACCGGACGGCCGCCGAATCGATCGATTAGCCGGCCCGCACGAGGTGCGCTGAATCCGGCTACCAGCAGACCCCAGGAAAGCCCCGCCACTACGCTACCAAGTGACCATCCGCTTTCCCGTGCAATCGGCGCAGCTAGTACAGCAGGCAAGTAAAACGTGCTGCCCCAGGCCAGTATCTGGGTGAGGCCCAGCACGCCGATCAAGCGAACAGGGGTGGAAGAGTGAGTAGGTAAAGGAATGCGCACAAAGCCTGCCTTGTTGTTAGGAGCAGCCACGCCAGCCGTCACTGCCACTCTCGTGATTTGATGAGTTAGTAGGGGCGCCAACGCTGCTTTTTACCGAGACTGCAGCGCTCGATGATGCGTCGCTTGACGGATGATACTTGTTTGTATTCCATATTTCCACGATAATGAAAGTATGGAATCTAAAGACATCATCCGGGTGCTGTCGGCGCTTGCCCAGGAATCGCGGCTGGCTGTGTACCGATTGCTGGTACAGGCCGGACCAGAAGGCCTTCCGGCTGGGCGCATTGCCGAACTTGCCCATATCCCTCCCTCATCGCTCTCCTTTCACCTGAAGGAGCTTTCCCATGCAGGGCTGGTGTCCTCGCGTCAGGAAAGCCGCTTCGTGATCTATAGCGCCAACTATCCCACCATGAACGCTGTGCTGGGATACCTCGCAGAGAACTGCTGCGATGGTATTTCGTGCGTCCCAGCCTGCGATCTCACTGAGAGTCAACCAAATGAACGACAAGATCTATAACGTCCTGGTGTTGTGCACAGGAAATTCCGCGCGAAGCATCATGGCCGAGGCGCTGATCAACACCATCGGCAAGGGACGGTTCCGTGCCTACAGTGCTGGTAGCCACCCTGCTGGTGCCGTGAACCCCTTTGCCCTCGAGCAGGCCAAGCAGGCGGGATACCCCACCGATGGTCTGCGCAGCAAAAGCTGGGATGAGTTTGCCGGGCCCGATGCCCCGCACATGGATTTCGTCATTACCGTTTGCGATAACGCTGCAGGTGAAGTCTGCCCGATATGGCCTGGCCACCCGATCACGGCTCACTGGGGATTTGAGGATCCGGCAAAGGCGGAGGGCTCCGACGAGGAAAAACGCCACGTGTTTGCGAAGGTGTGCCGCCAGATTTCCACCCGCGTGCAGCTCTTCTGCGCCTTGCCTATCGACAAGCTCGATCACAACGCCATCAAGCGCGAAGTAAACGAAATCGGCCAGGTACTCAAAGACTAACGCAGGAATTCCCGTGCAAACCCGACGCCTATCCTTTCTCGACCGCTATCTCACCCTCTGGATCTTCGCTGCCATGGCGCTGGGGGTGCTTCTTGGCACCACCTTCGCGGGCCTGCCGCAATGGCTCGACAGCCTTTCGGTAGGAACGACCAACATTCCCATTGCCATCGGCCTGATCCTGATGATGTATCCGCCGCTTGCCAGGGTGCGATACGAAGAGTTGCCCCTGGTCTTCCAGGACAAGAAGGTTCTTGCGCTCTCGCTGGTGCAGAACTGGGTCATCGGGCCAATCCTGATGTTCGCGCTTGCGGCCTTCTTTTTGCATGACTACCCCGCCTACATGACAGGGCTTATCCTGATCGGCCTGGCGCGCTGTATTGCCATGGTGCTGGTGTGGAACCAGCTTGCCTGCGGCAGCAACCAGTATGTGGCCGCGCTCGTGGCCTTCAATTCGATTTTCCAGATTGTCTTCTTCAGCGTCTACGCCTGGTTCTTCCTGGATGTGCTGCCACCGGTCTTCGGCCTGCAGAGCAGCGTGCTCGACGTCAGCTTCTGGACGATTGCCAAAGCCGTGCTGGTCTACCTGGGTATTCCTTTCCTGGCGGGTTACCTGACCCGGCGCTTTCTGGTCAAGGCGCGCGGTGAAGCCTGGTACAACGACACCTTCATTCCGCGCATCAGCCCCATCACGCTGATCGCGCTGCTGTTCACCATCGTGGCCATGTTCAGCCTAAAGGGCGGGTCAGTGGTCGAACTGCCGCTGGATGCGCTGCGAATCGCCGTGCCGCTGGCGCTGTATTTCGTGATCATGTTCGTTGTGAGCTTCATGATGGGCAAGCTCATCGAAACCGATTACCCGCGTACCACGGCACTTGCCTTCACGGCGGCCAGCAACAACTTCGAACTGGCGATTGCAGTGGCCATCGCGGCGTTCGGGCTGGCATCGCCGGTAGCGTTTGCCACCGTCATCGGGCCGCTGGTGGAAGTGCCCGTGCTGATCGCCCTGGTACACGTGGCACTCTGGCTCGGCAGGCGCTACTTCACCTCCACTGCGCCGTTGCAAGGCAAGGCATGACCGACGTCGACGTCGTGATCGTGGGAGGAGGGCAGGCGGCGCTGGCCACTGCCTACTTCCTGCGCCGCACCGGGCTCACCTTCGCGCTGCTGGACGCAGAGGAAGGGCCGGGCGCGGCCTGGCGGCATGGCTGGGATTCACTGACATTGTTCTCCCCGGCGCAATGGAGTTCGCTTCCGGGCTGGCCTATGCCGCCTGCTCAGGGCTATCCGTCTCGTGACCACGTCGTCGATTATCTGGCGCGCTACGAGACCCGCTACGAGCTGCCGGTTGTGCGACCAGTCTGGGTGCAGGCAGTCCGGCGTCAGGGCCGCCTGTTCCTGGCGGAGGCTGATGATGGCCGCATTTGGCGTTCGCGCGCCGTCATCAGTGCGACCGGCACCTGGCGTCACCCCTATGTGCCTGTCTATCACGGACAGGACAACTTTGCAGGTGTGCAGATTCATTCGGCGCACTACCGGCATCCACAGGATTTTGCCGGACAGCGTGTGCTCGTGGTGGGTGGTGGCAACTCCGGCGCACAGATCATGGCTGAGATAGCCGGCATCGCGCAGGCTACCTGGGTCACCCCTTCCGGCCCGGTCTTCCTGCCGGATGATGTGGACGGGCGCGTGCTGTTCGAGCAGGCGACCGCGCGCTGGCAGGCCATGCAGCAAGGCTTGCCGGTACCCGAACGAAGCGCAGGGTTCGGAGACATCGTGATGGTGCCTCCGGTGGCTGCAGCGCGTCGCCGGGGCGTCTTGACGTCAGTCCGGCCCTTCACAGGCTTTACGCCAACCGGTGTCGTATGGCCTGACGGCAGGGAATCGGAGGTCGACGCCGTCGTCTGGTGCACCGGCTTTCTGCCGGCGCTGGATCACTTGCAGCCGCTCGGTGTGCTGGGCGCGGAAGGTCGCATCGCCGTCGATGGCACACGCTCCGTGGCCGAGCCGGGCCTTTGGCTGGTGGGCTATGGCGACTGGACCGGGTTCGCCTCAGCCACCCTGATTGGCGTCATGCGCTCAGCCCGCAGCACCGCACAGGAAATCGGAGAAACGCTGTCGACTGACAGCCACGTTCAATCACAAGGAGTTTCGCCATGAGCGATGTCACTATCTATCACAACCCCAAGTGCGGCACATCGCGCAATACGCTGGCGCTGATCCGCAATGCCGGCATCGAGCCTCAGGTAATCGAGTATCTCGCCACCCCGCCAGATCGCGACATGCTCAAATCACTGATCGAGCGTGCGGGCCTGACGGTACGCCAGGCGCTGCGCGAGAAAGGCACACCTTTCCAAGAGCTCGGCTTGGATGACGCATCGTTGACTGACGACGCTCTGCTCGACGCCATGCTGGCGCATCCCATTCTGATCAACCGACCCTTCGTCGTGACGCCAACGGGCGTGCGCCTGTGCCGGCCGTCCGAGCTGGTGCTGGATATCCTCGAGCAGCCCCAACGTGGCCCGTTCACCAAGGAGGATGGCGAAGTGGTCATAGACGAACAGGGAAAGCGCGTGCGCTGAATCTGTGCACCTGGAATATTTATCATGAAGCAATTCACCTCACTACACGACGCCACTCTGCCGGCTCTGGACGAATCCCTTTTTGATACGCCAACCCATGAAAAACTGGGTGTGCCGGTCGATGCGGAACACCTGCCGCGCATCCTGCTGCTCTATGGTTCGCTGCGCGAGCGCTCGTACAGCCGACTTCTTGTTGAAGAAGCCGCGCGCATCCTCCAACGCCTGGGCGCAGAGACCCGCATCTTTGACCCGCATGGGCTGCCGCTGCCCGACAGCGTGCCAGCCGACCATCCCAAAGTGGCCGAGCTGCGCGCGCTGTCGCAATGGTCGGAAGGGCAGGTGTGGTGCAGCCCGGAGCGCCACGGCACGATCACCGGCATCTTCAAAGCCCAGATCGACTGGTTGCCGCTCGAAGTCGGCAGCGTCCGACCCACGCAGGGACGCACGCTGGCCGTGATGCAGGTCAGCGGCGGCTCGCAGTCCTTCAATGCGGTCAATGCCTTGCGCGTGCTGGGGCGCTGGATGCGCATGGTGACGATTCCAAACCAGTCGTCGGTTGCCAAGGCGTTTCAGGAGTTCGACGAGGCGGGTCGCATGAAGCCGTCGGCCTATTACGACCGGGTCGTGGATGTAATGGAGGAACTGGTGAAGTTCACGCTGCTGGTGCGCGGTCGTTCGGAATACCTTGTCGACCGCTACAGCGAGCGGAAATCTGCATCGGCTGAAGTGGCACGCTTAGCCGCCGCAGCGATGTCGCACGAGCGTCAAGCTAAAAGGGCTTAAAGGTTGAGCCTCTGCCTCCTGCCCAGCAGACCTAGTGCACTGTTTGGAACACCGTGGCTAACGCATTGGCGATTCTTGTTGCTCGACACGGTTTTCAGACTGAAATAGGCAGGCACTGAGCGCTGAGAACCGGGTAGCCCAAGATGGAGATAACGAAAACTGTTAGCCACCTGCGTTCTATACAAATCAATACGTTGTAGGCTACTAACAGTTAGCGCCATTCAGAACAGCGCGGAACGCATCTTTCGGCGCGACCTAGAGGGCAAGCCCGTCATCGTCCTATCGAACAATGACGGGGCGGTTGTCTCACGCAGCAATGAGGCCAAGGCGCTCGGCATCAAATCAGCCGCCGTCTCCGCGAATACTCATTCCCAACTTTGCCAGACCTATTTAATAGGCTTATCAAGATTCGCACGGCACCGCCGATCATGCCCAAACACCAAGAATCACCGCCCGCTTAGGGATATGACAACAAGCGTGGCGCCAAGTCTTCCGCCACCCGACGCAGACAGTGCTCCAGCGCTTGGGCCGCGGGTGATAGCGAACGATCCCGTCGATGCAGGATGCCGATCTCGCGACGTGCCGATTCGTCATAGAGCGGCGTGCATACCAGGCCGGAGAGGTTCAATTCGGGCAACGCCAATCGGGGCAACACGCTCACGCCCAGACCCTGTCGGACCATGCCGGCGGCTGTGCCCATGTTGGTCACGTCGTAGCGCAAGCCTACCCCTGCGGGCAGCGTTTCATCTTGCACCGCGTGATCGAATTGCCAGCGCGCGCTGGAGCCGTGGGACAGCAATATGAGGTCATAGCGGATAACGTCGCGCCATTGCGGCCGCGCCACGTGCTGTAGCGGATGCCCTACCGGATACACGGCGCAGAAACAATCGTTCATCAGCCGAGAAAACGACAGATCGGGCGCGGGATCGGTCAACGTCGCCACGGCGAATTCGATCTGGTTGGTGCGCAGCATGGCAATCAATTCATCATTGTGGGCCTCCTGCACACGGACTTTCAGCGCGGGGTGCTCGCGGTGCAACGCGCCCACCGCTGCAGGCATGAGCGTCAATGCGCTAGACGGTAGCGCACCGAGCACAATGTTGCCGCGACGCTTGGCCGCCAGATCGGTGAGGCTGCGATAGGCCTCTTCGAGGTCAGCGAGGGGACGTTGTATGCGAGCGTGAAACTCGTGCCCGGCCGAGGTCAATGCGATATTTCGTGTGGTGCGCTCGAATAAGCGTATGCCCAGGACGTCTTCGAGGTCCTGAATCAGAAGCGTGAAAGAAGGCTGAGTCACGCCGAGGCGGTTCGCCGCATGGGTGAACGAGTTGCTATCGACGGCCAGCAAAAAGGCCTTTAATGGACGATATTTGATATTGATAGCCATGTCCTAATTATGGTCCATAAATTCCAATTTGTGCCTATTAGTTCAGACGGCGCATTATCTAGTCCTGCGGCAGCCGGTGCCATGACCGCTGCGGTGCGCGCCTGACCGTGACTCGGTCGATGAGAAAAACAGATGACTGGCGATCCCGCCAGAATAAGGAGAGAGGCATGAAAAGTTGGAAAAGCTTCGCCGCCATGATGTTGGCCAGCGCAATCGTCGGGCCCCTCGCCCAAGCGGCGACCTATCCGGATAAACCGGTCACGCTAATTGTTCCCTACCCGCCTGGCGGCGCCACGGACGTTGTCGCGCGCCTCATCGCGCAACGGCTGTCGGACGATTGGAAACAGCAAGTCGTGGTGAACAACAAGCCCGGCGCTGGGACCACCATCGCCGCGGAGTTCGTGGCCCGTTCGCCGGGCGACGGCTATACGCTGTATGAGACCACCGCGGCCCATACCATCAGCGCAAGCCTGTACTCGCGCCTGAATTACGACCCGATCAAGGATTTCGCACCGGTCACGTTGACGGTGACGATTCCGCTGGTACTGGTGACCGCGCCCGGCGTACCGGCGA
Organism: Bordetella sp. 15P40C-2; assembly: GCF_009763235.1. Taxonomy (NCBI): domain Bacteria; kingdom Pseudomonadati; phylum Pseudomonadota; class Betaproteobacteria; order Burkholderiales; family Alcaligenaceae; genus Bordetella; species Bordetella sp. 15P40C-2. The sequence goes on from NZ_WSJA01000034.1 coordinate 73,939, forward strand.
AGAACTTGCAAGAGCTGATCACCTACGCCAAAGAATCGCCAAACGGTGTGACGGTCGCCTCGACTGGCAACGGCACACCGCAGCATTTGACTGCCGAGCTGTTCAAGGAAAAAACGGGCGCCAAGCTGGTCCATGTGCCCTACAAGGGTGACGCGCCGATGGTCACCGATCTGATGGGTGGACAGGTGCAGATGGCTTTCGTCACCTTGTCGGCGGCGCTGCCGCATATCAAGTCCGGCAAGCTGAACGCGATCGCGCTGGCGCACCCGCGCCGGGTCGAGGCCATTAGCAATGTGCCGACCATGGCCGAGGCGGGCATGCCGGGCTTCGAAGCCGCTACGTGGTTTGGACTGTTCGGCCCCGCCAGCTTGCCAAACGACATGCGTCAGAAGATCTATCAGGATGTCTCCCGCATTGTCGCGCAGCCGGATGTCACGAAGATGCTGCAGGACATGGGCGGTGACGTCAACAACAGTTCGCCCGAGGAATTTCAGAAATTCATCAACGCCGAGGCCGCCCGCTGGGGCGAGGCCGTCAAGCTTTCCGGCGCGCGTGTTGATTGATCCTCTCCTCTCCTGAATCGACAGAGACTCGTATGACGCTTGAAGAAGAAACACAGTTGCTTGCCCGGTGCGCCCAGATCGGTGTCAGCGCCTGGTCCGACGCGATGGATGAGCTGGGCATCCGCGGGGTGACGCAGGGTATCGTCCAGCGGGCCGGTACGGGACGTATCGCCGGTTTTGCCGTGACGGCCCGGCATGCGCATGGCGAGTATGGGGATTTCGACCGCACGGAATTCGCGGTGGGTCGCCTGGTCGAGGCCACCGGCCCCGGCAAGGTGCTGATGATCGATGTGGACGGCGCCCCGATCTCGACGTTTGGCGGCAATGCCTCCATGGCAGCCGCCAGACGCGGGGCGACCGCGGTCGTGATCGATGGCGCTTGCCGGGATGTGGACGAGATTCGCGAGGCCGGACTGTGGATGGCCAGCCGCTGGGTCGCGCCCACGACGGGCAAGACCAGGCTGAGCCTGCGATCCATGGGCGAGCCCGTGACGATTGGTGGGATACGGGTGGAACAGGGTGACCTGGTCGTGGGCGATGACACCGGCCTCGCGGTGATACCCAGATCTCAGTTGGCCGATCTGCTCGCGCGTGCCGAAGCCATACTGAAAGTCGATGACCAAGTGGCGCAAGGCATACGCGATGGGCTGACGTTTGCGCAGGCCGCCGCCTCTGCCGGTTATATCCCCGACCGGCCCGGAGCGGCTGGATGAGCGAGCATTACGACATTGTGCAGGTGGCGTCGCTGGGCCCCGCGTTCGACGAACGTCTGGCCCGACGCTACCGAGTCCTGCCCGTGTGGCGCGACCCGGAGGGGTTGGAAGGCTACGGCCCCGACCTCACGCGCCATGTGCGCCTGGCCGTGACGTCGGTGCGACGCGGCTTCACGCGGCAGATGTTCGAACGATTGCCCGGACTGCAGGCGATCTGCAGTTGGGGCGTGGGATATGACACGCTCGACCTTGAGGCGGCGCGGGAGTCTGGCGTGCAGGCGAGTAACACCCCGGGTGTGCTCGACGCCTGTGTGGCCGACTTGGCGTGGGCACTGTTATTGGCGACCGCGCGCCGTGTGGCGGCGGGCGATCGCTATGTCAAAAGCGCGCAGTGGCGCGCGCTGGGCGAATTTCCGTTGTCGATCAAGGTCTCGGGCAAACGGCTCGGTATTCTCGGTCTGGGTCGTATTGGCCATGCCATTGCGCGGCGCGCCATGGGGTTCGATATGGAGGTGCGCTATCACAGCCGTCATCCCCGTGCCGATGCTGGCTACACCTACGAACCGCAGTTGCAGGCTTTGGCGCAGTGGGCGGATTTTCTGATCGTTGCCTGCGTGGGTGGGCCCACTACCTACCGGATTGTGGATGCGAACGTCATCCGCGCGCTCGGGCCGCGCGGCATTCTGGTCAATATCTCGCGCGGCAGTGTGGTGGATCAGGCGGCATTGGTGGCGGCGTTGCGAGCGGGCGAATTGGGTGGCGCGGGCCTGGATGTCTTGGAATCCGAGCCCTCGACGGCCGAGGAATTCAGCGCCATGGATCAAGTTGTCTTGATGCCGCATGTGGGCAGCGCCACGGATGAGACGCGCGAGGCCATGAGTCAGTTGGTTATGGACAACGTCGACGCCTGGCTAGCGGGCAAAGGCCTGTTGACCCCCATTCCCATTGCGGGGCAAGGATGAGTTCCCGCCGCGATGCCGGCCTGTTGGCCGACTTGCGCATGCTGCTCGGTGCCGAGCATGTATTGACCGGCGCGGACGCAGCCCCCTATCTGACGGACTGGCGGCATTACACAACGGGAAGCGCGCTGGCCGTGGTGCGGCCCGAGTCGACCGAGCAAGTTGCAGCCGTCGTACGTCTGTGCGCGGCGGCCCATCTGCCCATCGTGCCCCAAGGCGGCAACACCGGTCAGGTCGCTGGCGCCACCGCGGATACGTGCGGGCGCGCGGTGGTACTGCTCCTGCAGCGATTGCGCCGCATACGGGCGATCGATACCGAGAACGACACGATGACGGTAGAGGCCGGCTGCATTTTGCAGGAGGTCCAGCAAGCCGCCCGCGAGGCGGATCGATTGTTTCCGCTCTCACTCGGAGCACAGGGGTCCTGCATGATCGGGGGGAACCTGGCGACCAACGCGGGTGGCACCCAGGTGCTGCGCTATGGCAACGCACGCGAACTGACGCTGGGGCTGGAGGTCGTCACGCCGCAGGGAGAGATCTGGAATGGACTGCGCGGGTTGCGTAAAGACAATACCGGCTACGATCTGCGCGATCTGTATATCGGCAGCGAAGGCACCTTAGGCGTCATCACGGCCGCGGTACTCAAGTTGTTTCCCCTGCCCCGCGCGCGCCGCACGGCGATGCTGGCCGTGGACTCGTTAAGCCATGCGCTTGCGGTGCTGAACCTCGCCCGTGCCGGCTTCGGAGCTGCATTGACGGCGTTCGAGGTCATGTCCGTGGACTGCCTGGATATGGTGGTGCAGACGTCTCCGCATTTGCACCTGCCGGTGCAAGCCCCGCCGGGCGCCTGGTACGCCTTGCTGGAGCTCTCCGATGCCGAAGGTGAGGAACACGCGCAAGCCCGTTTCGAAACGGTGTTGTCGCATGCGATGGAAGTAGACATGCTGCGCGATGCGGCGGTGGCGAGTTCGCATGCGCAGACGGAAGCCTTCTGGCAGTTGCGCGGAAGCATTACGTTGGCGCTCGCCCAAGCGGGCCGTTGTATCAAGCACGACATCTCCTTGCCGGTATCGCGCATTGAGTCCTTTGTGTCAGAGACCGACCGGGCGCTGGCGCAAGCGTTTCCCGGCGTACGTATGCGGGTGTTTGGCCACTTGGGAGATGGCAACTTGCACTACAACCTGCTGCCGCCCGTGGACCGCGATCCTGCCACCGTGCCGGACTTGGAGCATGCCATCCAGGCCCTGGTGCACGAGCGTGTGCATCTTGCGGGCGGCTCCATCAGCGCTGAACAGGGTATCGGTCAGCGCCGGGTGAGTGATCTGCAACGCTACAAAGACTCCGTCGAAATGGACCTCATGCGCCGGGTGAAACAGGCGCTGGATCCGCAAGGAATGATGAATCCCGGAAAAGTCCTGGCTTGACAGGCTGAAACGCCGCCGTAGAATCTGTGCTTGATAACAGAACAATTGTTCTTCTACACAGAACGAACAAACGGAGGCAATATGACCGTAGGGACCTCGCCGGGGCATGCCTTGGCCGAGCGGTTTAGCCGTACTGCATCGAACTATGCGTGCGAGCGAGAGGCTTTTGATGCAGATATGCTGCTGCAGTTCGGAGACGCCAAGCGCCTGGTGCGGGTGCGCGGCGGCGTGGTCACCGACATCGTCATACCGGTGCGGCCCCTGCAATCCTGGGATTTTTCGATCTGGGGTTCGGAACAGGCGTGGCGGTCTTATTGGGAGCCCCTCCCCCAACCGGGTTGGCATGACATCCTGGCGTTGAGCAAACGCGGTGAAATGCGTATCGAAGGTCGTCTGCAGCCTTTGATGGCCAATTTGCAAGCGATCAAGGATCTGCTCGCGTTGCCTCGCGAGGCACGCGCATGACAGCGAAGATCGAACCCATCGTGGGCCGATATGTCACGTTTGACATCGATGGCACCGCGCACCGTGTGTATTTCGAGGAAGCAGGCAGCGGCATACCGCTGGTGTGTTTGCATACGGCCGGCGCGGATGGTCGGCAGTATCGTCACATCCTATGCGACGAGTCCATCACGAGTCGCTATCGCGTATTGGCGTTTGACCTGCCTTGGCATGGCAAGTCTTATCCACCCGTAGGTTGGCAGGACGTACCGTACCAACTCACCACGCAGCGTTATCTGGAGACCATCCTGGCGTTTTGCGACGCGCTCGAACTGGAGCGGCCTGCGTTGATGGGATGTTCTATCGGGGGCCGTATCGTGCTGGAACTCGCCAATCGACATGCCGACCGGTTTCGCGCGCTGATCGGGTTGGAGGCGGCGGATTTTCAGGAGCCTTGGTACGACACCGCGTGGCTGCATCGAGGCGATGTCCACGGCGGCGAAGTCTGCGCGGCACTGGTGTCCGGATTGATCGCGCCGCAGGCGCCCGCCGAACACCGTCACGAGACGCTGTGGCAGTACATGCAAGGCGGACCCGGCGTGTTCAAGGGCGATCTGCATTTTTACCGCGTGGATGCCGACCTGCGCGGCACACTCCACGGTATCGACACCGCGACTTGCCCGCTGTATCTGCTGACCGGCGAATACGACTTCTCGTGCACGCCTGAGGACACATTGCGTACGGCTGATGCCATTCCCGGTGCGCGAGTCACGATCATGCGCGAGCTGGGCCACTTTCCCATGAGCGAACACCCGCGGCAGTTTCGCTCTTATTTGATGCCGGTTCTGGACGAGATCGAGCAGCAGTAAACCGCGCCCTGCGCGACACAACACAACAACGAGGAGACTGACCATGAAAACATTGACCACCACCGTACTGACCACCGGATTACTACTTTCTTTCTCGCTGCATGCGCAAGAGACGCTGAATATCGGCGCCTTGGTGACCTTGTCAGGCCCCGGCGCGGCCTGGGGACAGGGGATGAAAAACGCGGCGGAGTTAGCCGCCGACAAGGTCAACCAGGCAGGTGGACTGGAAGTCGGCGGCAAGAAATATCAGGTTCGTGTCATCCCGTACGACGAAAAATACCAAGCCAACGAGGCCATGACCGCCGCCAACCGACTGGTGTTCGATGACAAGGTCAAGTACATCATCGGCCCGGTGGGTTCGGCCTCGGTGCTCGCGATCCAGCCCATCACGGAAAAAAACAAAGTCATGGTGATGACGCTGGGCTTTACCACGCATGCGTTAAAGCCCGATCATCCTTTTACTTTCCGTCCCAACGCGACTACGGTCGAGATCTCCAAGCCGCAGATCGAGTGGCTGGTCAAGTCTTTGGGAATCAAAAAGGTCGGCGTGCTGTTTCCCAACGACGAAACTGGTCAGCAAGCTGCTCGTGACCTGGAGCCCGCCTACAAAAACGCCGGCGCGCAGTTGTCGACCAAGGAGTTCTTTGAACGGGACCGCGTGGACTTCGTGCCCATCCTGACACGCATGATGGCGCAAGGCATCGATACGATCGAACTCGGGGTGAACTCCCCGGCCACGGCTGGCATGATCGTCAAACAGGCGCGCGAACTGGGGTTTGATGGACGCATCGTGCGCACCGGGGGTCCGGCCACGCAGGACATCGTCAACGTGGCTGGCAAGGAGGCCACCGAAGGGATGTTCGTGCATACGCCAATCAACCCCGAGCTGGCGTCGGTGAAGGCCTATATCGAGCTCTACAACAACAAATATAAGACGCCGATGAATGGCTTTAGCCCGTCTTTCTATGATGGGACGACGATGTTGCTCGAGGCGATGCGTCGTGCGGGGACCGTGGATGACACCGACAAGGTACGCGCCGAACTGGAAAAGATCTCCGATTTCCCGGGCGTGCTTGGCACCTTGAATTGGACCGGCAAGGACGTGTATGGCATTAACCATCAACTGGGTGTGCCGTTCTACGTCGCCGAGGTCAAGGATGGCAAGGAAGTCATCCGCGCCGCCTGCACCGTCTCCGGTTGCCAGTAAACGAGCGAGGCGACCCAAGTGAACTGGAGCGTTCTACTGGCGCAGGCGACGGTCAATGGCTTGATCGTCGGGCTGCTTTATCTGCTGATGGCGGTGGGTTTCACGTTGGTGTTCGGGGTCATGCGTATGGTGAACTTCGCCCATGGCGAGTTCTACATGCTGGGTACCTTCGGAGCCTACATCCTGACGACCCAGGCTCACCTGCCCTTTTTGGCCGCGGTGGGCCTGACATTCCTGGGCGCCGTGGTTGTGGGCGCCATTCTGGAATGGGGGGTGTTAAAGCCGTTCCGAAGGGACGAGCTCAATGGCATGATCGTCACGATAGGCTTGGCCATCGTCTTGCAGAATCTGGCGCTCATGTTCTTTGGTCCCGATCCCTTGTCCATGCCGTCTATCGCGCGTGGCGCCACACGGTTGGGTGCGGTGGTGATTCCCAACTCACGGATTTACGTGGTGGTCTTCGCCCTGGTCGTATTGGTGTTGCTCTATGTGTTCCTACGCCACTCTCGCCCGGGACGGGCATTGCGCGCCGTCGTGGAGGACTTTGAAATCGCGTCCATACAAGGCGTGCGCGCCCGCATCTACTATCCGTTGGGGTTTGGCATAGGTGTCGGGCTGGCCGCCGTCGCGGGGGCACTGATGGCGCCGCTGTTTTCCGTGTCGGCGTTTTCCGGTGCGACCCCCCTGCTCAAGGCGTTCATCGTGGTGGTGCTGGGCGGCCTCGGAAGCATTCCGGGTGCCGTCGCCGCGGGGCTGTTGCTGGGTCTGGCGGAAAGCTACGCCGGGTTATTGATCGGTGGCAGTGCGGCCGACATGCTGATTTTTGTCATCGTGATTTCGATGCTGGTGTTCCGACCACGCGGCTTGTTAGGCAAAGGGGAGGCCTGACGCATGACCCCAACTCAATCGATAGGCGCGCGAAACGTGAGCGCGCCGGTGGGCCTGCGCGCACTCGGGTGCATCGCGTTCGCGGCGATCCTGATCGCACCGTGGTTCGCGGGCAGCTTCGCGCAGCATCTGGCCATCATGGCATGCCTGAACATGATCGCGGTCACCGGGCTGGCCATCATCAGTCGTTCCGGCCAGCTATCCTTTGCCCAGGCGGCGTTCGTGGCGGTCGGGGCGTATGTCTCGGTCCTGACGGAACGTGAGCTGGGTCTGAATCTCTGGTTGGCCGCCCTCCTAGGCATCGTGGCGGCGGCGGTGTTGGCCGGCGTGCTGGGCGGGATCATCCTGCGGCTGAAGGGTGTGTATTTCGTGCTGGTGACTTTCGCATTCGGCGAGCTGATGCGTCTGAGTCTGCTGGATTGGTCCGGCCTCACCGGAGGCGCCAATGGCATCACCCGCATCGCGCCCATAGAGTTGTTCGGCCTCGTGCTGGACACGCGGCCGAAGTTTTACGCGTTTAGCGTGGCGGTCGTGTTGCTGGTGCTGGTGGCCTTCCGTGGCGTGTTTCGCAGGCCGCTGGGGCACGCGATCGATTCCATTGCCGAAAATCCCGCGCTGGCGGAATCCACCGGACTGAGTGTCTTTCGGCTTCAGGTGCTGGCCTTTATCGTGGGCTGCGGGCTCGCGGCGTTAAGCGGCGTGCTACAGGCACGCTATATCGGCTACATCTCGCCGGAATCGTTCAACACGGGCGTGACCATCGGGTTTCTCATCATGCTGGTCATTGGCGGACGGGCGTCAGTGTGGGGGCCTTTTATCGGTGCGTTGGTGATGACGCCGCTGCCCGAGCTATTCCGAGGCGCGGTGCAGACGCAGTATGTGTTCTATGGCGCGGCGCTGATTCTGATCATGCGATTCCTGCCGGGCGGACTGGCGAGTCTATGGCAGCGTTATGCGGGCCGAAAGGAGAAACAGTCATGACCCAGCCTTTGCTGCAAGTCGACAATATTACGCGGCGTTTTGGCGGGCTTGTCGCGCTGCGCGATCTGTCATTTTCCGTGGCCGCCGGGGAACTGGTAGGCCTGATCGGCCCAAACGGTGCGGGTAAGACCACCGCGTTTAACGTCATCAGCGGGACAGTGCCGCCCTCTTCCGGCAAGGTGCTGTTCGACGGTCGGGATATTTCGGGCGGCCCGCCCAGCCGGGTGGTCGCGCTGGGTCTCGCGCGCACTTTCCAATCTACCTCGACCTATCCGGAGGCGACGGTCGCCGAAAACGTCTACCGGGGACTCCTGTCGCGCATATCGGGCTCGGTGGTGAATCGCCTGAGCGGTCGGCACGATTGGCTTTTACAGCCGGATGGCGTCGAAACCGAGATCAATAATATCCTCAAAATCACCGATCTTTTTGCCTGGCGCGACGCGATGGCGGGCAGTCTGGCGTATGGCTTACAGAAGCGGCTGGGCATTGCCGTGTCGCTGGCGGCGCGCCCACGCATGTTGCTGCTCGACGAGCCAGCGGCCGGCTTGAACCACGAAGAGTGCAACGAATTGGCGCGTCTGCTCAGGCGTTTGCATCAGGAATGGGGGCTGACGATGCTGCTGGTCGAACACCACATGGCGCTTGTCATGGCGCTGAGCCAGCGCATCGTAGTGCTGGTACAAGGAGAGAAAATCGCCGAAGGCTCGCCTCAAGACGTGCGCGACAATCCGGCGGTGGTGGAGGCCTATCTGGGAGCGCCCGACTATGCCCATGCTTGAGGTTCGCGGACTCACCGTCCGCTATGGCGCGCTCGAGGCCGTGCGCAATATCGACTTCACGGTGGAAACGGGGCAGATTGTTGCGTTGATCGGGTCCAATGGCGCGGGCAAAAGCACCACGCTCAAGGCCGTGATCGGCTTGGCCAACGCGGCATCCGGCGTCATTCAGTTGGAAGGCGCCGACGTGACGCGGCGTGGTCCGGCGGCCCGCGTCGCGGCGGGCCTGTCCTTGTCGCCTGAGGGACGGCGGCTGTTTGCCCGCATGAGCGTGCAGGAGAATCTCCTGGTGGGTGCACACGGCGTACGCAGCGCCAGTGTGATTCGACGCAATCTCGAGGAAATCTACACCTTGTTTCCCCGCGTTCTGGAACGCCGCGCGCAGCTGGCCGGATCGTTATCGGGCGGCGAGCAGCAAATGGTGGCGATAGGCCGCGCACTGATGTCAAATCCCCGCCTCTTGATGTTGGACGAACCGTCGTTGGGCATCGCGCCCAAGGTGGTCGCCGAAATCGCGGCCGCCATCCAGCGGCTGAACACCGATAACGGGATGTCCATCGTGGTGGTCGAGCAAAACGCTCGGCTGGCGCTCAGACTCGCGCACCACGCCTATGCGCTGGACCATGGCGAAATCGTGCGCGCGGGTCAGGGAGCGGAGTTGCTGGACGACCCGTTTGTCCAAAAGGCCTATCTGGGGATTTGAGCCGCGTCTGGGCGTCTGGGCGTCTCGCGCGAACGCCCAGCGCCAGCGAACACACCTTGCTGCATATTCATAGTTGAACCCTAATAATTCTATATAAATTCCAATTTGAGTCTATGAATCAGCCGGCGCATCATGATCGCCCGAGAACACGACATAGCCCGCGAGACAGGGTCCATCATGAACGCTTCCTCCATCAAGCCTTTCCGTGTCGGCGCCGAATGGCGCCACGCCTCTGACGAAACGCAGATCTTGACCTCCATCAACCCGGCCGATGGCAGTGTGGCCGGCCGGGTCACGCGGGCGACGCCCGCCGATGTCGATGCCGCGGTGGCGGTGGCGTGGGAGGCTTTTCATCACCAACCCTGGCGTCATCTGCGCCCCGATCAGCGCGCCACGACCTTGTATGAAATCGGCCGGCGTCTGACTGCCGAACGTGAATCCCTGGCTCGCTTGCAGATGATCGACAGTGGCAAGCCATGGAAAGAGTGCCTGCATATGGTCGATGCCGCAGCGGGGCATTTCCGGTATTACGCGGCGGTTTGCGAGACCTGGCAGAACGAAGTCACTTCGCCGCGCGGGGAATATTTTTCGATGGCGTTGGCCGAGCCATTCGGGGTGGTGGCATGTATCACCCCCTGGAATTCGCCGATCATGAATGAGGCGCAAAAGGTCGCGCCCGCGCTGGCGGCCGGCAATGCGGTCTTGGTCAAGCCCTCGGAGGAAACGCCCCAGTTGGCGCTGGAGTTGGCGCGGATCTGCGGTGAGGCGGGCTTGCCTGAGGGGCTGGTGACTGCCCTGCCCGGTTTGGGCGAGGATGTCGGCGCCGCGCTCGTACGCCATCCGGGTGTGCGCATGGTGTCATTCACTGGCGGCACGGAAACCGGCCGCGCGATTGGTGCCATCGCGGGCCAGCGCCTGATTCCGGTGGGCCTGGAACTTGGTGGTAAATCTCCGCATATCGTGTTCGACGACGCTGACATCGAGCGCGCCGTGGCGGGGGTGGCGTCGGGCATTTTTGGCTCTGCCGGACAAAGCTGCGTAGCGGGCTCACGATTGTTCGTACAACGCAGTATTTATAAGCGTTTCATGGATCAGCTGGTCACGTTCACGCGCGAGTTGCGGGTGGGCCTGCCGGATGATGCCAATGTGCAGATGGGCCCGCTGGTGTCCCAAGGTCATCGTGACAAGGTTGCTGGCTATGTAGATCTGGCGCGCGCGGAAGGCGGTACGGTATTGATCGGCGGCGACCGACCACGGGATGCGCGTTTGGAACGCGGCAGCTTTTATCTGCCCACCATTATTGACGGTTTGACGAATCAAGCGCGTGCCTGCCGCGAAGAGATCTTTGGCCCGGTCCTGGTGGCGCTGCCGTTCGACGACGAGGCGGACGTCATTGCACAGGGCAACGACACGCCGTTTGGCTTGGCCGCTGGGATGTGGACGGGCGATTACGCGCGCGCCTGGCGCGTGGGGCGCGCCTTGGAGGCAGGCTCCATCTGGATCAATACCTACAAACAATCGCATATCGCCACGCCCTTTGGCGGCTTTAAGGACAGTGGTATTGGCCGCGAGAAAGGCCTGCACGGTCTGCGTCTATATAGCCAGGTCAAGAGTATGTATTTCGGTATGCACGCCCAGCCGATGGGTTTGTGATCCCCGGACACACCGCTATTTACGTAACCAACGGATGACTTCTATGAGTCGCAAGCAGATTGCAATTTATGGCCTGGGCAATATGGGCTATCTCGTGGCCGAGCGCCTCGCGCGCCAGTTTTCCCTGCTGGTGTCAGACCTCGACGCTGCGCAAACACAGCGCGCCACGCGCGAGCTCGACGCCATCATGATCGCGCAACCCCAAGACGTCGCGCAGGCCGAGGCGGTGGTGCTGTGTTTGCCCAGCCCGTCCGCGTCACGCGCCGTACTGGAACAGATCGCGCCGTACTTGTCGCCCAACCATGTCGTGATTGAGACCAGCACGGTGAATCCGGCCGATGTGCAGGCTTGCGAACGGATGTTGGCCGCCAGCGGCGCGCGCATCATTGATGCGTCGATTCTGGCGGGGGTCAGCCAGATGCAGGCGGGTACCGCCACCTTGCTGCTTGGCGGCGATGCCGCTGCCATCGAGGCGTGCCGACCTGCGCTGGATGCGATTGCGGCAAAGCAAATTCATTTCGGACCGGTCGGCGCAGGTGCCGCGGCCAAGGTCATTAACAATGCGGTCGCGCATGCGGTCATGATCGTGGTCGCCGAGGCCGGCTCGATGGCCACGGCCTCGGGTGTGAGCTGCGAGAAACTGATCGGCCTGCTATCGGATCCGCAGATGGGTCTGCACCGTCCGTTGACGCATCGCTATGCCGAGCGCGTCGTGCAAGGCAACTACGAGGGCGGCATGCCGCTGGAGGCTGCGCGCAAAGACTCGACCCTGGCGCTGCAATTGGCCCATTCGTTGGGCGTGCCCTTGTTCGCCATTCAAGGGTCGCACACAGTGTATGAAATCGCGGCGGCGGCGGGCTATGGACGCGACGACTACGCCGCCATCGCCAAGCTATGGGCCGACTGGGGACGTCCGGCCGTTCCTGATTGACATCTCATCGCGCTGCGCGAGTCGCCTGATATGCACGGCGAGAGCGTACGCGACATGAAACCAATACCGAGGTGTTATGGGCAAACTGTTGCGCGCAGCCGGCCACGTTCATCGTTGCACAGTGGGAAACTCCTATGTCACATGAGACCGCTTCAGCGCACGGTGCGCTGCCTCCCTCCTCGTCGCCCGCGGCCAGCGCACGTCGAGCGCGCCGGCTGTACCACGCCTATTCGATCGAGTCGCTGCGTGATATCGCGCAGCGCACGCTGCCGCGCGCGGTATTCGATTTCTACGACGGAGGGGCCGAAGATGAATCGACGCTAAAGGCGAACCGGGCGGCCTTTGCCCGGCACGCGATACTGCCACGCTTTCTGGTGGACGTATCCCGCATCGACACGACGATGAATCTGCTGGGCAAGCCCGTGTCCATGCCGCTGGCCGTCGCCCCTACCGGTGCGATTGGCTATGGCTGGCCGTTTGGCGATGTGGCCATCGCCCGCGCGGCAGGCGCGGCGGGTCTGCCCTATGCGCTACCCACCTCCTCGACGTCGTCAATCGAGCGCGTGGCGCGCGAGGCGCCTCACACACGCCTATGGTTTCAGTCGTACATGCTGCGCAAGCGGGATTTCACGATGGGCTTGATTCAACGCGCCCGCGATGCCGACTACGAGGCGCTGATTATCACCATCGATATGCCTACCGGCGGAAAGCGCGAGCGGGATATGCGTAACGATTTCGGGCTGCCGTTTCGATTCTCCGCGCGTAACGTGCTGGACTTTGCCAGTCGTCCCGGATGGGTGGCGCGGCTGGCGCGTAGCGGCATGCCGGTACTCGAGAACATGTTGGGCTTCGTGCCGGACACGCTCGATACCTCTACCATCGCCTCCTCGGTCGGGAAAAACTATGACCCCGCGTTTAACTGGGATGACCTGGCCAGGATCCGCGAAGTGTGGCCGCGCCGCATGCTGGTCAAAGGGGTGCTGCACCCAGACGATGCCGCGCGCGTCGCCGATCTGGGTTGCGATGCGCTGATCGTTTCAGACCATGGAGGTCGGCAGCTCGACGGGGCGCCGGCGGCGTTGGATGCCTTGCCCGCCATCGTACAAGCGGTGAGCGGACGGCTCGACATTATCGTGGACGGCGGCGTGCGTCGCGGGGCGGATATCGTTAAGGCCCTCGCCTTGGGCGCACAGGCCGTAATGGTGGGCCGACCCCTGCTATACGGCGTCAGCGCCGGTGGCGAAGCGGGTGCTGCGCGAGCGCTATTCCTGTTGCGCGAAGAGCTCCTACGGACGATGCGGCTCAGTGGACTTGCCTCGATCGGCGACATCGGGCCGCACGTGCTCGCGCCGTTTGCCGCCCGGTAATCCGCCTTCGTTCGGCGCGCGGGACGAGCCTACTCCGAGCATCACGCTGATTGTCCCTTTCCCCACGGGTCAACTGTAAGAGCCGGTCATTACCCCGGCCAGCGGCCACCCAGAGATCGGGTGGCGCGCGCCGCGCTATCCTGTAGCAGTTGGGACATCTTCTTGATCGCGGCGGCGGTAAAACGCTCTTTCGGCCCGGACAGAGAAATGACGCCGCGAATCTCGTCGCCGGGACCGAACACGGGGCTGGCAACGGCCGCGCAACTGGGGTCGCGTTCGCCCATGGAGGTGGCTACCAAACCCGCTGCGTCCGCACGCTCGCCAAGCACGCGATAGGCCGTGAGCAGTTTGCCCGCGGCACCTTTATCCAAGGGCAGCAAATCGCCCGCGCGGATGCGATCCAGCGTGGAATGCAGGGAATCGATCCGCAGCAGGCAAATGCGCGACTGCGGATCGTGATAGGCGTGAAAGGAGGCGCTCTCCGTGCCCTGATCCACCAATGCTTGCAATATCGGTTGCAAGACATCCGTCAGGTGGTAGGCGGCCTCGTATGCACGTCCCAACTGGTGCGCGTACAGGCCCAAGGCATACCGCCCATCTGCCCGACGCACCACCAGATTGGATCTCTCCAATGAGGCAATCAGACGCAGCAAAGTGCTCTTATAAAACCCCGTCACGCGTGACAGGTCAGCGAGACTGATCGGCTCGGTCGTCTGGGCGATGGCGTCGACAATGGCGAGGGCCCGATCGACGGCGGCTACGCCATCGACGGATTCCGGAGGGGCGGTACGGCTCATGAGTAAATTGACTATATCAGGACTGATGGCCCGGGCTGGCGGTTTCCTGTGCAGTGTCTTGTTCATCATCAATCAAGCGACTGATGACGGGCCAATATCTGTCACCCAGGCCTCGTTCCAAGGCCGCCTCGAACCACTGATCCACGTTTCGGGCGCCCTGCGCGGAGATGCCTGTCTGCTCGGCTAAACGCAGCGCATAGTTCAAGTCTTTGCGCGCATAGCTGACGGGAAAGGCCTTTTCGGGAAATTCACCAGGCAGAATAGCCTTTAAGCCATGGTTACGCAACGCGAAGCTATCGGCCGAACCCAGCATAAAGGTCTCCATGATGACCTTGGTATCCACGCCCGAGCGACGTGCGATGCCGCAGGCCTCGGCCAGCGCGGTGACTGTCTCGAAAAGCACCATGTTGTTGAGGATCTTGACCACCTGACCGCTACCCACGTCGCCACATAAGGTGATCTCATTGGCGTAGGTGGCGATCAACGGACGCACGCGCTCGAATACGCTGGGGGCCGCCCCGACCATGACCGACAGCGTGCCGGCCTCGGCGGCCGCGCGCGTACGAGCGACCGGCGCATCGATAAAGGTCACTTGACGTTCGGCGAACTCGGCGGAGAGTTTGCGCGTCGTGTCCACCGGCGAGGTACTGGTGTCCACGATGATTTGACCGGGACGGCAGCTCGCCAGCAGGCCTTGCGGTCCCTGGGCCAGTTTCTCGACGACCTCGCCAGACGGCAGCGAGAGAAAAATAACGTCGCATTGAGCGGCGATGGTCGCGACATCGGCCGCCTGGACGCCATGCTGCGCCAGGCGCGCGAGGGGCTCGGGATTCATGTCGCAGCCCAGGACGGGCAAACCGCATTTCTGAGCAAGGTTACGGCAGATAGGCTCGCCCATTACGCCCAGCCCGATAAAGCCAATACGAGTGAATGAAGTCATGTGGTGTCTCTCAGATTCAATAGTGTTAGTGATGTGATGCATGCCATGATGGACAGCGAATGCGTATCAGCGCAGCCGGAGCCCCCCGCGCCGCCTGGCCGCGTCCGGCACGCATCCGATCGCTGTCTCACATGGCGAAGTAAATGCCCTTGGATTGCTGATACAGGCGCAGCCCGCTCACGCCTTTTTCGCGACCGATTCCGCTTTGCTTGAAGCCTCCAAAGGGCGTGGAAATCGACAACTGTTTATAGGTGTTGATCCAGACGCTGCCCGCTTCGAGGTGTCGCGCGACGCGCCAGGCACGGCGATAATCCGCGGTCCATATGCCCGAGGCCAGGCCGTAGACGCTGTCATTGGCTTGGGCGATCAGGTCGTCTTCGTCATCGAAAGGCAGCGCACACAGCACAGGCCCGAAAATCTCCTCGCGTACGGCGTAGGCGTCGGGTTTCAGGCTACCAATCACAGTCGGCAGGTAATACGCACCCGCAGCCAGATGATCAGCATCGGGACGGCAACCCCCCGTCAAAATCTCGCCGCCCTCTTTGACGGCACTAGCCACCATGGACTCGATTTTTTCGCGATGCGCGAACGAGGCGATTGGACCCATGCCGGCGCCTTGCGCATCGGGCTGGTCGACGCGTATCGACTGCGCCCGCGCCAAGAGCTTTTCCAGAAATGCCTGCTGGATCGATCGCTGGACAAACAGGCGCGAGCCCGCCACGCAGGACTGACCGCTGCCCTCGAAAATCCCGCCAATCACGCCCTCGACCGCCGCGTCCAGATCGGCATCGGCGCACACGATGTGCGGCGACTTGCCGCCCAATTCCAAGGCCACGGGCATCAATTTGTCCGCCGCGATCCGCGCAATAGCGCGACCGCTAGCGGTACCGCCGGTAAAGGACACCATGCGCACGCCGGGATGCTCGACCAGCAATTTGCCTGCGCCGCTGCCCAGACCGGTGACCACATTCAAGATGCCCGGGGGCAAGCCCGCCTCAAGCGCGATGCGACCCAGCTCCAGCGCGGGCGACGAGGTGACCTCGGACGGTTTAAGAATCACGGCATTGCCTGCGGCAAGCGCTGGCGCGACTTTTTGCGCCTCCATGGTCAGAGGCGAATTCCACGGCGTGATGGCAACGACCACGCCATAAGGTTCGTATTGCGTCAGCGACAGGTAGTTACCGCGGGGCGGCGTGACCTCGGCGGTGACGGATTCGCAGACCCCGGCGTAATAGCGAAACGTCGCGGCGGCGCTGGCCACCTGCGCGGTGCACTCGCTCCACACTTTGCCGTTCTCGATCATCTGCAGCCGCGCCAGCACTTGCGCATTGGCGTCAATCCCATCGGCGATACGTCGCAGCAGCGCGGCGCGCTGATGCGGCAGCATGTCGCGCCAGGCCTTTTGGCGCACGGCTTGCCACGCGCTGCTAACGGCGGCCTCGACATGCTCGGCGGTTGCGGCGCTGATCAAATAATTCGTCTGACCTGTCGCCGGATTGACCGAGGCAAAGCCCGCGCCGGGAGCGACGATCCATTCGCCGCCGATGAGCAAAGGCTTTTGCCCTTCGGGCGTTTGCGTGGACGTGGACATGGGGTGTCTTCCTCACTGTTATGACTGATTGACAGTCGTTGTTTGCGGAATATAATAGAACGACTGTTCTGTCGAACAGAACATAGAATAAACGAACCGAGTTTTAAAAACAACGAGTTTGGAGACAACGACCCATTGGAGTCCGGCGCCCGCGGCCCATGGCCGCGTGCTCTCGATGCGCCATCCCGCGGTCAATACCCACATCGTTCATGCAGTCGTGGCTCTAGGCCATTGGCTGTTTTTCCCCCGTACATTTTTCCGAGCATTCGAAATATGACGGCATTTGATCCACAATCCGTGACACACGACATGGCGCACTTCGCGTTGGACTTGGAATGGGCGACCCTGCCCGACAAGGTCCGCCGCGAGGCACCCCGGGCATGGCTCAATTGGGTGGCCTGCACAGTGGGCGCGGCCCGCACCCCCGCAATGGAAGCGGCGGCACGTGGTGTGTTGTTGATGGAATCTGCCGGCGAAGTGGGTCTGCTCGGCCGTAGCGAAAATGCCAGCGTGTCGAATGCGGCCCTGTTGAATTGCCTGGGCTCTTCCTCGCAGACCTACGACGATACCCATCTGGCCACCATCACGCATCCCACCGGCCCCGTCGCGGCGGCGGCTTTAGCGGTGGCGTGTAAGCGCGCCGGGGCCGGCCAGCCAGTTTCGGGCCGCGATCTGCTGGTTGCGCTGGTGGCTGGGCTGGAATTGGAATGCCGAGTGAGCTGCGCGATCGCCGCGGGTGGGGGCAGTCTCGGTTGGTATATGACCGGCCTATCCGGAGGCATAGGGGCCGCGGCAGCGGCCGGCCGGCTATTAGGCTTGAATCACGAGCAAATGGTGTGGGCCTTGGGTGTCGCTGCGGCGCAAGCGGGCGGATTTCGCGCGACTCACGGCAGCATGGCCATCACCTACGTTCCGGGCATGGCCGCGCGTAACGGGGTAGCCGCCGCCTATATGGCGTTGGGCGGTTTCGAGTGCGGCTCGATCGCGGTGGACGGTCGCAACGGTTTGCTGCAAGTACTGACCGGTTCGAACGATGCCGGACTGATACGCGCCGAACTCGGGACGCGTTATGAATTCCTCAACAATACCTACAAGCCCTATCCCTGCGGCATCGTGATCCATCCCGCCATCGATGCCTGTCTGGAACTGGCTCGCAATGAGCACGTGCCAGTCGAAGATATCGAGAGCGTGGCGTTGCGAGTCCATCCCGATGCGCTGAACCTGACGTGGCGCAAACTGCCGGATACCGCGCTGGATGCACAGGTCAGCTTGTTTCACTGGGTCGCCGCCGCGCTGGTACATCGCGCGGCCGGGCTGGCGCAGGGTGAGCTGGATTGCGTGCTCGACCCTCGCGTGCGCGCATTGCAAGCGCGCACGCAGGCCGAGGCGATCAGCACGATGGCCGACAACGAGGCCGAAGTCATCGTGCGCCTGAAAGATGGCCGCGTCGGGTCACGCCACGTGCGCGATGCCACGGGCAGCGTCACCAATCCCATGACTGACGAGCAGTTAATCGAAAAATTCCGATCCTTGGTCAGTCCCAGTTTGGGTGAGGCGGGGTGCACTCGGCTGCTACAGAGCTGCCTGAACCTCGAACACGCGCCAGACGCCTCGGCAATTGTTGCCCTGAGTCGTGAGCACACATCGGTCGAAGCTTGAACAAGAAACAGAGGAGAACGAGATGAAAGCGATCCAAGCAAAGCGTTGGTTAACCGCACTGTCCGCGTTTGGCATTACTGCGGCCACCCTAATCTGTCCCGTTGCCGCCGCCGGTTATCCCGATCGACCCATCACCCTGGTAGTCGGTTTTTCTCCCGGCGGATCAAACGACATTACCGCGCGCGTGATCGCGCAGCCCTTGTCTGAATTGCTGGGCGTCCCGGTGGCCGTGGAGAACCGGGTGGGCGCTGCGGGCGTGATCAGCACCCAATACATCAGCCGCGCGATGCCCGACGGCTATACCCTCGGCGTCACCAGCGCCAGTCCGTTGGTACTCACGCCACACACACTCGAGACGTTGCCCTACGACGCCAAGAAGGATTTTGCGGCGATCAGTCTGCTGGGCATCACGCCCGAGACCGTCGCCGTCAATCCCAAGGTGCCCGCGGCCAATCTGGAGGAACTGGTCAAACTGGCGCAAACCCGCGACGTCACCCTGGCCTCCTCGGGCACGGGCGGACTGCCGCATATGGCCATCGAGATGTTCAAGCGCGCTGCGCCGGGCACGCGCATCGTGCACGTGCCTTACAAAGGCGCCGCCCCGGCCGTGACTGATGTCATGGCGGGACACGTCGAGGGCGTCGTCGTCGACTTGCCTGCCGTGTCGCAACAGATCACTAGCGGTCGACTGCGTGGCTTGGCTATCGCCAATGATCAACGCTCGGCATTCTTGCCTGATTTGCCGACCGCTGACGAGCAGGGCGTGAAGAACTTTGTCGCGGTCAACTGGATCGGTGTCATCGCGCCCGCACAAACGCCCGAACCCATCATCGACAAATTGCACGACGCCTTGACCAAGGTCATGCAGCTACCTAAAGTTCAGGAAAGCCTCGCCAAGGCTGCCGTACAGCCGTCGGTCAGCGCATCGCCGGCCGCATTCAAACAATTCATCGAGGCCGAAGACGAAAAATGGGCCGGCATCGTCAAGGCCTCTGGCGTCAAAGCGGAGTAACACCATGTCCCTACCGAAATACGAAGCCTACGCCATCCGCTACGCGCAAATGCCTCGTCAGCGGGCCGATAACTTCATCGGTGGAGACCCGCACGACGGCCCCATGCCGATGGACTTTTTTGTCTGGCTACTGCGCGCCCCGGGTCACATCGTCCTGATCGACACGGGGTTCAATGCCGCCACGGCCCAGGCCCGCAACCGCCAGATGCTGCACTGTCCGATCGAGGCGTTGAGCGCGCTCGGCGTGGCGGCCGAGGATATCGACGACGTGATCCTCACGCATTTGCATTATGACCATGCGGGCAACCTCGACAAGCTGCCCCGCGCACGATTCCATTTGCAAGATGCCGAGATGGATTACGCCACGGGGCGCTGCATGTGCTTCGCGCCGATGCGGCATGCCTATTCGGTCGACGACGTGACGCTATTGGTACGGCGGGTCTACCAAGACCGCGTCACTTTTCATGATGGTGATCAAACGCTCGCGCCGGGGATTGAGCTCATGCGCATCGGTGGCCATACCAAGGGTTTGCAATCCGTGCGGGTTCACACGCAACGCGGTTGGGTGGTGTTGGCCTCTGACGCGAGCCACTATTACGAAAACATGGACAGCAAGCGCCCGTTCCCCATTGTCTATAACGTGGCCGACATGCTCACAGGACATGTGCGGCTCTACGCTGAAGCAGACAGCCCCGACCATGTCGTCCCCGGCCACGATCCACTCGTGTTGCAACGCTATCCGGCGTTCAAAGGCTCGGCCGACATCGCGGTGCTGCATGAAGCTCCTGTGCCGGTTTGATTCGGCCGGTCAGAGCGATAGGCATGGTATGCCACGCGAGACGAAGAATATCGCTGCGGGTATGGAGATCTTTGTCAGCATGATCCACACGCTCGTCGGTGGCAGCATGCCCGCATCGGCGTCAGGCGCGCGCATATGGGTGCCTATGTCGCACTGAATACCCGGTAGATTTCGGTTCATTCGGTCCGCTTATGGGAGCCTCTCGGAAAGAGTGGTCGTGACCGTGTTGTTATCGAGCCCATGTAAAGAAGCACAAGTCAACCTTCACTCATGGGGCTCTCATGGACAATCTGTTCGATAATTATTCGCGCCTGTCTCCGGCTTTTCGTGTCAATTCAGACCCCTCTTCAGAAAAAGAGGATTGCTCCGTAAACGCACACGGCTCCATCGCTGCAATCCGGCATGCCATTCGGGATGACGATGTGGACGCGTTCATCGACCGGGCGATGCGTTTTTCTATAGATATAGGAAGCCTACGCTTCGAAGGTGGCCGGAACTGTCTGCACTTGGCCATGGAGTGTGGCAGCACGATAGTCGTCAGACATCTCCTTGCCTTGAACTATGACGTGGTACACGAGTTGGTCAACGCCAGAGACGACGACGGCATGACACCGTTAGAGCACAGCCTATTACATTCACACATTGGGCCCTGCGTGGTCGACCACCTCTGCGGAGCGGGGGCACCCGTCTCCTACAGCCTCGCAAAAGTGCTTCAGCTCCCTGCTGTGTGGAATGGTAGCCGCGGAGATGCCGTGCAAACGTTGATCCGAACAGGCCCAGATCTGACTGAAGCTTTAGCCATCGCTGTGGAAAATAAATGGCCCGAGTCGATAAGGCTGCTTACGATCCTCGGCGCGCCGAGCTCAGAGGCGCTCGTCAGGGCAGCTATTGAGCAAGACACCCAAAAGGTGACGCAACTTACCTGCGAGATTTCGACGGTCAGGGCAGCCATTAGCAAGTTGGCCAAAGCAGATCAGTGGGACGCCCTGTATCTGGTTTGTGCGACCGCGACCGCGATCAACGTCACGCATACATTGGCGGTAAGAGATGCGTTTCAGCAGATAGCCGCAACCTTTAGAGATGAAGATCCAGTCCGCCATGCCAACGCGCTGCGTCTGCTTACGCCGTTAATAACGAGCGCCTTCGTCCGCTGCAAAAAAATCGCGGAGTTCGGCAATACGGCGGCGATTAAGGCATTGCTCGACGCCGGAAAGTTTCAGCCTCAATTTTCTCGCTCGACGATCAATGTCGGCAACCTACGTGCTTTACGAACCATGATAACGGCGGGCGTGCCTACTGGCCCATTTTTGCGATACGTTCAAGCGAAGTATCGCGATCAGGTCCATAGCGGATCAGGCCCTGTGGATGCGTTAAAGGCGTTCAGGCTGCTTGCTTGCGCGGGGGCTGACATAAGCTCGTTGCCCGAGGAAACGCTCGCGCAGATAGCGGCGCAGAATCAGGTTATAAGCAATGCGACGTCAAGGGAGCACGACTACTTTCTCCTCGACGCAGCGCTCAAAAAAGACGTGGCCCATGTGAAAACGTTGATTGATAAAGGTGGCGACTGGAAGCGTGCGTTAAAAGGGCTGAGCGAGTTCGATAAGTCTGCGGTACCGGTGCTGATTGATGCAGGCGTGAACCCGATTGAAGCGCTTGTCTACGCGATCAACGAGGAGCTGAACCCCGCGATAGAGGCCTTAATCGAGACCGATGCAAAGCGGTCGGACGTATCGACGCGCGCCTCACATGGCATACCATCGCTCGCCACCCGAGCATTGATTGATCGTCTCCAGAACAATGACGAAACCACCGCGCGCAGATTCATCCCTGCCATCACGGACGGTGCGAAGGAGCTTGTTTATGCTGCCCTTGCGGAAAATGAAGCATTAGCGCGAACACTCGTCCGTCTTAACGCAAACGCGACCGCAGCACTGGTAAGCGCATTGAACGCATTTGAATATGAAGCGGCTGGCAAATTGATTTCCTGGAAAATCGTCGACCTCGGCAGTGCACTACGGCTGGCCATCGACATGCCTAATGTTGATAGGGCTCGGATCGCGATCATTTTGTACACCTTGGGTGCCCCGCGGTCTAGCATCGACGGGATAGACATTGACCCTCAGCTTCTGCGTCAAGAGAGTACGAGTCCATTATTTTCCCGGCAGACACGTGAATACAATCTATAACAGTACTTCCTGAGAAAGCGGCGCCAGCAGCTCAATAGCGAGGCTTCCAACCGCTTACGCGGTCAAGCGCGCGTGAGAGTTGGAGGTGCTGGCACAGCAAGTAATTATGCCGTGGTGTGCTCATTGTGCGTGGCACACCAGGCAAGCCACGCTTGGCGCAGCCTGAAGGCGCTGGCCGCGCCTGGGGCATATCCCATCACGTGGTCTACCTCGCCTAACTCCGTGCCGGCGGCAAGCAGCATGGCGCCGAAGGTATTGCGCAGGCGCTGGGGGGTGAGTTCCAGCCCCGCATGGACCCGCCCCCACTTCGTGACGATTCGAACCAGAGTTGCTGGGTTCATCACGGTGCTTTGCCGATGCACAGTCACCTCTCGGTTGCCGGGAAACAGGCGCTGAATGGGCATCGAGGCGTGCCCACTCGGGGCCAACGCGCGAATGGCCAGCCACTGCTCCAGGATCTCGGAGGCCCACTCAGGGATGGTGACAATGCGCCGGGCCCCCAAACCATCGCCGATATAAGCATGGGTGGCATCCTGATTGGGATCTTGCCGGTGCCCACGTTCGTTGGCTGCCAAGCCCTGGTACGCACCCGTGTCGAGCAGCGCGCCTTCCTCGTTGCGATATATGCAATTAACGGAAAGCACCGTCAGTTCGGCTGGCTTGACTCCGCAGGCAAAGAGCGTGGTGACAATCGCGGTGTCGCGAGACAGACGCCAGCGCGTAGGCGGCGTGAGCGTGTGGCCTTTTAGTTTGGCAGCGGCTTTGAGTAGTGCTTCTCGGAGGATGATCTGATCGAGTCTGGTCAAGAATTGTGTTGGGTCGTTGTCCTTGGCGTCACGCCATTCCTTGCCTTTGGGTACGGCCACCGCGGTCTTTGATGCGGGATTCTCATTTAGCGGTTTGCGCAAGACTTCGATTTCTTCGAAGGCGCGCTCGAGCACGGATTGGTAACGCTCGCGGTGTGGGCGCTTGGAATACTCGAGGCTTGCGAGGAAGGCTTTAATTGTTTCCGCTGTCGTGTCTTCCCAGGTGGCCATGCGGGATTTTTGGAACCTTAGGAAGGTCTCCCACAGCGCCCGGTACACCTTCATTGAACTGGGGCGTAGCCGCGGTACGTGATTGTTCAGCCATTGCTCGAAGGCGGTGTTGGCCTCGTCTACCGTAATCGGGGGCGCTTGGGGGTTACGCGGGTCGGGGCGTTCTTGACCCTCGTTCTTGAATAACAGAAGTTGTTTCGTGCTCATTTTACTTTCCGTTAATTGCATAAAGCAGTGTTAGAGATTATGGATCGGTTTGCGGAAAGCAGGAAGCTTTTCTATTTCGGGGCACTCACGCGCCGGTGCGGTGTTAAACGGGGCCATTCAAGTCAATACTGTGGCTCGACGCACCAGCTGACCGGAATTTCGGCTGCACTGGCCGTCGGCGGCAACTCCAGCACGACTCGCACGACGATGGCGGACTTCGGTTGGTTGGGTATGGTGGTCCTTGATGCTCTCGTCCACGCCGGCGGCCGCCATATGATCAGCGGCCACTACGCCTTGTTGCGTGCGCTGCAGCAGCGTGACGGCCAGGCCACACGCATTGTCGTACAGACTGATATGCTGCACGACGGTCAGGCTATTCTTGCCCTAAAAAGGGATTAGAGCTGAAGCGAGCCATAATGGCGGCGATCGCTAAAATATTCCGATTCAAAGGCCTCGTTCGAAATGTTCGCATGACACGGACGATTGGGCGAGGCCGTTCATGCGTTCGAGCTTCGGCCAGACGAGAGATTGACCACCTCATTGCGATGGATCGACTTTGATAGCGAAGATGTGGATGCGGCAATACGCCTCGGCGATGGAAAATGACCAGGGCTTATCGCATTACCCCTGGTGCCCAATATTCTCGCGGCGGTGTGCAGCCCTGCCCTGGCCAGGACGCTACGCCGTCCCGGCGATCTGAAGCAGACCACGCTATTACACACGATGGCGCGGCCGGACGACTGGCAACACTGGTTGCAGTCCGCTGGCCTGAAGGATATGGACGGCCTGCGTCATCGGAACTATGAAAGCTCCACGCTGGTATATCAGGCCGCGATAGAAGGACAGGGCGTGGGTATCGCGCAGAAAGCGCTCGTCCAACCGCTGATTGATAGTGGCGACCTGGTCTTTCCTTTCGCTCACGAACTGGATATGAAGGAATACACCTACTATTTCGTCCGTCCGGCCAACCGCCCGATACGACCCGAACTACAAAGCTTTCAGGATTGGTTGCGTAGCAGCGCTTAAGCAACGCATAAACCGTGCGTTATCGGGAAAGGAACGAAGCGCTGCCGGCACTTAACGCGTTCAGGGCGAGTGGAATGGTCCGCATCGCTCATCCGATGCTCATTCTGTATGAGCCGGATGTAGCGTCCAGCCCGTAGCGCTGATTTCCTCGCGCATCACCTTTGCGATCCAGTGGGACCGCTCCGGTGCCATACGACTACGGATAGCGCCGATGCTGATAGCGGCATATGACCCCGGCGTGATTTCAAAAGGCACTCCCACTCCGCTCACCCCCTCGGCGACCAGGTTCTCGGTAGTGGCATAGCCACGCTTACGTATGGTGCGCAACTCGTCTAACAGTGAAGGCAACTTTGCGCGCTGCGCAGGCAGCTCTTTATGTTGACGTCGGTGGAAGTCCCGTATCTCGGCGTCGCTTAAAGTCGATAGCAAGGCGGTGCCGGCAGAACCGACACCCAACAGGCGCAGGCCATCAATCTGCAGTACCAACGCCTTGATGGGAAAGCTGCCTTCCTCATAATGGATGCAATGCGCATAGTCGCCGTTACGCACGACGATATAAACCGTGTCTTCGGTGCGGCGCGCCAGTCTGATCATTAAGGGCCTACACCGCTCCAGAATGGGTACGCGGCTCATCGATCTCAACCCGAGTTGCATCGCCTCCAGTCCCAGTCGATAGCGTTTCTTTTGATCTCGCTCCAGCATTCCCGATTCGACGAGACAACTCAACAGCCGATACGCGGTTGTCCGGTCTAGGCCGGAGACGTCGACAATCGTACGCAAGACGATTCCACTATCGTGATTCATACCCACGAGCTTTAGCAGCGTCAGCGCACGCGAGACGGCTTGGCTTCCCGTCGGCCTGCTCAGATCAGATGTCACGACGCACCTTTCTTCCGAATTGTGGTTGTGCATATTATGAATAACGTGGACCGGCAAACCCGACCACATTCACACCAAATGTGCAGCATATGCACATTTTGCCAAGTCGGCTTTGACCGTGAGCGTCGTCCGCAGAAATACTTGCGCCATCGTGAAGTCCTCAAAAACCAACTAAAGGAGACAAGAGGAATGAAGCGCGCATTGTTGCTGGCACTAGCAAGTTTCATGTTCGTCGGGGCACCAACCCAGGCCGCGAACTATCCGGATAAACCAGTCCGCATGATCGTTGGATATCCACCTGGCGGCGCGTCTGACATGGTCGCTAGACTGTTGGCCGCCGAGCTCGAAAAAGTCAACGGGACACCATTTGTCGTCGAAAATAGACCGGGCGTGGGCGGAATGTTAAGCCTGAGCACGCTATCCAGAAGTCCGACCGACGGCTATACGCTCGGTCTGGGCGTGAGTGGCACCCTGGTCACCGGGCCGCATTTGCAGAAGAACCAGCTGTATGACCCCAAGAGCGACTTTGCACCGGTAGCGATGGTCGCCAAGGTTCCCATGGTTCTGCTGGGCGGGCCGGCCCTGAAACAAAACTCCGTTGAGGAACTCATCGCGGAGGCCAAAGCCAACCCACAGGGCATCATCTTCGCCTCGGGCGCGCAAGCGTTTGAACTCGCATTGCAACTGCTCAACCATAAGGCCGGCGTGCAGATCACCTCGGCTTCATATAAAGGCGGCGCTGCAGCTTCGATCGACGTGATGGCGGGCAGAGTTCCCATCATGATCGACAGCGTGGGAGCCCAGTTGAACAATATCAAGCAAGGCAATCTGCGCGCCTTGGCCGTGCTCGACGACGCGCGATCACCAGTGTTGCCCGACGTTGCAACGATGCAGGAAGCCGGCGTGCCTGGATATGACGCCGTGGGATGGATCGCATTGCTTGCTCCCAAGGGCACGCCCGGCGCTGTAGTCGACAAATTGAGCAAGCAGGTCAATGACATCGTCCAAATGCCGGAGTTCAAGACCAAGCTCATGGCGCTAGGGTTTCAGCCGGAGAGCAGCACCCCCGAAGGCCTACAGAAAACGATCGAAGCCGATTACGCAAAGTGGGGCGAAGTCGTACGTACCGCTGGCATGAAGGCGGAATGACCGCTCAGTAAAAGTCCTGGGGCCGCCAATGACCGGCGGCCCGATTCAACACGATAACGCTTAGTGCCCCTGCCGACTGCTCGGCATGGCAGGGGGAATCTTTTGCCTTTTTTAGGAAGCCGTATGTCCGTTCACCTCTCCAGTCAGGCTCAGGACTGGCAGACCCAACTACGTCAGTCGCTCCGATCCGCCAACGTACCCACCTTGCTAATGGTGCTCATTCACCTAACCGGTGATAGGAAATGGTTGTCACAGCAATACCAATGCACCCGCATCGCGGGACTGGATGACAACGATACGGGCGGCTTGCCAGACGCGCGCCAAGCCGAAATCCGCAATGCGGCATGGCGCGCCATATTGGATTGGAAATCTGGCGCGCCCGCCGCGCTGCCGGCGCCCGCGCCCGCCGATTTGGTTCAGATGCTCGCGACGAGCATCGGCGAACCAGTGCCGGAGTCGTACGGCTCCATGATTGCGTCATGGCTGGGGTTGGATAAAGAGTTTGCACTGGATCAACAACAGAGTTTTCGGCCGCGCGAGGGCTTCAAGGTCCTGGTGATCGGGGCCGGCGTCGCGGGCATCTGCGCGGCAATCCGGCTGCAGGGTGCGGGCATCGACTATACGGTGATCGAGAAAAACTCAGAAGCCGGGGGCACGTGGTATGAGAACCGCTACCCCGGCGCCGGGGTGGACACGCCGAACCACATCTACTCTTTTTCCTTTGCCAAGCAGGACTGGACGAAATACTTCGCCTTGCGCGATGAGATCCAGGCGTATTTCGTCAAGGTGGTCGATGACTTCAAACTGCGCTCGAACATCCAGTTCAACACCGCATGTGAAAGCGCCGTGTATAACGAAGACGACGCGAGCTGGTCTGTCACGGTCAAGCGACACGATGGCCGGATGGAAACACTCAAGGCCGATGTCGTCATCAGCGCAGTCGGCATCCTGAATGTGCCGAAGTTTCCGGCGATCAAGGGGCTGGAGAGCTTTGCGGGAGATTGCTTTCACACCGCGCGCTGGCCTGAAGGACTGGACGTATCAGGCAAACGCGTCGGCGTCATCGGCAATGGGGCAAGCGCCATGCAGATCGTGCCCGCTATCGTCGACAACGTGGCGCAGCTGACCGTATTCCAGCGATCTAAACAGTGGGCAGCCCCGTTTGAGCGGTTCAAGAAGGATGTCCCGTCCGACGTGCGGTTCCTACTGCGCGAGGTTCCCTTCTATCAAGAGTGGTATCGCCAGCGCCTGGCCTGGGTCTTTAATGATCGTATCCATGCGTCGCTACAGATCGATCCCACCTGGCCGCATCCGGAGCGATCTATCAATCGCCGCAACGAGAAACACCGCGAATTCTTCACCCATTACATCCAAGCGGAACTAGGCCAGCGGCAGGACCTGTTGCCAGACGTGCTTCCGGACTATCCGCCATTTGGCAAACGTATGCTCATGGATAACGGTTGGTACCGGACGATGACCAAGCCAAATGTGACGCTGGTCAATACCGGTATCGACGAGATCCACGAGAACCGCGTCAAGACTCGGGATGGCCAGGCGTACGAACTGGACGTACTGATCGTAGCCACGGGATTCAATGCGGTGAATTTTCTCTCGTCCGTTGACGTAAAAGGCCGCGGCGGCGAATCGCTGCGCGAGCGGTGGGACCGAGAAGGCGCCGAGGCCTATCTGGGAGTTGCCGTGCCCGGTTTGCCGAACTTCTTCGTCTTGGCAGGTCCGAACACGGCCCTTGGTCACGGCGGCAGTGTCGTTGCCACGCTCGAAATCCAGGTGCGTTACGTGATGGGACTATTGCGTCAGGCGATGGATCTTGCGGGTCAAGAACGGTTCGAGATCGAAGTCAAGGGCGATGTCTGCGATGAGTTCAACCAACGCGTCCAACGCGCCCACGACAAGATGATCTGGACCCATAAAGGCATGTCGAACTGGTATCGCACGTCGACCGGGAAAGTGGTAGCACCCACGCCGTTTCGCAATGATGACTACTGGCACATGCTGCGCAAGACCGATCTCGGCGACTACGTTGTGAATATCAAGGCTTGCGAGTCCGTGCAACCAAGCCCCCAGGAAGTGGAGTAAACCATGCAAAGCAACGACGCAAAAAAAGAGAATTTCCTGCTTAGCGGTCTGCGCATCCTGGACCTGGGGACGATGGTGGCAGGGCCCGTGGCTTGCACCTTGTTTGGGGACTTCGGCGCGGAAGTCATCAAGGTGGAGGTGCCGAAACGTGGCGATACCGTGCGCGACATCGGACCCTTTGTGGACGACGTTTGCTTGTATTGGAGCGTCGAAAACCGGAACAAGAAGTCCATCACCCTGGATTTGCGTACCGCAGAAGGACGTGACCTGCTCCTCAGACTCGTCGAGCATGCCGATGCCGTCGTTGAGAACTTCCGGCCGGGCACGCTGGAGAAGTGGGGCCTGCCCTATGCCCTCATGAAGGAACACAATCCAAACCTGATTCTGCTGCGTATCTCGGGATTCGGGCAGACGGGGCCCTATCGGGCGCGCGCCGGATACGACCGCATCGCCCTCGCCTTTGGCGGTGTGATGGGGATTACCGGTTTTCCCGATCGGCCACCCGTCAAAATCGGCACGTCGATCGCGGACTACCAAACTGCGATCCTGGGGGCCTTTGCACTGATGATGGCGATCTATCACCGCGATGTGCACGCCGGCGGGGGGCAAGAGATTGATCTGGCGATGTACGAGTCCATCGCCCGTTTTACCGATGTTCTGATTCCTACCTACGATCGCCTTGGCCGGATCCGTCAACGACGTGGCAATACGCATTTCGCCTCCGCTCCGGGTGAACATTTCCTCACCAGTGACGGCAGATACATCATTCTGACCATTTCGGCCAATGCGGGGTTCGAAAGATTGTGTCACGCAATGCAGCGCCCCGAGTGGCTCCACGATCCGCGCTTTCGATCGCACGAGTCCCGGTGGGAGCATGTGGATGAGTTGAACAAAGCGGTGGCCGAATGGATCCTCAGCCGGCCGGTACAGCAGATCTGCGACATTCTGGATGAAGCAAAGCTGGCCTACTCCTTCATCTATAACGTCGAAGACATGGTGAATGACCCGCACTATCAGGCGCGAGGAACGATCACCTCTGTTATTGATCCGAAGATAGGCCCCATCCGGATGGCTGGCGTCATACCCAAATTTTCCAACGCGCCAGAGCAGGAGATACGTCCGGCGCCTGAACTTGGCGACTGCAATGAATCCATCTACACCGGCCTGCTAGGGCTGTCGCCCGAGGACCTCAAGCATCTGCGCGAGAAAGAGGTGATCTGATGGTGCCGGTCTCAAAGTGCCTCGTACTGGGTGGCGGCGGCGTGACAGGCATCGCCTGGACTATAGGCGTTCTCGCGGGCCTTGCACGGCGCCAGATCGGCATCGGTGACGATTGCCTTTTGATCGGCACCTCAGCCGGAGCCGTGACAGGAGCCGAACTGGCGCATGGCGTAGACACCGAGACGCTACTAGCCCGCCAGCTCGCACCGACGCAAGCTTTCACGGAGGTCTATCGGGATTACTCGCAGCAAGTCGCGCATGAGAAGAATCGGCAATTGATGGACAAAGTCCATCACGACTTAATGAAGGCCCGGCAGAAAATTGGCGCTTTCGCCAGACGCACCCAGACACCTCCCATCGCCCAAAGACGCCGCATCATCGAAAACAGGTTAAGTCTGCCGGCTTGGCCCGCTCGCCCCTTACAGCTGACCGCAGTCGACGTTGACACCGGAGAGCGACACATTCTGGATGCTCGTTGCGGCCTCGGGCTCACCGATGCAGTGATGGCGAGTTGCGCAGTGCCCGGCGTGTGGGCCCCCGTACCGTTTCAAGATCGCCTACTCATGGACGGCGGCCTGTACTCGATGACCAATGCTGATCTCGCCGCCGGGCACAAGGAAGTCATCGTCATGGCCCCGCTGGGATATTGCGACGACAACCCCGTGAGCGGACATCTGCGGGTCGAGATCGAAATGCTCCGGCAGGGTGGCTCGCGGGTCATCGTCTTGCTGCCCGATGCGTCCTCCCGCGTGGCCATCGGCGACAACGTCCTCGATCCCGCCAGGCGCGGCGCCAGCGCGCAAGCCGGTCTGGCCCAGGGCGTCCAGCTGGCGGCATCGCTTCCGGCGGTATGGAGGTTGAATAGCGGCTAATCGCATGATGTACCCATGACCTGACTTAATCAGAAACGAGGAGGCAGCATGAACATAAAACGAAGAGAATTCGTGGTCGGTGCAGCAGTAGGTGGCGCGATGCTGACATTCCGCGCGTACGCTCAGGATGCCTGGCCAGCAAAAAGCATTCGCATCGTCGTACCATTTCCCCCTGGCGGGTCGACCGATATCCTTGGCCGACGCACCGCCGATTACCTGCAGAAAAGCTTTAACGTTCCTGTGATTGTCGAGAACCTACCTGGGGCGACCGGCACCATCGGCACGGCTGCCGTCGCGCGGGCGTCTCCCGACGGCTATACCTTACTGATGGGCTCCATTGGTACGGTCGTGACGAACCACTTCGTCTATGACAATCTGCCTTTCAAGCTTAGTGCCTTCGATCCGATCATTAATATCGCGGAGACGCCCAATGTCGTGATCGTTCGAGCGGGCCTGCCCGTGCACTCCGTGCAGGAGTTGATCGACTATATGAAGGCTCACCCCGGCAAGCTCAACTATGGCAGCCCGGGCCTGGCCTCCAGTTCCCATGTATCAACGGAGCTCTTCAAGCTGCGTGCGGGTGTGCAAGGTCAGCATGTGCCCTACAAGGGCAGCACGCCTATGCTGGCCGACCTCATGGGCGAGTCCATAGACTTCACGATCGACAACATTTCTTCGTCCCTGGAACTGATCAAGAGCAACAAACTGCGGGCGATTGCAGTGACTTCGCGGGCACGCTCACCCCTGCTTCCCATGTTGCCCACCATGATCGAGGCGGGTATGCCCGGTTATGTCATGGCCCCCTGGTTCTGCGTGGCGGCGCCCACGGGCACGCCGCCCACAGTCATCGAAAAACTTAACAGCACTTTGAATGCCATGCTCAAGGACGCCGGTGTACGGGGCCTGCTCGAATCGTACGGAGCGACCCCAGTTGGCGGTTCGACCGAGCAGATTCGCGCACTGATCGCATCGGAAGCACGGACGATCGAATCTCTTGCCAGACAAGTGAACTTCAAACCGACCTAGATCTTGAACAAAGGAGAACGACCGTGATTGAGCAATATAGCGTCGAACGCATGGCGGACAGAGCCCAAATACAGGATTTGATTTATCGCTGGTGCCGCGCGGTGGATCGGCTGGATCGCGAGGGGATTCTTGCGTTGTTCTACCCCGGTGCCATCGACAGCCATGGGCCCTATATCGGCCCGATAGAAGGACTAGTGGACTGGCTGATGGAACGTCACAAACCTATCGGGTTCTCGAGCCACTTCGTGGGCAACATGCTCATCGAGTTCGCCGAGCCCGACGTAGCGCTGGTCGAAACCTATGTGCGCACCATCCAGCAATATCCGCCCGAGGCGAAACAGCAGCTGGCGCAACTCACCGGCGGAGCCAGCGGTGATCCCCAAGCGGCTGTAGACATGTTCACGTCGTCGCGCTATCTGGATGTCGTGCGACGCGAGTCGGGAACGTGGCGCATTGCCCATCGCAGGCTGATCCAGGATTGGAAACAGATATCAGAGGTCAGAACCAACGCATTGCAACCCAAGGAAGGATGGATCACTGGCCGGCGCGATGGGCAGGACGCCATGCAGGTGGCGCGTCGGGAACTGGGGCTGGAGTGAGGCGACGTGAGCGAAACTGATCCTTTGAAAGGCCCGCTCAGCGGCGTGCGCGTGATCGAGATGGCCGGCTTCGGGCCGGCCCCCTTCTGCGCGATGGTTCTCGCGGATATGGGTGCCGACGTCATACGAATTGAGCGCGCGAACGCGCCGGAGCGCGGCATCCCCATTCCGGCAAGGTACGAAGTGTTGAACCGCAACCGCCGCTCGGTCGCTATCGACCTCAAGACCGAAGCCGGGCGTTCAACTTTGCTGAAATTAGTCGCGAAAGCGCAGATGCTGATCGAGGGCTTTCGGCCCGGTGTCATGGAGCGGTTGGGCATAGGCCCGGAGGAATGCCTCGAATATGCGCCAGCGCTGGTCTATGGTCGCGTGACAGGTTTCGGTCAGTCTGGTCCGATGGCTAACCGTGCGGGTCATGACCTGAACTACATCGCACTGACCGGCGCACTGGAGGCGATCGGCCCGCAAGACGGCGAACCGGTGGTGCCGCTGAACCTGATTGGGGACTTCGGTGGCGGTGGGATGTTGCTGCTGTCCGGCATGTTGGCGGCTTATGTCGAAGCGCTGCGCAGCGGCACGGGTCAGGTTGTCGACGCTGCCATGGTCGACGGTGCCAGTCAATTGATGGCCAGTACATACGGGCTGCTGGCGGCGGGCGTGTGGCAGGACGCCCGCGGCTCCAATATCCTCGACGGCGGCGCGCCCTGGTATGGCGTCTACCGCACGTCAGACGGCAAGCATATTTCGCTGGCCGCTGTAGAACCTCGCTTCTATGAAGCCCTGATTCAGCAGCTTGGATTGGTTCCCGGTCAACTGCCCCCGCGGCACGACCGCTCCGCATGGCCGACGCTGCGACAACACATCGGCGATGCAGTGGCGGCCATGACACTGGCCGAGCTGGACCATCGATTGGCAGGATCCGACACCTGTTTCGCGCCGGTGCTGTCCATGGCGCAAGCGCCCTCCCACCCCCAAATGACAGCCCGCGGGACTTTCGTCGAGGTGGACGGCGTCGTACAGCCCGCACCGGCGCCCAGATTCAGCAAGACGCCCTCGCGCATTCGCAGAGGCCCGCCCTCTCCAGGCGAACATACTGAGGAAGTCCTGTGCGAATGGCTGAGTGAATAGCGGCATGACTACAGCTGTCATGCATCAACGGCCCACGGCTACAGAATCTTCCCCGGGTTCATCAGATTCTTGGGATCCAAAGCCGCCTTGACGCTGCGCATGACCGCCAGTTCCACGGGGTTGCGGCTGAACTGCAGATAAGGTTTCTTATACAGCCCGATTCCATGCTCGGCGGAGACCGATCCTCCGATGGCTGCCAGCGGTTCATACACTAGCTGCTCGATCGTGTGGTCATCCTCCTTGCCCCCGCAGGAAATCGCCAGGTGCAGGTTCCCATCGCCGACATGGCCATAGACGATGAACACCGCATCCGGCCATCGCGCTCGTAGTTCGCTACGCAGGCTGCGCAGATAAGCTTGCATCTGCCCAATCGGCAAACTGACGTCGAAGGTATAAATCGGCGAAAGCGTACGGATATAGTGCACTTCGTCGCGCAGACGCCAGAGCGCGCCGCGCTCGCTTTCGGATTGGGCGATTACCGCATCGATCACCAGCCCCTGCTCCATGGCGGTTTGCAGCGTCTGCGCGAACCTTTCACCGTTTTGCGCGGACCGCCCTTGCGCTGGATACTCGCATTCGATCAGCGCGTAGAGGGGGTAGTCGCGCGACAGCGGCGCGCGCAAGCGGCCCGGTTGCGTGACGAGTGCATAGTAGGCATTCCACATCACTTCATAGCTGCTGAGCGCCGGCCCGGCATGGGCGCGCATGAGGTTGAGCATTTGCACCATGGCGTCGAAAGACTCGAACGCGCATAGCGCGGCATGGCGGTCATCCGTGCTGGGGAATAAGCGAAGCACGGCTTGGGTGATGATACCCAGCGTCCCCTCGGTGCCGATGTACAACTGCTTTAGATCCAGTCCCGTATTGTTCTTGAGCAGCCTGTACATGGAGTTCATGATCTGGCCATCGGGTAGCACCACTTCCAGACCCAACACCAGATCGCGCGTCATGCCATAGCGCAGCACCTTGTTGCCGCCGGCATTGGTCGAGAGCATTCCGCCTATCGTCGCCGAGCCGCGCGCGCCAAGGTCCAGCGGAAACTGCATGCCGTGCGCCTGCACCGCCTCATGTATGGCCTGCAACGGCGTGCCGGCCTGCACCACAGCGGTCTGAGCATCCCGGTCGACGGACACGACGCGGTTCATCCGCTCGAGTGACAATGACACCTCGTCCGGACTCGTCACGGTACCACCGACAAGACCGGTCATCCCGGCCCGGGGCACCATTGGCAATTCATGCTCCACACAGAAGCGGACCATACTCGCTAGTTCCTGTGTGTCAGCCGGTCGTAAGAGCGCCAATGCCTCGCATCCCGAGACGATCTGCTTGCTGACCGGGCGCTCGCGCACGTCCTCGCCGAGCAATACCGAGGTCGGTCCAAAACGGTTCAGCAACAGGTGGGCGACGGCATCTGTGGACACACTCATGAACTCTACCTCTGGAGATTGGCGATACGGATTCTAGACACCTACTTTAGCCGTACGGCGCGCTCGAATCTGCCAAATATTTGACACTTTTCAAGGCGGCGGGCGGAAGCGAGGCACGCGAGCCCTCAGGCGCGGCGTTCTGTGAAAGTTGGGCGGCCCACAACCAGCGCATAAAGGTGCTGCAGGACTACTCGGCGCCATGTTGTCACGCTTCATAGGGCTTTGTTACGTGGCGTTACTTGTTAGAATCGCGCCTCGTTTGCGGTCTGCGTCGCCTCTATGAGTTTAAGCAGTCTGCCAACCAGAATTAAGTAGCAAGGCCAAGCAAGAACATTTCATCCAAAATTTGCACGCACTGCTCTTTAGCTGCGGGCCACGTGTTAGAGAAATCCAGCGGCCTCCCTGTCGGACGGCCCTCGTCACCGCGTGAGTATTGCCGGGCATCATATGAAGAAGGGTATCCGTGGCAACATTCGCGACGAACGTCTGGTATGAATTAAGTTTCAATAACGGACAGTACAAAATCATCGAAAGGAATGAGGGGGATGCAACCAGCGTTACGAACAACTCGTTGGGCGATGTGTTCGCCGTGGATGAGCTTGTAAGGGTCTCGCTTAGTGGCTATCAGGGGACGGAAAAGATTCTCGCCTTCACCAGCGATGGCATCATTTCGCAAACTCTCGATGGCAGCTTCTATACGTTCGTGAGCTCCAACGCGTCGTATTCGCTCAGAGACATCCTGGTCACCAACACCGGCCCGTTCACGCCGGTCTGCTTCGTTAAAGGCACATTGATAGAAACCGGCGAAGGCCCCGTCGCCATTGAGTCACTCGCGATCGGCGACAAGGTCGTTGGTAGCACCGGTCTGCGCACCGTGAAATGGATCGGCTGGCGCCACTATCATGCCATTGCATTACGTACCCCCGAGCAACGCAGTGACTGTACGCCCGTGCGAATTCACGCCGGTGCGTTGGCCGATAACCAACCCAGTCAAGACCTGCGGGTCTCGCCATGGCACCACATCTATATCGATGGTGTGCTGGTCCGTGCAAAGGACCTGATTAATGGCAAAACCGTGGTGCAGGAAATTCAGGCCCAGGAATTTTCCTACTACCACATCGAGCTGGATCAGTTCGACGTCATCCAAGCACATGGCGTGTACTCAGAATCGTGGGCCGACGGCGGCAATCGCGATTTCTTCCAGAACGTGGATGTGACCACGCTGCGCCCCGAAGACAAGGTGCGGCGACATGCGCCCCGCCCGGGATTCAAAGCTTTGCGTAAGGCGTCGGAGATCGCCGTAATCCATGACCGGATTGCCGAGCGCGCCGAGGCGCTGGGTGTCGAAATGGCTGCGAAGGCGGCATAGCACGGGGAGCTGGGCCGGCCTAGGATATGGAGCGCCGCCGCCGGACCCAGCTGCGGTCCGTCAGCGCCACTTGTCTCTCGTGTTGACGCTGGACATACACATTGACGGATAGTTAGACGAGAAGGGTCGACCACTCCCCTAAAACGAGGTAACGCTTCCGTGGTCTCATTGCGGCGAGTATTCACGCCGGGGCCACGGAGCATCGTCATCCATGCCCGCTGCCCACCGAGCACCAGCAGGCCGCTGAATTAGCAGCGACCTGCCTGGACGGATTAGCCGCGAACCATCACACCTGATCCGCGTGACGCGTCGCCTCTGCCATCCAACGCGCATACGCGGTCACACGTTCATCTTCATGAGCCTGTCCCATGATCTGAACGCCGAACGGCATGCCTTCGACCGCCAGCAAAGGCGCGGCCACCGAGGGCGTGCCGAGATACGACGACACGCAGCTGAACGACACGTCGCCCGTGGGAAACGCCGTCTGTTTCGTCACGTCGAACCTTGGCGCCGGACCGCAAGACGCCGGACTAATCAAGGCATCGCAATACGGCGCGAGCGCTTCCATGCGTTGACGCGCCAGATCGCGCAGCGCCAAGTCCTCGCGGAAGGTTTCCAGCGTCACGTTGCGTCCGCTTTCCAGCTGACGGATCAGGCTGGGCCCCAGCGTCCCCGGGTGTTGCTCGACCAGATTTTCCAGCGACCAGCGCTGTTCCCAGGAAATCAGTCGCAGCATGTTCGCGGTCGCCGTCGCGATGGATTGCTCTAATAAGTCCAGCAGGCTCAGGTCCGCACGACGGATGATTTGCACGCCGGCGGTCTGCAGCCGCTCGAGCAGACTCTCAAACGCCTCGCGCGATGCGCTATCCAGGCGTGGCCAACCTTCCGTTTCCAGCACGGCCAGGCGCTTGGGTCGCTGCGGCGGCGGGGCGGTGAGCTCGCCGTATACGCCGGGGTGCCCGGGGTCGCCGCCGACCCGCGTCACGATTTCCATGGTGGTGGCCCACATGTCCTCGGCGCAGCCGGCGTGAATGCCAACGTGCGATTGGCTGTACCCCAGGCGTTCGCCCCGGTTGATGCCGCCGAACGTGGGCTTGAGCGCCCAGTTGGCATTAAAACTCGCCGGACGCAGCACCGAGCCCACCAACTGCGAACCGATGGCAACCGGCACCATCTTCGCGCCGACGGCGGCACCCGACCCGCTGGACGATCCGCCAGGCGTGCGTTGCGGATCGAAAGCGTTTGTCGTGGGTCCCGGGTCTAGAAAGCCCAGCGCCGTGGTGACCGTCTTGCCTAGAATAATCGCGCCCGCATCGCGCAGCGCCCGCACGAGCGCACTGTCGCGCTTGGGGAAGCTACCCTCGTAAGCCGGGCTGCCCATTTGCGTGGGCATGTCTTTGGTTTCGATCAGATCCTTGATGCCGACGGGCATGCCGTCGATTTGCGATAAAGGTTCTCCGGCCTGATAGCGTCGATCCGATTCACGCGCGGCAGCACGGGCTGCCTCCGCATTCAGAACGACCCACGCTTTGACTTCGGGCTCGCGCTCAGCGATGGTCGCCAGGCACGCCTCGAGAAATTCACTCGGTCGTTGTTCTCCTGACAGAAAACGCGCGCGCGCGGCGCTGAACGACAATGGCTGATAGGTATCGGGGTGGTAAGTCATCGTGTCTCCTTAAACCGCCATCAGTTGCTCTGAATGCCCGCATTGACGATCAGATCCGTCCAGCGCCGGTATTCGTTCTTGAAGAAGGCGTCGAACTCTTCGGGCGTCGACGTTTCGACGGACATGCCGATGCCATTTAAACGTTCACGCACGTCAGGCATCTGCATGGCTTCGATAAAGTCTTTGTTCACCTTGTCGATGATCCACTTGGGCGTGCCGGCAGGGGCAAACATGCCGTACCAGGCCTCGAGTTTCAGCGATGGCAGACCGGCCTCGGCAGTGGTCGGCACCTCCGGCAGATCTTTCAGGCGTTCGGCGGATGCGACGGCGTAGGGCTTGGTGCGCCCTGCCTTGACGTAATTCTTGACATTGCCGTTGGCGAACTGCACCAGGACGTCGACTTCGCCCGCCAGCATTGCGGTGGATGCTTCGAGAGCGCCTTTATAGGGGACGTGCAGCAGGTCGATATTGGCCTCTTGCTTGAACATCTCGGTATAGAGCTGCAGCACACCACCCGATCCGTTGGAGGCATAAGTGAGCTTGCCCGGATTCTGACGGGCTTCGTCGATGAGCTCTTTCAGGGTATTGGCCTGAACTTTCGGGTTGGCCAGGATCAGCACCGGCAGGGTACCGATCTTGCCAATCCGTTCGAAGTCCTTGACCACATCGACTTTGGTGTTCTTATTGATTGCCGGCAAGGTAGCCAGTTCGTTGAAGGTCAGCAGAAATGTATAGCCGTCCGGCTTGGCTCCCGCCGCGTAGTCGGTGCCCACCAGGGTGCCGGCACCGGGTTTGTTCTCGACGATAACGGGTTGCTTCCACATCAAAGATAGCTTGGGAGCGACCAGACGCGCCAAGATGTCGGCGGTGCCGCCAGGCGTAGTCGGCACAATGATAGAGACGGTGCGAGAAGGATAATTGGCCTGCTCGGATGCGGACGCGGCTTGTCCGCCCATTAATAACGACATCGTCACGCCAGCGCATAGGCGCAAGAAACCGGTTTTCATGCATACCCCCTGTTTTTGATTGACCTAAGATTAATTAAAAGCCGCACGACGCGTGGTGCAGTGGGCAGATCATAGGGAGGGAGAAAAGCGCGGGTCAATCAACTTATGTTTTGCTACGATTTAGTTTTTATTAACTGAACTTCCATGGACTCCTTGCCTCCGTTAAACGCCTTGCGCGCGTTTGAAGTCGTGGGTCGATTGTGTAGCGTGAGCGCTGCCGCGCAGGAGCTATGCGTGACGCCGGCCGCGGTAAGCAGGCAGATTCATCTGTTGGAGGATTACCTGCGCACCGCGCTGTTTTACCGGCGGCACCGTCGGATCACGCTGACCGCAGCGGGCCGGGACTATCACCAGGAGATCACGCGACATCTGGCGGGGATCCGCCGCGTGACGCGCACGCTACGGCACGCGGCGGCCTCTCGTGTTTTGAATCTGCGCGCGCCTCATACGATCGCCATGCGCTGGCTGCTGCCGCAACTGGCCAGCCTGCACGCCGCGCACCCTGAGTTAGAAGTGCGCTTGCATACATCGGCCTTTCCGCCTGATTTCGATAGCGAGGATCTGGATGCGGCCGTGGTTCTGAACGAGGGGCGCGCGCCGGGTCTGGTGCACTACCAGATCCTCGAAAACGAAATTTCCCCCGTTTGTACACCAACGGTGGCAGCCCGGCTGGAACGCATCGAACAGCTACTAGACGAAACCCTCCTGCATACGCACGCACGGCCCGATGACTGGACGATGTGGTTTGAACACGTCGGATTGCCGTTGGCGGGCGCCAGTCGCGATATGCGGTTCGAGTCTTCGGCGCTGGCATATGAGGCGGCGGTGTCCGGCTATGGTATCGCCATGGGTCAGAAGTCCTTGATCCAACAAGAGCTCGCTGACGGCCGGCTCGTTGCGCCATTCGATCGATGGATGAATCTGGGGGCTTTCACCTACTACATCGTCATGCCAAGGCGGAACTACGAATCCCAAGCGCCCGAGGCCATCGCGATGCGGAAATGGATAGAATCCATCTCGATCGGCGAAGCCATCCCGTGCTAATTCGCCCCCCTTACTCGAGAGGATGTCTTGCAGACGCAATCTGACCTGATCTTCAACCAGGAACTGGCGGCATGGGTGCAGGCTCTGGGCTCGGTGTTCGCCATTTTCGTGGCGATCAGCATTCCTTTGTACTTGAACTATCTGGAGCAGAAAAAAAGCAAGCTTGCCCTCCTCCAGCAAAAGCAAAAGTACTTCGTCATTCTGTTTCCCAGCCTGTATCGAATTCGCCGCTACAGCCGGGAATTCCTGGCGAAGATGGAAAAGCATCAGGACAATCCCGACAACATCCTGCATACCCTGGACAGCATGTATCTAAAGCTGATCCCGGTGTTTTCCAAAGAGCTGCATATCTTCGTGCACAGCCAGATCTATGACGAGGACCTCACGCAGTTGGCATTCGAGTTGTTCTTCTGCGAAGAGATTCTGCACCAGCACCTGAGCCAGCCCGCGGATGACAAGAAGAAAGCGCATCAGGATGAGATCGTCTTGCATACAGAGCGGGTCTATGCCCTGTGTGAACAGATCATCCTTCAGAATGAGCAGCACTACGGAGCGCGCGCGGACTCCGCAGCGGCATCACAAACGGCGCGTGACGGTCACGAATGACTTCATCAATCGCGTCATAGCGCGCCCTCAATCACAAACATCGTTCGCTTGGTATTCGTGAAGTTCGGGCGCACGCGGCTGCTCCAGTCGGTGGCTCGGACTTTCAGCCAGGGTTCGGAACCGAACGTTTTGCGGGTTTCAAGCAGATAGAGGGCGTGATAGCGGGGCGCGCCGGTTTTGTTGAGTAGCCTCAGGGCGCGTACGGTGCCGGGCACGGCGGCAAGGCCGGGCATGTGTTCTTGGTCATACCAGGCATTGAAATCGCTTTCCGCTTCGGGCAATACATCGGTTTCGACCACGTAGTGCCAGCCGGCCACACGTCCATATGAGGCGCCAGCAATTGCTCTGGTGACGGTCAGCACCGAAATGTCTGCGTTTGCATAGGCCTGGTTCAATCCGTCGAGAAACGTAGCAATGCCCCGGTCGGAAAGTTGCCGCCCATTCGACGCCTGTGAAGGTCTGGAGTCGGCCACGTAGATATAAGTCTCTTCAACGTCAGCGCCATGACAGACATGGAACC
Organism: Bordetella sp. 15P40C-2; assembly: GCF_009763235.1. Lineage (NCBI taxonomy): Bacteria > Pseudomonadati > Pseudomonadota > Betaproteobacteria > Burkholderiales > Alcaligenaceae > Bordetella > Bordetella sp. 15P40C-2. Next base: position 115,278 of record NZ_WSJA01000034.1, read on the forward strand.
GACCCTCAAGTCCTGGCGCATCCGCGGAGTGGCTCCAAAGCGACGCGATCAACGCGCGACATTGCTCAGCTGCGAGCCGGATCCCCGGCAGCCGCAACAAGATGACTTCGTCGCCCTCTTTTGCATCGATCAGCATGGCATCTTCCCTCATTCATCCACTGTGATCTTTTCTGCCTTGATGAGCGCGGCCCATTTGGCGCTGTCGTCCGAGACCATCGCGGCGAACTCCTGCGGCGTGGTGGAAAAGGATTCCACGCCGGTGCTACGTACGTATTCCTTGAGCTTGGGCGTCTGCATGGTCTTATTAAAGGCAGCGTTCAACCGGTCCACCACCTCCGCGGGCGTGCCGGCCGGCGCGAACACGCCATACCAATTGATGGCCGTCATATCGCCATAGCCTAGCTCCTTGAACGTGGGCACATCCGGCAACGCGGGGGAACGCGTCAGCGACGCCACGCCCACGGGAGTCAGACGCCCATCCTGCAGAAACTTGAGCAGCCCGGAAATATCGCCGAAAAACCCGTCCACCTGCCCGCCGATCGAATCGTTGATGGCCGGCGCCGCACCGCTATAGGGCACATGCAAGAGCGGGAGTTTGGCATTGCGGTGCAGTTGCGCGATCGCCATGTGCGGCATGCTGCCGATACCCGAGGAAGCCAGCGTGATGTCTTTCCCATCCGCTGCCCGAGCCTTCACATCATCGAACGACTTCATGCCGGTTTTGGCCGAGAGGGCAAGAACCTCTGGCGTGGCGACCAACATGGTGACCGGAATAAAGTCGCTGGGCTTATAGGTCAGCTTGCGATACAGACCCGGATTGACCGCGATGGCGCCGGCCGAACTGAGGAATACGGTATGGCCGTCGGGCTTGGAGCGCGCCACGTCGTTGGCCGCTAACGCGCCGTTCGCACCGGGCTTGTTCTCCACCACCACGTTGCTGCCAAGAATAGGCCCCAATTCGCTGGCGACCACGCGGGCCAGCGTATCGGCCGGGCCGCCTGGTGGGAATGCCACGACAATGCGCGTGGTTTGTCTTGCGCGGCCGAGGCAAACGATACCGCGGCGAAGATCAGGCCGGAAATGCCCGGGAGAATGAATTTATTCGACATGGCTTAACTCTCATTATGGATTGCCAACTTGGGATGCTGCGTGTCTCGCGCAGGGAAATCAGTCGGTGGTAAAGCGGTACAAAGATTGAGGGTTCTGCACGAGGAGCTTGTGTAGAACCACGGCGTCAGCGGCAATGATCGATAGTGCATCGACCAGCGCGCCATCGTCTGGGATATGCGTGTGGTTGGGATGCGGCCAGTCACTGCCCCAGAGGACTTGATCCGGGAAACGATCGACCAAAGTTCGCGCCAGCGCCTCGCCCGCGCGGTAACGCTCCTCGGGCGGGGCATTCGCATCGATGCGGTCAATGCCACTGACCTTTACCCAGAATCGATCGGTGTCGAGCAGGCGCATCAGAGCCTGGAAGTCCTCGTGCTGCGCGCCGAGACGCGCGTCGACGCGCCCCATATGATCAATCACGACTGGCACATGGCTCTGTTTGAGCTTTGGGCCCAACTCGTGCACGAGTTTGCTTTCGAAATGCACCTGTAGATGCAGCCCATGCCCCGCGAGCCGGGGTGTGAGGGCGATCACGTCATCGATATCGACGCCGACCAGATGGCTCATGAAATTGAATCGCACGCCCCTGAAGCCGGCTCGCGCCAGACGCTCCAACTCGGCGTCGGCGACATCCGGCTGCACCAGCGCTATGCCCAGATAGCGCCCCTCGCCATGCTCGATGGCATCTTGTACGACGCTATTGTCGTGTCCATGCACAGCGGATTGCACGATCACGCAGCGCTCGATACCCAGTCGCTTGTGCAGGGCATAGAGCTTTTCTTTAGGCGCGTCCTGCGGCGTCACCTTCAAGCCGCCGGCGTAGGGAAACTTCGGCCGGGGTCCGAATACGTGCACATGCGTATCGCAAGCGAGCGGCGGCAACCGCAGCGTCGGCGTCGAGGGGTCGGGGAGATAAGTCTGCACCTCGGTGGGGGATGTGGTCATGATGGCGCCCCCTCTAGTGAGATACGTTCAGCGCAACGAGAAACCGCGAGACCATGTTGTAGGCGGCCACGGTTGCCACTAACTCCACGGTTTCCGTCACGCCGAAATGCGATTGGATCTGCTGCATCAGCTCGGCCGGCACCGTGACATCGCGGGTCATGCGATCGGTCAACTCAAGTACCAAACGTTCCAGATCGGTGTAGACCTGCGGCACATCCGCGGCCCGCACGCCGTCGTTTTTCTCCTGGCTAAGGCCGGCTTTCTCGGCATGTGGCACATGGGCGTCGAACTCAAAGGCGGCTTGGTTCAGTACCGCGACCCGCAGGATCACCAATTCGCGTATAGCGGGATCGACCGAGGTGCGATTGCGCACGGCGGTCAGCATCGCCTCCCAGCCTTGCGCAATGGGCTTGCTGTTGAGCAGCACCTGATACAAGAGCGAGATGCGCCCCCGCTCGGAGAGGATTTTGGCTTCCACGTCCGCGAGTTCAGGACGGGTGCCCGGCACGACTAGCGGGACTCTGATGTGATCGGTGGTCATTATTCGGGCTTGATGTTGTTGGCTTTGATCAAAGCGCCCCACTTCGCAGTGTCGGCATCCAGTAGTTGCTTCATTTCGGCTTCGGTAGAGGCCTGCGGCTGCGTGCCTGCTCGCACCAAACGGTCGCGCAGGGCGTCGTTGGCAAGGGCTTTTCCAACGGCGGCGTTTAAGTCAGCCACAATGTTGTCCGGCGTCTGGGCCGGCACAAAGAGCGCATACCAATTGTTGGAATCGACCGCGGCAATGCCCTGCTCTTCGAACGTGGGCACGTCCGGCAAGGCGGGATGACGCTGGGCAGCGGCAATACCGACGGGGCGCAATCGCCCTGCCTCGATATGGGGCAGCACCGCAGCCACATCGGCAAACACCCCGGCGGCCTGGCCGCCGATGACGTCCGTGATGGCCTGCGCCATACCGCGATACGGCACGTGCAAGAAGTTCACACCCGTGGACTGTTTCAACTGCAGCATCGCCAGATGCGGAATGCCGCCTATGCCCGAGGATGCAATCGCCGGCGGCTCGGGCTGTTTACGCGAGTACTCGACGAATTCGCTGGCATTGCGCGCGGGTATCTTCGGATTCACCACGAACACTTCCACGTTGTTGGCGATCAACGAAACCGGCCGGAAGTCTTTTTGCGTGTTGTAGGGAATCGTCTCGAACAACGAGGGATTGATCGCGGCGGTACCGACACTGGAGATCCAGATGGTGTTGCCATCCGCGGGGGCGCGCAGCACGTCTTGCGCACCCAAAAAGCCACTGGCACCGGGTTTATTGTCCACGATCACGGGCCGGTTCAGTTCCTTGCTTAATTGTTCGGCCACGATGCGCGCGGCCATATCCACCGGTCCGCCGGCGCTGAATGAAACCACAATTCGAGTCGGCGCCTGCGAATGCTGCGCAGCCGCGGGCAATGCTGTCAGCAGAGCGGCTGCCGCCCAGGCACCGATAAACGTTCTTTTATTCATCCGAGTCTCCATTCTTATGCTGTGACGCGACCACCACGCCAGATCAATCGCACCTTGCGGTCATGCCACCATCGACCACGATCTCGGTGCCCGTGACGAACCGCGCATCGTCGCTGGCCAGAAACAGCGCCGCGCCGGCGGTGTCGCGGCCGTCCCCCATGAAACCGAGCGGAATGCGTTTCAGGCGGGACGCGAGCAACGCATCGACATCGCCCCCGGCACGCTGCTTGGCCAGTCGCACCTCGACCATGGGAGTATGCAGCTGCCCCGGCACGACCGAGTTGACGCGAATGCCGTCCGGCGCATGCTGCACGGCAACGACGCGCGATAACTGGATCACGCCGGCTTTGGTTGCGGCATAGGCGACCTGCGCACTTCCCGTCCAGCGCAGTCCGGATGTGGACGCCACGTTCACGACGGCGCCCGATTTGCGATTCACCATATGGGGCAGCACATGCTTGCAGGTGAGAAAGACACTCTTGAGGTTCAGATCGATCTGGCCGTCCCAGGCTTCTTCGCTCAATTCGATGGGCCCGCCGGCGGCCGAGCCGCCCACGTTGTTGATGAGGATGTCCGGCGGACCGAAGGCATCCACGCATGCCTGGACCATCGCCGCCACGCTGGCCGAGCTTGTGACGTCACAATCATGGATCTGAATCGAGCTTGCCGCCTCGCCCGCGCGCTCCAGGGTTTCTTGCAGACGCGCGAGGTCACGATCCACGGCGAACACCTTCGCGCCTTCCTCGGCCAGTCGCACGGCCATGGCGCGTCCGTTGCCCCAGCCTTCTCCCACACACCCGGCGCCCGTAACAATAGCCACCTTCGATTCAAATCTGCGCATCAACTTTTCCATCCTTTTTTACCCGACTGGCGTCGACAGTTGCGCACAGTGTGCCAAGGCCGCAGTAAAAGATAAACTCAATACCTCCTATATCGACTATGCGTTTTTGCTATGGATCTGAAGCAGCTGGAATATTTCTCCCGGGTCGTCGAGGAAGGCAGTTTCAGCAAGGCCGCGGTGGCGTTGAACCTGTCGCAACCCAGTGTCAGTCGTCAGGTGAACTTGTTGGAGCAGGAGCTAGGTCAAAAACTGCTGGAACGTACGGCGCGCGGCGTGGTGGCGACCCCGGCGGGCACGACCTTGCTCGCGCATGCCCGAAATATGTTGAATAGCGCCGCCCAGGCCATCTTCGAGCTCAAGGAGTTGCGCAACGAACCGACGGGCAACATCATCGTCGGCATGCCGAACCGGCTGGCGGTCGTGGTCGCGGTGCCGCTCATCACCGCCTTCAGAAAGGCGTTGCCGTTCGCGCGGATCTCTGTTGTAGAGGGCCTGAGCCCCGCGCTGCGCGATCAACTGATCGAGGGCAACACGGATATCGCCCTGCTCTTCGCGCCCAAGCCGACGCCGTTGCTGTCATACGAGAAACTGCATCATGACACACTGATGCTGGTGGCCCCCAAGCATGTCAAGCTGCCCCGCTCAATGCACCTGAAGTCGCTACAGAATTACGAACTGGTGCTGCCGTCCTCGTCGCAGCCCATCCGCAGTCTCGTGGAACAGGCGCTCGTGGCCACCGGCGGAAAACTCAATATCGTGGCCGAAGTCGGCGCCGTGCAAACCGCGTTGCGCGTCGTGGAAAGCGGCATGGCCTGCTCGGTGATCCCAAAAAGCGCGTTAATCCTGAAAGCGCCCGGCGTCGACATTCAGGTGGCGGAGCTCACACACCCGGTCGTGTCGAATGATTTATACCTCGCGTTGCCCAAGTCCCGACCGCTCAGCCGTCTGGCGCGAGAAACCTGTCGCCTGATTCGCGAACTGCCGTTTGCGCCGGGGGACTAGCCGAGCGTAGCTGTCGCAAGCACGCTCGGCGGCACCGCGGCCCGTGCGCGGGGTTAAGCCGCAATCGCGATAGTCGAGGCGGGCCGCGTCTCTGTCCGGGCCGCGATCTTGCCGTGAATGGCGGCGATTTCCCTGGCGTTTCGCAGTGCCTTGAACCCGGGTCGCTTGGCCATGCGGCGTGTCATGTCCTCGGGGCGCAGAAGGGTCACGTCGACGTTCTGGAAGAAATCCCGATTACCGCCATCCGCCCATGACTCGGAGTACACGCCATGTGCGCGGATCACATCGAACTCATCCAGCTCGACATGGTAGTAGCTGAATTCCCGAGCGTCGGCTTCCTGAATGACCGACTTGCCGTTGATCAGATCCTTGGCGCGAACCAGCACCCCGTCGATATAGACGTGATGCCATGGAGACACGCGCAAATCGTGAGTGGGCAGCTTGTCGCCTAACGCACCGGCGAGTATACGGACGGGGTGGCATGCCTGGCGTTGTGCGACGGTGCGTGGCGCGGCTTTGTAATGTCGCCAACCCACCCATTTGACGGTGCGATGGCCTTTGCTGCCGATCACCGTGTCACCAATCTGCAGATGCTCAATCGCGACGGGACCTCGAGTTGTATCGATAAGCGTGCCTTGCACAAAGCAAACCGGAACCGGCCCGGGGACCGTCTGTATTGCGCTGCCGTATCCATACTCCGCATTGGAGGTCCAGAGCAGGAATTCCCCAAACCCCTGCCCGGTAACGATGCCGTCGACGGTAAAGGTCGAGACCGTTCCGAAAGAAATGTTCGGTACGCCTGTAATGAATACCCCGTCACCGCTGTTGATCTCATTAGCGCCTTCCATTGGTGTAATTTCAATGGGTAGGACAAATACTCCGAGTTAATTCTCAATACGCCGTCGGTGTCGGCGAAAAGAAAGTAGTACCCCGAGACCAAGTATGCCGCCATTTTCTCTATCCTTATGTTGCGCTATGACGGATACGCAGGCGCGCCGTGGGGCCCAGAACTCGTAAAACACGCCATGCCTTGTTGCCGTGGTGTTTGGTTCTTCTTCATCGCTACATCACGGTCACAGCTAGGCTTGGCGATGAAAAGTGGCGCGATTCTAACAACGTCTAATTGTTAAGCAAACAAAACAAGTGCAAACGGGGTCATGCGCGACGCTGTCGCAGCGTGGATCTGCGATAGCCGTACTCACGTCATAGATTTCATATCGTCTGAAGCTAATTTAAACGTCACCGCCAGACCGCGCGCTTGCCCATAATTTGCGCATCGAGCCAAAAACGAAAACACGATCCGCCGGGGGTCCGGCGCATATGGGAGACATAATGAAATTCAAAAGCGCCCTTAACGCCTCAACATTGGCTTGCCTGATGCTGACCGGGCTGAATAGTGCCGCCGCGGCGTATCCAGACCGCCCTATCACCATGATCGTTCCTTACCCGGCAGGTCAGTCCGTTGACCTGCTGGCACGTGTGGTCAGTGACGGTCTGTCCAAGGTGTTAAAGCAACCGATTGTCGTCGAGAACAAACCCGGTGCTGGCGGCACACTGGGCACCGGCCTGGTGGCGCGCGCCGCACCGGATGGCTATACGCTGGGCATGAGCGCCAGTGGCCCGCTGGCCATCGCCCCGCACCTGTTCGCGAACACCAGCTACGACCCCGTCAAAGACCTCACGCCGATCATGAACGTCGCCGCCGTGGCGCAGACGCTGGTTGTGTCGGCCAAATCAGATATCAAATCGGTGCAAGACCTGGTAGCAGCCGCGAAAGCCAAGCCCAACAAACTGAACTTCGGCTCTCCAGGTAATGGTTCTACCAGTCACCTTACTCAAGAGATGTTCAAACAGCGAGCCGGCGTACAGATGGTGCATGTACCGTATAAAGGGGGGCCGGCCGCCATCACCGACTTGGTCGGCGGACAAATCGATGTGCTGTTCGAAGCCTCGCCGTCGGTCACGCCATTCGTGAACCGGGGCGATCTGCGCGCGCTGGCGGTCACGACCAGCACGTCTATTCCGGCGCTGCCGCAAGTCGCTCCGCTGGCCAGCCAGGGATACGAGAGCTTCGAAGCGGTGGGCTGGATGGGCATTGTCGGCCCGCCAAAGTTGCCCGCCGACATCGTCCAGAAGCTGCACGCCGCACTGGTCGAAACCCTGAAAGATCCATCAGTGCGCGAGAAGCTCGATACGCAGGGCATGCTGACCATCGGCGACTCCCCGAAGGAGTTTGGCGACTTCATTAATAAGGAAGTCGCCAAATGGGGTGCGGTCATCAAGACCGCGGACATCAAACTCCAATAACGCTCGTTAACCGAATCGGAAATTGATATGGCTGATCAAAGCGGCACCCCCCGATGGACACATCGCCCTCCCGGCTCCAACTGGGGCGACTTCGGTCCCGACGACCAACTCGGTCGTCTGAACCTGCTCACGTCGGAGCGCGTCGCGCAGGCCGCGCGCGAGATTTCGACGGGGAAACGGTTCTGCCTGAGCCTGCCGCTAGACTACCCGGGCGGAAATTTGCTCAATCCCTTTCGTTATCCGCCCCAACTGCGCGCCACCACGCGCAAGGGCAAATTCGCCTACAACATGGCGCACTGCTGCGAGCATCCCGGTGTGACCGACGTGATATGCGACGATTACGTCGTGCTGTACACGCAGTATTCCACGCAATGGGACAGCTTTGCGCATGTGGGATCAATGTTCGACGTGCATGGCACCGGCGAGCCGGTCCCGGTCTACTACAACGGCTACGCCGGCGGTGAACACATCCAAGGCGCTTCCCGTCTGGCCGAGGACGGCGAGCATCAACCCGTGCGAGCGGCCCGCTTAGGCATCGATAATTTCGCCGCGACGCCGATTCAAGGCCGGGGCGTGTTGGTGGATCTGCGTAAACACTTTGGCGACGCGCGTCACGAGATCGGTTATGAAGATCTCATGCGCGTCATGAAAGATGACAACATCGTCGTAGAGCCCGGCGACATGCTTTGTCTGCACACCGGTTTCGCGGACGTGCTGCTAAGCATGGACCGCAATCCGGATCCGCACGTGCTGCACGGCGCTTGCTGCGTGCTGGATGGCCGGGATGAAAAGTTGCGCGACTGGATACGCGACAGTCAGATCGCCGCCCTGGTGGCGGACAATTATGCGGTGGAGCGCCGTCCCCCGCAGGGGCCGTTGGGCATCCAGGGCGCCTTCATGCCGATCCACGAACTGTGCTTGTTCAAGCTTGGCGTGCCGTTGGGCGAACTGTGGTACCTGACAGCGCTGGCCACAGCCCTCGCGCGCGAGGGCCGCAACCGGTTCTTCCTGACAGCGCCGCCGCTGCGTTTGCCCGGCGCGGTCGGCTCGCCGGTCACGCCAGTGGCAACGATTTAATCAATCTGTACCGGCGCCGCCGCCCGAACAGAGCCGGCCTTGCATGCTCGCGCACCACAAGCGCGATGCTGCGTGGCCGGCGCCGAAGGACCGCAAACGCCTCAGCGCTCGCCAAGCAACGTCCGTACGTACTCGCCGATGGCGAGCGACGAGGTCAGTCCTGGTGACTCGATGCCAAACAGATTGATCAGCCCCGGCACGCCGTGACTACGCTCGTCCTCAATGCGGAAATCTTCCGCCCCCGAATGCAGTGGCGCATCTGGCCCTGCCAGCCTGGGCCGTATGCCGGTATAGCCGGGCTGCAGTGCGCCATCCGGTAGCCCAGGGAAATAGCGCCGGATCCCTGCATAGAACAGCGCTTCTCGCTCTTGACCAAAATGGTAGTCCACACTGTCGACCCATTCCAGGTCAGGGCCGAAACGCGCCTGTTTAGCCAGATCGAGCGTGACGTGAACGCGCAGCGTCGCTTCGCGCGTGACCGGATACACCAGATGTCGGAACGGAGATGGGCCGCTCAGGGTGTAGTAGCGTCCGCGAGCGTAATGAATGGCCGGCACTTTGGAGACGGGGAAATTTTCCAAGCTTTGCGCCACGCAGGTGGCCCAAAGCCCGGCACTGTTGATCACCGTTTTGCACAATAACTCGGTCTGCTCGTCGCCGCCGACCCGCAGCACGATACCATCGGGCGTGATGGCGCCGCCCAACACCGGACTTGCCGTCACAAGCGTCGCGCCCGCATTCTCCGCGTCCCCCAGCATCGTCAGCATCAATCCATGGCTGTCGATAATCCCGGTGGAAGGCGAGTACACGGCTGCCAGCGCCTGGACTTCTGGCTCCATTTCGCGCAATTCGGCTTGCTCTACGCGCCGCAAATCGTGCACGCCGGCTCCCTCGGCGCGCTGCAGGTATCCCTGCAAACCCGTCAAATCCTCGGGCGTGCTCGCCACGATCAACTTGCCGACCCGTGCATGCCCGATGCCGCGCTCTTCGCAGTAACGGTACAACGCCTGTTTGCCCTGGACACATAACCGCGCCTTGAGCGACGTCGCCCCATACGAAATGCCGGCGTGGATGACCTCTGAGTTGCGCGAACTGGTGTGCGTCCCAAAAGCCTGCTCGGCTTCCAGAATCAATACCTCGCGGCCTGCCAGGGCCAACTCACGCGCGATCGCCAGACCCACGACACCGGCGCCGATGACTGCGCAATCAATGTTATGCATCACTGTTGTCCCACTACCGTGCGCCTATCGGAAAATCCTGACCCAGGCCTGCGCTGCGAGCCAATTCCAGGATATGGGCGCCAGCATAAATGTCCTGCAGCGCCATCCCGTGAGACTCGAACAGAATGATCTGATCCTCGTTGGTACGACCCGCGCGCTGCCCCACCAGTACCTGACCCAAATCGGGGAGATTCTCCCAGTAAATTAACCCGCTCTCATAGGCGCTGAGCAAATCGCCAGACTCAGTCTGAGCCACCTGAACCGAGTCGGCAACGATGAGGTCGGCGCGTCTGACTGTTTGCAGATCGATCTCCTGACGATCCATGGCATTTGAGCCGACGGCGACGACACATTGGCCGGGCTCCAACCAGGCGCCATCGAACAGGGCCTCCCGGCTACGCGTGATCGTCAGGACAATATCGGAACCCTCAACGGTTTCCTGCCGGGATGTGGCCGGCCGCACCTCAACGCCTGTCTGGGCCGCCATCTTCGCGCAAAAATCCCGGACGCGCTGCTGGTCGCGTCCGAACACTTTCACTTCACTGATATCGCACACGGCGCAAACCGCTTCGAGTTGGGTCTGCGCGTGACGACCCGACCCAAACAAGCCCAACACACGCGAGCCGTTACGCGCCAGCATCCGAATGGCCACCGCCGTGGCCGCGCCGGTGCGGATCTGCCCCAACCAATCCGCCTGGATAATGGCTTCAAGGTTGCCCTGTTCCATATTGATCAGCTGCAGCAAAGAAGTCCGGGATTTATCGGGCTGAATGTAATAGGCTTTGTACCCAATGAAATTGATTTCCGGCGCCGCGCCCTGCAAGATATGCAGATGTCCGCCGGGCTGGCGGGTACGCACCCGTGGGACATCAAATGCGCGTCCGGTGGCGCGCGCGCGAAAGGCGCGTTCGACCTGCGCGATGGCATCATCCATGGTGAGCAATTCGCGGACATCACTTTCCGAAAGATAGCGAATCATGTGCGGCTCACTTGCGATTCAAGCGGTGACACCCCGGTCAGCAGGCTGCCACCATGCGAAGCGATATCACGGACTTTAATGGCACGCAGCGCGTTCCACATCATCGCCGATGCGCTGGACAGCACGGGCTTGCCCAAATCCCGCTCGAGCATATCCAGCGCATCGATGGTGGGCATGCCCACACCGCTGAGAAACACAGCATCGGCTTGCGCGCAATCCACGGATCGGGCCAGCTGATAGGCGCGCTGATGGGTTTCATCATAAATATTGGTCACCCCGGGCAGGATGCGGTGCGCGACTACCTCGAATCCAAAGGATTCAAGATGACGTTTCCCCTTCTGAGTCGTCGCTTCGTCGTACGGCGTACCATAAGCCACGCGACGTATGCCCAGGTGGCGCAATGCCTCCACCACGCTTCCGAACGCCGTGAGGAAAGGAATGCCGTGTTCATCTTGCATTCGCTGCACCAGATCGGCCTCGCCTTGCATGCCTAGCGTGTAGCTGGTGGCCGTATGCGCCATCACCATGACACCCGGCTTGACCATCGCCAGCAGCCGGGCGTTATCGGCAAGATGCTCGATCTGGGTGCGGTTGCGGTCCTCCTGTCCCGCATGCGCGCCGGTTGTGCCATGGGCCACCATGCGCGTGAAGTGCAATGAAACGCCCTCGGGGCTCAAGTCCATCATTTCCGGCTCCACGGTGGGATTGCCGGGAGGAACCAAAAAGCCGATGCGGCCGCGCCATCCCATCATGTTGTCTGCTCCTTGATAAATGCCGCCGTCATTGCCGCGCACGCATCGGGATGCGTCGCGGCAATGTGGTAGGAATCGGCCTCTAATTCGACCACTCGTGCGCGCGGTATCCGCGCCGCCCAGCGGTTCACTTCCGTTAACGCAGGCTGCTGACTAAAGCTTGCCCCGGCAGTTGGCGGCTTCACGGCGGCGATAATCTGAGTAGGACATGGAATGCGGTCCAGGCGAGCCGGCTCGCCAGAGGCCTCAATCAATCGGAAGCAGGCCTTCACCGTATCCGATTGCGTTGTTCCCATATAGCGTATCCACCACTCGTTGCCCGCTTCCGTGAGCGCACTGCCCATACGGCCCGGCATCGTCGCTCGCGCCCACCCTTCGACGCCGTGCTCGTCCACGAGTTGATGCCATTGTGGCATCCATTTGCCTAACGCCCCGGCCGGGGAAATCAACACCCCGGCCAAGGTCAATGTCGCCATCCACGGCACCTCTCGTTGTGCCAGTTCCAACGCGACCTGGGCGCCCAGCTTCGCGCCGACCACATGGATGCGCTTGGACCCCAAGCGTTCGACCAGCCGCTCGATATCGTCCGCCAGCTGTGCAACCGTGAGCGTCGTACCGGGCGGCACCGACGGCGAGTTGCCGTGTCCTCGCAGATCCGGGCGTATGACCGAATAGTGTCGGGCGAGATGAGGCACCCATCCATTGAATGCCCGGGCGGATTCCGCGATCCCGTGCAATAGCATCACGGGCGGCGCTTCGCGCCATCCATCCGTGAAATCGTCGAGCTGATAGGCCAAATCCGCTGGGCCCTTGGCACTTTGGTGATTGTCACTCATGGTTCGCTTACTGCTTCTCCATGTTGCTGGCCTGAATGACATCGCCCCATTTTTTGATTTCTTTGTTGAGCAATGCTTCAAGGTCCTTTGCGGGCAGCCCGCGAGGGACAATACTTTGATCTTCCATCGACTTGACCACGGCGGGATCTTTCACCGCCTCGATAAAGGCCTTCTGCAAGGTGTCGACAATATCCTTCGGCATCCCGGCGGGTCCCAGCACGCCGATCCAGTAAGACGTCTCATAGCCGGGATAACCCTTCTCCGCGATGGTAGGCTTGTTGGGCAACTCGCTCGCGCGTTCCGTGCTGGTCACGGCTAATACTTTCAAACGGCCATCCTCGACCATGGCACGCGACGTGGCATAGGCCTCGATCTTGACATCGACCCGCCCGGCGACCAGATCCGCTTTCGCGGGGCCGGTGCCCTGATAGGGCACGTGCTCCATCGCCAAACCGGCCTCATTGGCGAACATCGCCATCGACAGGTGTGGCCAGCTCCCTACGCCTGCCGACGAGTACGTTACCTTGCCCGGATTGGCCTTGGCGTAGGCGATGAATTCCTCAATCGTGTCGTAAGGTTTTTGCGCCTGAGCCAGAAACACGCCTGGGTGATCGGCCAGCAACGCGATCGGCGTGAAGTCCTTGAGCGTGTCGTACGGCAGTTCTTTTCGCAGGGAAGCATTGACCGCGAATCCGGTTTGACCGACCAGCAACGTATAGCCATCGGGCGCGGCTTTCGCCACCAGATTACTGCCGACGACGCTGCCGGCACCCGGCTTGTTCTCAACGATGATGGGCTGGCCCAAAATCTTCTGAGCGCGTTCCGCCACCGCGCGGGCCACGACGGTGGTGGAGCCGCCCGGCGCGAACGGAACCACCAGGCTGATGGGCTTATCGGGGTAGGCGGCGTGCGCTGCCGGCCCGATCAAGCAGGTCATCGCAGCAACGATAGCGGTTAAGACGTGAGCACGTTTCATGATTCATTCCCATGATGGTAGTTGTAGAGGAATCACCGAGAAACCGAGCAGACCTACAGTGTCTCCAACTGCGAGGTCAGCTCGTCGATTTTCTTTATGTCTTGTAGATTTAATACTGTCTCGAGCAGGCGATCGGCTTGTGTCGGCGCCAGGTCTGAGGTCAGTCGCTGGAATTTCGCCACCACTTTGGCAAACGTCGGCTTGAGCGTATCCATTTCCCTGCCCGAGCCCGCATAGCGCGTACCGTTGCGGCAGACGATCTCGACATCGACGCGATCCTCTTGGTCCGCGGCGGGCTCTAGCAATTCAATCCGTTCCGCCAGTGCCAGTACCTCTGCATCGGTGGTTTGATCGTAGTACTCATAGCTGTCGATAGGCCTGCCTAGCAGGGCCGCTGCGACAGTGAAACGCGCACTGATTCGCGCCTTCAACGGCGAGCCAAAGGGCGCGACGTTCTGGTAGCCAGGATTGCTCAGCGTCAATTCCGGGCTGCGTATGGTGACCCGCGCGATGTCTTCAGCCCGCAGGCGATGCTGATTCGCCAGCTGATGCGCGAGGTGCACCGGCGTCTGCACAAAGATGCATACGGGGCGTTCTTTGTAGACGTTGTCTTCGATAAGATAACGTTCTCCCAATCCCTCGATGGCCGCGTGCGCATCTTCGGCGCTGCGCGCAAAGGCCTGGAAATATCCCGATTCGCCTTCGAACACCGTGGGCGAGGTGCTCGCGCCGGCCAGCGCGAGCTGCGCGGCGGATACGCCGCTACGCGCGGCCCATCCCACATTCAGTTTGACCTCCATCGTGCCGGACCGAAATCCCTCGCCAAAACCAGAGGCAAACATGCTTGCGCAGCCCAGTGCGTTGGCAACTTGAGCGACGGGCAGCCCTAATACCTTCGCGGCGGCGGCGGCCGCTCCGATCGCTCCCGCCACGCCGGTTGCGCGAAACGCGGGAATCATGCCCGGCCCGCCCAGATACGCACGCGCCACGATTTCATACCCAGCGACAATCGCCGCCAAGAAAGTCTGACCCGTGCACCCACATTCGTCGGCTACGGCCAGCGCGGCAGGAATGCTGACGGCGCCCGCGTGAGATTTGTAGAGGAAATCGTCGTGCGTGCAGCCATTGACCAGCGTCGCATTCACGAACGCGGCATCAACGGCCGGCACTCTCCTGCTCTCGCCGATGAGCACAGCGCGCCCGCTCCTATCACCCACAAAACGTCTCGCCACCTCCGGCACGGGCAACGCGCGCGCGGCATGGGCCAAGCCCACCGCATCCAACAGGCATGCCTTGGCCAGATCGACCACGTGGGCCGGCAACGCCTGGGTGTCGGTCTCATGAACGAACTGCGCCAGCGTATGGGAAACAGAATCACTCATGAGGGGTCTCCTTTGATGCCGCACGGCGCCTGTGCTATAGTTCCGTTTATCGGAACGTCGTATCGTTAAGTGAAATCATGCTACCTCATCGTTTTCAGAGTGACAAGGGGGATGCGCGTCCCGCATCGACCGAATCTGTCAGCACGGCCAAGCCCGCCGACAGCGGAACGGTCAATCGGGTGCTGAGGCTGCTGAGCTGTTTCGCGGAGCAAGATCGCTGGGGCGTCAATGACCTCGCCCGCGTCTTAAACCTGCCCAAAGCGACGACGCATCGACTCTTGAGCCTCTGCAAACCGTTGAATTTCGTGGCCCAAGACGATGACGGCTTGTACCAGGCTGGTTTCGCCCTCTATCGGCTGGCTGGCAGACTTGCCGAGGAAATGCCGCTGAACCAACTCGCCGAACCGATTCTGCGCAATGTGCGTGACCGCACCGACGAGACCGTCATCCTGGCATTGCTGGACCGGGCCGAACTGCAGATGTACTTCTCGTTGTCGGCATCGCCCGCGCATCCCCTTCGCTACACGATCGTTCACAACCGGCTGCAGCCGTTGAGCTGGGGCGCGACGGCACGTTCCCTGATGGCCTTTCTGACACCGGCTGAAGTCGACGAAGTGATCCGCCGCGCGGAGCCGTCGCCCCTCAATGGCAATGCCCTGGACCCGCAAGAACTACGTCATGCACTGGAGAGCATCCGGTCGCAGGGCTATGCCTTGAGCTACGCCGAACGGGCTCCCGAAGCACACGGGATCGCCGTTCCCTTCTTCGATCGACAAGGCGAAATAAGGGGCAACCTGACGCTTACCGTGCCGGACTTCCGATTCGACCAAGCCAAGTTACCTCAGTGGCTCGCGCTGCTCAAAGAGGGCGTCGATGAACTCACATCCCGACTCGGATGGTCTTGATTTCACGAATCGTGAAGCCCCATTGAGGGATCGGCAACTATCGCGGAACCCTCGCCCACCGTAATCTAAAAAAGGGGGCACTGGCCCCGAGCACATAACCAAAAATGAAGAAGAGAGACTTATATGCACAGACGTCTGTTTTGCGCGGCAGCCGCGTTGGCGCCGGCGATTTTCAGTCTGACCGCGCCAAGCGCAGCGCAAAGCTTGAAAGCGGACCAACCGATCGTCCTGGTCGTACCGTTTGCACCCGGCGGTAATCTGGACACGGTCGCTCGCGCTGTCGCCCCGGAACTAGGCGCGAAGCTCGGACGAAATGTCGTGATCGAAAACAAACCGGGCGCCGGCGGCGTCATCGGGGCAAGTATGGTCGCGCGCGCCAACCCGGACGGCCATACACTGCTCGTCACCACGCCCAACGCGATCACCGTTGCTCCGTTCATGGTCAAGACGGACTACACGCTAAAGCAGTTCGCGCCGGTCGGCGGCTTGGGTTCGTCCTCGCAAATCGTGGCGGTACAGCCCAACAGCGAGTTCAAGACCATGCAGCAGCTGTTAGACAAAGCAAAGAGCAAGAGCGGCGCCGTCACAATCGGCCATTCGGGTCTGGGCACGACGAATCACATCGCACTGTTGCGCCTGGAACAAGCCACGGGTGCGCGGTTTACGGCGGTGCCCTTCAAGGGTTCCGCACCCGCCATCACTGCGCTGCTCGGCGGGCAGATTGACGCCATCATCGATCAGGTAACCAGTTCATCGGCCAACATCAAAGCCGGCAAATTCCAGGGGCTGGCCGTGCTCTCGGATCAACGTGACCGGTTCTTGCCCGATGTTCCGACGCTGGCCGAGGCCGGAGTCGCCGATTTCACATCCATGACCCAATCGGGCCTCGTGGCCCCCGCCGGTACGCCTGAGCCCATCATCAATGAACTGAATAAGGCTCTGAACGAGGCCCTAAAAGCAGACGCCGTGCTGAACCGATTGCACAACTCCGGCAGCATCGCTTTGGCGATTACTCCACAGCAGTGGCAGGACATCCTGACTGCCGAATGGGAAACGGCCAAGACCTTGCGCGATCAGGGAAAACTTGCAGCAGAATAAAGGAAAACGATTATGACAGCCCCATGTTTGCCCGCACGTATCAAACATCAGCCACTGAGCTTTGTCCCCCCGCCGGGTAGCTGCGACTCACACGCGCATGTGTTTGGCCCCTATGACCGCTTCCCCTTGGCAGAAGACCGCAGCTACACGCCGCAGCCCTACCCGGCTGCCTCATTCATCGAGCATCTGGATACGCTGGGAATGGACCGCGGTGTGCTGGTCACGGGCAGTGCCTCCGGATCCGCGAACGAGATCATTCTGGACGCATTGCAACAGTACCCCGACAGGCTGCGCGGCGTGATCGTGCCCAGTGCAGATATGACGGACCGCGATCTAGACCGCTACACCGAGGCGGGTGTTCGCGGCGTGCGCGCCAACCTGTATCGCCTCGAGGGCAAGGCCGTCTATCGCAATGGCGTGGGATTGGAAGTGCTGCAGGCGCTGGCGCCACGTCTTGCCGAAAGAGGATGGCATGCGCAGATCTGGATCCATGCCCCCGACCTGCCCGCCATGATGCCCGCACTCAGCGCCTTGAACCTGCCGCTTGTCGTGGATCACATGGGTCGCATGAATACCTCACGCGGCGTCATGGACCCGGGTTTTCAGTTCCTATGCAGTCAACTGGCCGAGGGTCGCTTGTGGACCAAAATCTCCGGTGCGGATCGCAATACGACCGAGGGCCCGCCTTATGCGGATGTCGACCCCTTCGCCCGCGCCATCCTTCAAGCCAACGACGAACAAGTCGTATGGGGAACGGATTGGCCGCACATCAACTATTACGATGAAGATCGAATGCCCGACGACGGCGAACTGTGCAATCTGTTGAACCGCTGGCTCTCCGCCGAACAACGCCGACGGATACTGGTCGATAACCCCGCGCGCTTATACGGGTTTAGTGCTTGACTGACAAACCAGGCTCTCTGCCGCCACCATCGGTTCGCGACGTCGCAAGTGACAAACTGACCCCCGCCGCACGAAGTGTGGGCAGCATGTCGAAGAACGCCTTCTGCATTTCGTGCTCCTCGACCGCTGCATAGCCTAAAAGCAGTCCCTTGGTCTTAGGCTCGTTTTGGTAGTAGCTTGACAGAGGCCTGGTGAGCACACCTCTTTGCTGCAACTGAGAGGTGATTTCGACGTCGTCTATATGCTGCGGGAGGTACAGGTTGATGTGAAGACCGGCGTAGCTGTCTTTTTCGGCCAGAAATTGCGGACCGAGATGGCGCAGGATTAGCTTTCTCAACCACTGACGCCGATTGCCATAAACGACCCGCATTTTACGGATGTGTTTCGTGTAGTGGCCGCCACCAATAAACTCGGCCAGCGCCATTTGTGTGACGAGATTGCCGGGATGATAGAGTTGCGCGTGCAGTCGAGTAAAGGGGTCCACCAAGGGCTCGGGAAGCACCATGTAGGCCACCCTCAGGCCCGGAAATAGCGTCTTGCTAAACGTTCCCACGTAGATGACCGGTGCGTTCTTCTCCAAACCCTGGATTGCCGGAACGTGCCGCCCGCCAAAGCGATATTCGCTGTCATAGTCGTCCTCGACGATCCAGCTGTGATGCGCCCGGGCATATTCGAGTAACGCTTTGCGCCTGTCCAGACTCATCACGACCCCCAGCGGGTACTGGTGCGATGGCGTGACGAAAATCAGCTTGGGGGAAGCCGCCCGCGAACTCAGTGTGATCCCTTCTTCGTCGACCTCGCGCCTGACAACACTGATATCCGGATTGATTTTCAGCAGATCGAGGGTCCCCCAGTACCCTGGCTCCTCGGTCCAGACCGCATCTTTAGGCTCAGTCAGTGCACGGATGGTCAGATCCATGGCCTGATGTGTGCCGTCGGTGATGAGAATCTGTTCCGGGCGGCATTGCACGCCGCGCCCAACGCGCAAGTAATTCGCGAGCGCGCTTTTTAGCGCGTGGACGCCCCCCGCCGTCCCATAGGTCAGCATTTCAGGTTGGGCGTGGCGCCACAGACGGTTGATAATGCGGGCATACACCGCCCGAGGGAAGGCCCTGACATCGGGAACACCAGGCTGAAACGCACCCCACTGTTTTGTTCTGCTCGGGCTTTGATCCAGGATGCTTTGCGCCTGTCTGGAAAGTTTAACTTGCGTGGATCCCACATCGGCGTTGCGGGGCTCCGGCAACGGCGCCCGGTGCACCATGGCGGGCGTCAATAAAGCAACGTAGGTGCCGCTGCCTACCCGACTAACCACATAGCCTTCAGCGTAGAGCTGCTCATACACATAGGCGGCCGTATTGCGGGAAATCCCAATTTCCGTCATCAAGTCCCGAACGGACGGCAGCCGCTCCCCGGGTTGCAGGATGTTCGAGGAAATCGCTTGGCGGAATAAATGCACAAGATGGGCGCCCAGCATACGCTGGCGGCTTTTTTCAGCGAGCTCTTCCTCCCAATTGTTTCTCTGCAGCAACCAGTCCAAGGACCAGGAACGCATTTTAATACCTCTTAAAACACCAAATAAAAAACACTGATTAGTTAGAACTAGTTGCAGTTTCGGATGCATGGCGACCGCAACAACGATTATTGGGTGGGCGAAATTCTGCCTTGCCGTCGCCACTGCACGTGTTGGCCGCGGCGCGCGGCGCATGCGTGTACCAGATGCGCTGTGCGCGACCACACGCAAGTCATAAAAATAGCCGAATCAAGGCTTTCCCAGGGGCTGCTTAAGCGTAAAGCTTTTATTGACCCCAAACAATTTGTGCAGAGTGACCCCATTGTACCGCCTCAAAATCGATTGAAATAACGTCATCAATTCAAACACGCTTGGTCTGTCTAGAGCGGCAACGAGTATGAGAGTTTTTAATTATTGATATTTAATGCGTCACCAGATTCGGTGCGCATTGGTTATGGGAAGAATAATTTTTCTTCCAAATCCTTTCCCTTTTTATTATTTAAACCATCCCCGATCGATTGGGACAGGGACACCTTTTGCCTGAATTTTCATTATCTATTGTTGCTATCTTTTGATGCGCCGCTGAGTTGTTGTCGGATTAATTTAATTACTTATTGCACTGGAAAAAGGGCACTATGCGAAGCAAGCTTTTTGTACCCGGATCGCGCCCGGAACTGTTCCCCAAGGCGCTGGCCAGCGCGGCAGATGCATTGTCGATCGACCTCGAAGATGCAGTGGTCGAAAGCCGCAAGGCCGAGGCCCGCGGCCAAGTAGCACAGTTTTTGAGGGATGCGCAAGGAAGCGACAAGACCGTCATCGTAAGAAGCAATCCCGTCGGGTCGGTCCATTTCGAGCCTGATGTGATGGCGATAGCGCGCAATGGCCTGACTATCCTGAATATCCCAAAAGTCGAAGAACCCTCGGAAATTCACCACGCGGCCCAGCTGCTGGAGAGGGCCGAGCGCGAATTCGACGTGTCCAAACCAATCGGACTGCTGGTGAACATCGAGTCACCCAAGGGTCTGAGACGTGCCGCCGAGCTGGCTGCGGTGAGTCCGCGGATTATGGGACTGCAAATCGGCTACGGCGATCTTTTCTCGCCGTTGGGCATCGACCGTCGGGATACGGCAAGTATTCACGCTGTGATGTTTGCCGTCCGTATGGCCGCAGGTGAGGCGGGCGTCGTTGCGATTGACGGTGCTTTTACCGATGTCGCGGATATGGACGGTTTCGTAGCCGAAGCAGAGTCAGCGCGCCGTCTGGGCTTTATCGGCAAGTCGTGCATCCATCCTAAGCAAATTGCCGCAGCGAACCAGGTATTCCGCCCGTCGGACGCAGACATCGCACACGCGCTCAGCGTGCTCGACAAGTTGGCTGATATGGAACGAAGCGGTATGGGCGCCTTTGTGGTGGAAGGCAAGATGGTGGATGCGCCCTTGTTTGAACGCGCCAAAGCCATCGTGCAGCAGGCCAAGGCATTGGGGATTATTCAATAGCAGCAAACTAAGACGCGCCATCGAACGCGCAATATCGGAACTCAGGATTCCCTCGTTTTATTAGTGCGGCTGGGGCGGCGCGAGACCGTGTGTATAAGTGGAGACAGTTGTGAACAGAAGACAATTTTCAAAGACATTGATCGGGGCAGCAGGTGGCCTGATGCTGCCCGGCCTGGTACGTGCCAACCGTGGGTTGCCAGAACTGATCAAGATCGTGGTGCCCTTTTCACCCGGCGGCAGCAACGATGTTTTCGCGAGGGCGCTCGCCCAGCAAATCAGTCAGACCTTGAACGTTAACTGCATTGTGGAGAATAAGGCCGGAGCCGGAGGGGCAATCGGCGCAATGCAAGTAGCGCGGTCGGCGCCGGATGGCTCAACGCTGCTGTTAACTTCTAACAGCATGATCACGAGCTACGTGGTGCAGGCTAACCCAATGATTGATCCTATCCGGTCGTTCTCGCACGTGGCGATCCTGAATAAAGGCCCTTCGTTGATGGTGGTCAGCGGCGACAGCCCCTATCGCGCGATGCCTGATCTCATCGAAGCCGTCAAGGCCGGCCGGGTGCAGAATTATGGCTCGGCAGGCATTGGATCCAGTGCCCACTTGGCCGGCGAAATGTTAAATCATGCTTTGGGCAGCAACATAGCGCACGTCCCTTACCGGGGGATGTCGAATGTGGCGATCGATTTGACCGCCAATAGCCTCGACTTCGTGATTACCACGGTGGCTTCGGTGTCGGGCCAGCTGCGTACCAATCAACTAAAGGCAATTGCTGTCACGAGTCCGGAGCCCAGCCCGTTTTTCCCGGGGTTGCCGCCGATGGCACAGTACCTGCCCGGATACGACGTCGAAGCATGGTGGGGAGTGTTTGCGCCAGCAGGCACTGCTCCCGAAATACTGGCGATCTTGAATCAAAACATCAACAACATTGCAAGCAACTCGTCCATGGTCGAGCTGTTCAAGCAAGAGGCAACAGCCCCAACCAATTTGGGGCTCGATGATATCGAGAAATTCCTGATCGCCGAGCGCGATAAATGGGGAAATATCGCAAAGAGCCGGAAGATTGAACCTGTTTAACGTATATGCAAGTTTAGGTAAGCCAGAATGAAACTGAAGAAACATAGTCTTGACGCCCAGCCCACGGGCCCCTTGCATGGCGTACGCGTCGTGGATATGACGCGCTTCGTCACGGGCAATATGATGGGCCACCAGCTTGCCGATTACGGCGCTGAGGTGATCAAGATCGAACCGCCCGAGGGTGATCCATTCCGGATCTGGACCACGGCGGGTAAAGATGTCTGGTGGCAGGTCTATAGCCGTAATAAGAAGAGCGTTTCGCTGAACTTTCGCAGCAAGCGCTCCATCGAAGTCATCAAAAAGCTCATCCTCAGCGCCGACGTGCTGGTGGAAAACTTCAAGGCAGGCACCTTGGAGAAGATGGGACTGGACCCGCAAGAGCTGCTGAAGGAGCACCCCAAGCTTGTCATCACGCGCATCTCGGGCTGGGGACAAACGGGCGCTTTTAAGCACAAGCCGGGCTTTGGCACCTTGGTCGAAGGGTATAGCGGGTTTGCCGCGATCAATGGATTCGAGGATCGCCCTCCCGTACTACCGCCCATGTTCTTGGGCGATATGACAGCAGGCATCTATGGCGCTTTCGCTACCGTTGCAGCGCTGCTCAATGTCAAGAACGGCAACGGAAAGGGCCAGGTCATCGATCTGGCGCTGTTCGACCCCATCCTCGCTACCTTAGGCCCCCAAGCAGCGAATTACTTCCTGACGGGCCAGCTCAAGCGACGCACGGGCAGCCTGTCCAGCACGACCTGTCCGCGTAACGTTTACAAGACCAGCGACGATCGCTGGCTAGCGATGTCGGCCGCCAAGCAAAGCATCGTGGAAAAACTGTTCACGCTGATGGGTCGCGAGGACATGATTCACGATCCGCGCTTTGCTGACAATGCCGCGCGTCTCGCGCATGTCGAGATCGTCGACGGCGCCGTGGCGGACTTCGTGCGCCAGCGCAGTCTGAAGGAAAACCTCGCGCTGTTCGAAGAGCATGGCATCACCGCAGGTCCCGTCAACGATGCCTCGATGTTGCTGGACGACGATTATGTCGCTAGCCGTGACTCGCTGATTCTGTTCGGCGAGGAAGGCGAGGAATTCCCCATGCATAACGTATCGGCCCGCATGTCGGAAACCCCGGGGAACATTTATAAGCGCGCGCCGAAAATCGGCGAGAACAACGATGAGGTTTTGAGCGAATTGCTCGGGGCCGAAGTCTATGAATCTTACAAGGCAGACGAAACCATCGTCTGAAAGGGTGCACTCATGAGCTTAATTGGAACTCAAATCGATATCCCGGCCGCATGGAAAGGCCCTGAGATTGACTGGAAGAAAGAGGGACTGCATGTGCTGTCCGCGGCGGAAATCGCCGAAATCGACCAGGCGCTGGACCACTTGAAATCGTTGGGCAAGGTCGATTTCCCGGATATCAATCCGGAGAACTTCCCCTTGAACGAAGTGGGCAAGCTAATGCGCTCGCTTCCGCAACGACTCAAGGATGGTTGCGGTTTTGTGATGCTGCGCGGCTTGCCCCGCGACCGCTACACCGACGATGACATGGCGTTGGTGTACTTCGGCCTGAGCTCATACGTCGGCAAAACGCTGACCCAATCCTACCTGGGTGATTTGATCGGCCACGTGGTCAACGTGAGCGATTTCGAACCCAAATCCCGCGGTTACCGCAAGGGTGGCGGCCAACTGATGCACACCGACTCCTGCGACGTGATCGGCCTGATGTGCCTGCGTACGGCCATCTCGGGTGGCGAGAGCCGCATCAGCAGTGCCGTGACGGTGCACAACTATCTGGCCAAGCACTACCCCGAAAGCGTCAAAGTGCTTCAGGAAGGTTTGTGGCTCAAGCGGACCGATGAAGACGGCCGTCACGCAACGCGTACCTTTAGCGAAAACAAGATCAAGTTCTTCAACGAGGCGAACGGCGAGTTCATCAGCTACCTTCCCACCGGCTATGCGCGCCTTTGCGAAAAGAGCGGCATGCGTCCTTACACGCAGGAAGAGTCGGACGCGCTTTATCGCCTGCGTAAGGCAGCGGCGATGCCAGAACACTATCTGGACATGGGCTTTGCCGACGGTGATATTCAGTTCCTGAACAACCGCACCATGGTGCACGGCCGCACGGACTATGAGGATGCCCAGGAGCTGAGCAAGCGCCGCCACCTGCTGCGCATGTGGCTGCGCATTGACAGCTGGCAGAAAATGCCCCCAGAACAGGTCTTCCACACTGACGAGGATATGGCCTTGTGGGCGAAGAATCGCCGCCCGTTCATGGAAATGCCGTCCAAGCATGACGCTGATGTGCTGGCAGGCGTCACGAGCCAGATGGTAGATTAAATCATTACTGTGCGCCGCATCCGGAACTGGGTAGTGCGCATGACAGGAGCAGCCAGGTGCGATCGAATCACACTTGGCTGCTCGCGTTGAACGGTAAGCTAGTCCTATTCACCTAAGGGCTCACCCCCAATGAATGATTTTGAGTTTATTAGCGTTAAATCCTTGTCCGTGCGTCGTGGCGGCGCCAAGGAATTGCAAAGCTACGTTCGCCAGTTAGGCGGCAGCCGTCCGTTCATTATCACGGACGCAGGGCTGTTGGCTGCCGGTGTTTTGAAAGACGCACTGGCCGGTTTGTCAGAAGCGCAAGCCGACTATCAAATGTTTCATGACGTCGTGGCGGACCCCACCGAGGCCGTTGTCTACGAAGCGACGCGACAGGCCGCCGCATTTAACGCCGATTGCATCATCGGGTTTGGCGGTGGAAGTTCGATGGATGTGGCGAAGCTGGTGGCGCTCCTCGTGCCGACGAAGCGCCGCCTGGAAGAGTTCTATGGTGTAAACGTCGCCACGGGGCAGCGGCTGCCGTTGATCCTGGTGCCAACCACCGCCGGCACGGGCTCCGAAGTCACGCCGATATCGATTATCACGACTGAAAGCGACGAGAAAAAAGGCGTAGTGTCGCCGCTTTTGATGCCGGATGTCGCTTTGCTCGACGCTGAGCTCACCCTGGGCCTTCCCAAGCACATCACGGCCGCCACCGGCATCGACGCCATGGTTCACGCGATCGAAGCCTACACCAGCCGCCTGCGCAAGAATGTGCTGTCGGACAGTCTGGCGCGCCAAGCGCTGTCCCTGTTGGCAGGGTCGATACATGCGGCCTGTGAGAACGGCAAGGACACTCAGGCACGAGAGAATATGCTGCTCGGCGCATGCCTGGCGGGTATGGCATTTGCCAATTCGCCCGTGGCCGCGGTACACGCCCTGGCCTACCCCTTAGGCGCGATTTTCCATATCCCGCATGGCTTGGCTAATTCGCTGGTACTAGCCCCGGTGTTGCGATTCAACTTGCATCACGCGGCTTCCGAGTACGCAGAGATCTATAATGTGATTCGTCCTGGGGCTGCGGGCAGCACGCAAGAAAGGGCCGAACAGTTGATCCAGTATGTTGAAGCGCTGCCCATGCAAGTGGGATTGCCCACTCGACTCAGCGCCCTTGGTGTCTCGCAGGACGACTTGCAAACGCTTGCTGCCGATGCCATGAAGCAGCAACGCTTGCTTGTCAACAACCCGAGAGAGATGACGCAAGACTTTGCTCTCGAAATCTACCAGTCCGTGCTATGACCGATAAAGTGCAACCCACTTCACGCAGCGCATACTCCCGTTTTAAGACAGTAGCGACGCGCTGGAACGACAACGACGTTTATGGACACGTCAATAACGTCGTTTATTTTGAATTCTTCGATACCGCGATCAATGAGTTTCTGATTGCAAATGGGGTGCTGGACTTGGCGCGCAGCGACACGGTTGGTCTGGTCGTGGACAATCGCTGCACCTATTTCTCGTCGATCAAATTTCCCGATGAGGTGCATGTAGGTATTGCGATCACACGGCTGGGAAATAGCAGCGTGGAGTACGAGGTAGGCGTCTTCAAAAACGAGGAGCAGGTCTGCAGCGCGTTGGGGCGCTTCGTCCATGTATATGTAGACCGCTCGACCGGGCGTTCAACGACTATTCCATCAGAAGTCCGCCGTGTACTGAGCCAGATCGTACGGAAGTAAGATCGCTCGTTTTATGCCCGGCGGAAGCTCCGGGCATTTCCTGTCTGCAGCAGCTTCCAGTTTGACGAGGACGACAAGCCAGAAGCCAGACTGTTAGTTCGGAGTTAAGCCCGCACGTTTTATCACGTCGCCGTAAGCGGCGTGCTCGTCTTTAAATATCCGAATCGTTTCCTCCGGCTCGCTTGCTTTCAGCAGGGTGCCGTGGGCCCCGAACTTATCAACGAACGTTTGATCGCTCATAGCGTGTTTGACCGCCTCGTTGAGCTTGTTCACCTTATCCGTAGATACGTCTTTTGGGGCGAATAAACCAAATCGGAACAGCGTAACCAAGTTCGGATATCCAGATTCAGCGAACGTCGGCACGTCAGGAATTGTTTTTAGTCGCTGGGCCGATGTGACACCTAATATTTTTATACGTCCTGACCTGCCCCCGGATTTAGTACGGCACCGACATAGAGTCCAGGGGTAAAAAACCTTCTTTCTGATGAGCCTGCACGAATTGCGCCGGGGTTAAGTATCCGAG
>NZ_WSJA01000035.1:0-43349 GCF_009763235.1 Bordetella sp. 15P40C-2
GTTCTGGCTCGGGCTCGACGACGGGTTCGGGCTCAGGTTCCGGCTCGACGATGGGCTCGGGTTCGGGATCCGGCGGCACGACCTCGGGCTCCGGCTCGGGCGGTACGGGCTCCGTCTGCGGTTCTGGCTGTGGCTCTTCGGCGGGCTCGGCCTTGGCGGTTTCGGGCACAGGCGCCTCGATCACGCTGACCATAATGGCCTCGGGTTCGGTCAACTCCGGTTTCGTCTCCTCTGGCATCCAGAATATCGCTCCCAGAACCGCCATATGCACTGCCAGCACCGTGAGACCGGCGCCTATGCGTAAAGCTGTGGAGGACTGCGGACCAGAAGACCAACCGTGTTGAAGACGAGGCATGAATCAGCCAAAAAGCGTCAGAGTGTGCGCCGACCACGCCGCCGGCACCACGCCGGAAACGCCGATACCGGCAAATTCCAAGTCCGTCATCATATAGCAAATGCGAATGATTCGCACATACTTTTGGGCATTTGTTTCTGAATATGGACATCTACCGTGTCAGCGCTCGGCCACGCTGACGCTTACGATCCCTCCTTATCGTCCTTCCTCTGTTTGCGGTCTATATGACCCATATCCCGGCCCGGATCGATTCTGTCGCGCACCCGTTGCTTCAATGCCTTGGCATCGGGGAACCCTCCATCGTTTTGGCGGTCCCATATCAGTCGCTCGTCACAGTAAATGCGAAATACGCCTCCCGTGCCGGGCACTAGCGTCACGCCACCGAGATCGGTACTGAAGGTAGATAGCAGCTCCTGCGCCATCCACGCGGCCCGCAGCAGCCACTGGCACTGCGTGCAATAAGTAATAGTCACTTTAGGACGATTCGTATCCGTCATGTTGTCAATCTCCTAGCCAGCGGTGCATCGATGACCCGCGGCATCATGATTAGCGGGCCCGCGCGCGCGCCTGCCCCATCGGCCACCCCAGCATCTTGCAGCGCAGCACCGGCAACGGAATCACAATACAATAGAGAGCGTTCCGCCGGCAGTTTGGGGAACATTCGTTCTGCGCCGTTCGAGGCGCATCGTCGTCGCTTGTGCCGCGCCCCGGGGGCTTGGCTAGTGCGCCAATTCCCTGCCCTGTTTGCTGTCATGCCTGGTAGTTCCGCTAATTCTTTCCTGCGTTCGCTCTGCATGCTGCGATGGCTCGCCATTGCCGGCCAGGCGGCGACCGTGCTGGTCGCCAGCTACCTGTTGGATCTGAGCCTGCCGCAAGGTCCATTATGGGCGGGCATCGGCGTGTTGGTGACGTTCAATCTCTACGCCACGCTTCGGGTGCATCGTAATCGCGCCGAGGTCAGCCCCGGCATTGCATTCGCCCATCTGCTGGTTGACATCTCGGTGCTGGCCTGGATGCTCGGCTGGAGCGGCGGCATCCACAACCCGTTTGGGCTGATGTTCCTGATCCTGATCGCACTGGCTGCACTGGCGCTGCCGCGCGGCTGGGCCCTGGCGGCCGCCATGGCTTGCCTGACGGGGTATTTGATCTCGGGACTGTTCGGTCAGCCTCTGGTGGGCTACCACAACCCCTATTCCCTTATCGTCTCGGGCATCGCCGCCAGTTTCCTGATCTCGGCGATGGTCGTGCTGGTTTTTTCGACGCGTCTGGCCGCTGATCTGCGCAGCCGCGAACGCGAGCTGGCGGCGCTGCGTGAACGCTTTACCCGCAACGAAGGCATCGTCGCCCTGGCCACGCACGCCGCAGCCATGGCGCACGAACTCAATACCCCGTTGGCCACGATGACGCTATTGGCTGACGAAATCGCGGCCGAGGTCGAGACCGACGAACTGCGCGCCGATGCCGAGCTGCTCGGCCAATTGCTCGCGCTTTGCCGTGAACGCATACGCAATCTGGCAGTACCCACCGAAGTCGATCTGGTGCGCGAGGTCAGCCAGTGGCGTCTCGTGCGCCCGACCATCGAGCTGAATCGCACGGGCGACTTGCCCAGCACGCTGCGCATCGAGCCCGCTATCTCTCATTTAATACAGGCATTGCTGAATAACGCCGCCGATGCCGGCGAAGCCGCCGGCAACCCGCGCGTGGACCTGCATCTGGAATATCGCGACGGTGCACTGGAAGGCGAAGTGCGCGATCATGGTCATGGATTCGATCCCGATCATTCACTTTTGCCCGCGACCAGTCTGTTCAATAGCGAGAAGCCGGGCGGTCTGGGTGTGGGACTGGCGTTATCTCACGCCACCGTCGAACAGCTTGGCGGCGAAATGACCATGACCCCTGCCGAAGGCGGCGGCACGCGTATCCGCTTTCACCTGCCCCTGACGCCGCTGGCGACAAGGGGCACCGGAGTTACTGCATGAACACCTCAGAAGTCGGTCTGCTGATCGATGACGACGAACTCTATCTGCGTACGCTGCAGCGCAGCCTTGCGCGCCACAACCTGGAAACGCGTATCGCCACCAGCATCGCCGAAGCGCTGCGCGTCGCCGAAGAGACCCTGCCCTCGTTTGCGCTGGTGGATTTGCGCCTGGGCGAAGATTCCGGCCTCACGCTCATCCGTCCGCTGCGCGCCTTGCGCGCGGATATGCGGATTCTGCTGGTCACCGGATACGCCAGCGTGGCCACAGCGGTAGAAGCCATCAAACGCGGTGCCGATGACTATTTGCCCAAGCCTGCTACCGCGCCCATGATTTTGCGCGCGCTCGGCCTGACCAAGCCGGAATCGGCCGCGATCGAAACAACGATGACGCCCTTGCATCGTCTGGAATGGGAACACATTCAACAGGCCTTGCACGAAAGCGGCGGCAATGTGTCGGCGGCTGCGCGTCTGCTTGGCATGCACCGGCGTTCTCTTCAACGCAAGCTCGCGAAAAAGCCGGGACCGGAACGCGATATGTTGGTCGATTGAAGCTGTCGTTCACGCGGCGAGTGCTGTATGCTAGGAATCCGAAAGCCACAGACCGCGTCCACGTGCCGGACACACACGCACGAAGCCACGGAACGCGTTGGAAGACGAATGTTGACGTTTTCCATCATATTCGGCTCCTTTCAAAGCGAATGCTTTGATTACCCTGCGACGAATTGTCGCACCCGGTTTGCCGCAATGAATTCGGCTGGCCCCTAAGGGTCACAGGCGTTTACAATACCGCCGCTTTTTCCGCGATGCGACCTTTAGTCGCACCTTTGTGTTGCATCAAAAGACTAGCATTGCGGCTTCACCGCAACCTGCGTCGTCACACCACGCAGGCTGCATTTCTTGCCGGTTTCGGCAGTTAACCCCACAAGGTTGTACGTGAAACACCCCCACTTCACCACAGTCGGGCGAACGCTCGGTATTGGTGCGCTTATGCTGCTCAGCGGTTGCACGTTGGAAGTGCTTGCGCCCAAAGGCGACATCGGAGCCCAAGAAAAGACCCTGTTGATCACTGCCACGGCACTTATGCTGATCGTCGTGGTCCCCGTCATATTCATGACGCTGTATTTCGCCTGGAAATACCGGTCGACCAATACGAAAGCGGTCTATATGCCGCGCTGGTCGCACTCGACGCGCATCGAATTGGTGGTCTGGACCATTCCGCTGATCATCGTGGCCATTTTGGCCGTGCTGACGTATCGCTCTACGCACGCGCTGGATCCGTATCGTCCCCTCCAGTCGGAGGTCAAGCCGATCAATATCGACGTCGTCTCGATGGACTGGAAGTGGCTGTTCATCTACCCCGATCACGACATCGCCACCATTAACGAGATCGCATTCCCGGTCGATACGCCCGTGAACTTCCGCATCACGTCCTCCGACATGATGAACGCGTTCTTTATTCCCCAGCTCGGCAGCATGATCTACTCGATGGCCGGCATGGAAACCAAGCTGCATCTGAACGCGACCGAAGCTGGCACCTACGCCGGCATCTCGGCCAACTACAGCGGCGCGGGCTTCTCGGGCATGCGCTTCAAAGCGATTGCCACGACCAACGAAGGCTTCCAGGAATGGATCGAAAAGGCGCGCGCGACCAACAACCCGCTCACGCCCCAAACGTACGAAGCCTTGCGTAAGCCCAGCGAGAACGTGCCCGTTACCTTCTACTCCAGCGCTCCTGCAGGCATGTTCGACAACATCATGCACAGCACGATGAGCAAGATTGCTGGCGTGGATCCGGCAAGCTGCACGCCCACGTCCAAGAATTTGATCGCAGGAAATAACTGATGTTAGGCAAACTCTCTCTTGAGTCCTTTCCGTTTCACGATCCCATTATTCTGGGAACGTTTTGCGCGGTGGTCTTGGGCGGTATCGCACTACTGGGTACCCTCACCTACTTCGGAAAGTGGAAATACCTGTGGACCGAATGGTTCACCTCGGTGGACCATAAACGCATCGGCGTGATGTACATCATCGTTGCGCTGATCATGCTGCTGCGCGGCTTTGCCGACGCCATCATGATGCGTGGTCAACAAGCCGTTGCGGTGGCGGATTCGGCGGGCTTCCTGCCGCCGCACCACTACGACCAGGTCTTTACGGCCCACGGCGTCATCATGATCTTCTTCATGGCGATGCCCTTCATCACGGGCCTGATGAACATCGTCGTACCGCTGCAAATCGGTGCGCGCGACGTGGCCTACCCGTTCCTGAACTCGCTGAGCTTCTGGCTGTTCTGCGTGGGCGTCGTGCTGATGATGCTGTCGCTGTTCGTCGGTGAATTCGCCGCGACCGGCTGGCTGGCTTATCCGCCGCTGTCCGGGCTGGAAGGCAGTCCGGGCGTAGGGGTTGACTACTACATCTGGGCACTCCAGATATCCGGGGTCGGCACAACGTTAAGCGGTATCAACTTCATCGTCACCATTCTGCGTATGCGTACGCCGGGCATGACGCTGATGAAGATGCCGGTCTTCACGTGGACCGCGCTGGTTACCAACATCCTGATCGTCGCTGCCTTCCCCGTGCTGGCCGCTACGCTCGCGCTGCTGACCGCTGACCGCTACCTGGGCATGCACTTCTTCACGAACGATCTTGGCGGCAACGTCATGATGTACGTGAACCTGATCTGGATCTGGGGTCACCCGGAGGTTTACATCCTAATCCTGCCCGTGTTCGGCGCGTTCTCGGAAATCATCGCCACCTTCTCGAAGAAGCCGCTGTTCGGCTACAAATCCATGGTGTACGCCACGTCCGCCATCGGTATCCTGTCGTTCCTGGTCTGGCTGCACCACTTCTTCACCATGGGCGCGGGCGCTGACGTCAACGCATTCTTCGGTATTGCCACGATGATCATCTCGATCCCGACTGGCGCCAAGGTGTTTAACTGGTTGTTCACCATGTATCGCGGCCGCGTCGAAATGACCACGCCCGTGCTGTGGACCATCGGTTTCATGGTGACCTTCGTGATCGGCGGCATGACCGGCGTGATGATGGCTATCCCCGGTGTGTCGTTCGTGCTGCACAACTCGGTGTTCCTGATTGCTCACTTCCACAACGTGATCATCGGTGGTGTGGTGTTCGGTTGTATCGCCGCCATGACCTACTGGTTCCCGAAAGCGTTCGGGTTCAAGCTGAACGAGCGTCTGGGCAAGTACTCGTTCTGGTGCTGGCTGATCGGCTTCTACCTGGCCTTCATGCCGCTGTACATCATGGGTCTGAAGGGCATGACGCGTCGTCTGAACCACATCGAAGATCCGACGTGGCAGCCGTACCTGATCGTGGCCTTCATCGGCGCCTGCTTTATCGCGGCTGGTATTGGCTTCCTGTTGCTGCAGATCTTTGTCAGTATCCGCGATCGCAAGCAGAACATGGACCTCACTGGCGATCCCTGGGGTGGCCGTACGCTGGAATGGTCGATTTCCTCGCCCGCGCCCTTCTACAACTTCGCCCATCTGCCCAAGGTCGATCACCTGGATCAGTGGTGGGAAGACAAGGAAACCGGCAAGGCCTACCAGCGTCCGACGCACTACGAAGACATCCATATGCCGCGTAACACTGGCGCCGGCGTCTTCATCGGTTTCTTCGGCCTGGTGATGAGCTTCGGTCTGGTGTGGCACATCTGGTGGTTGGCCATCGTCGGTTTCGTCGGCATGATCGGTTCGTTCATCGCACGTGCCTATGACCGTGACGTGGACTACTACGTACCCGCCAAGGAAGTCGAGCGCATCGAATCCGCCCATTTCGCCAATGTTCAAAAGGCCGTCTGAGCCATGAGTCACGCTGCAACTGTTCATACCCACGGGTCGGGCGCACACGCCGGACACCATGACGAGCATCACGATGACGGATCCAAAACCACAATGGGGTTCTGGATCTACCTGATGAGCGATTTGCTCATCTTCGCGGTGCTGTTCGCCACCTACGCTGTTCTGGGCAATGCCACGGCCGGCGGCCCGACCGCCAAAGACCTGTTCGAACTGCCCTTCGTGCTGGTCGAGACCATGCTGCTGTTGATCAGTAGCTTCACGTTCGGCATCGCCATGCTGAACATGTACGCCGGAAACAAGGGCAAGCTGATCGGCTGGCTGGTTGTGACGGGTCTGTTTGGCGCCGGGTTTATTGGAATGGAAATCTACGAGTTCCTCCATTTCATCCACATCGGCGCTGGCCCGGATCGCAGCGCGTTCCTGTCGGCGTTCTTCACGCTGGTCGGCACGCACGGTCTGCACGTCACCTTCGGTCTGATCTGGATCATCGTCATGATCGACATGGTGCGCCGCTACGGCCTGAATCCGGTCACCAAGCGTCGCATGGCGTGCCTGAGCCTGTTCTGGCACTTCCTGGACATCGTCTGGATCTGCGTGTTTACCTTCGTCTATCTCCTGGGAGCGCTCTGATGTCGCACCACACGACCTCTATCGCAGGCCATGGTCATGATCACGACCATGACCACGCCAACCACGGTTCGGTGAAGTCCTACATCGTTGGCTTCATCCTGTCGCTCATCCTGACCTTGGGATCGTTCGGCTTGCTGATGGTCGAAGGCGTACCCCGGCAGTGGATCGTTCCGGGCATCATGATTCTGTGCGTAGCGCAGCTCTTCGTACAGCTCGTGTTCTTCCTGCACATGGGCACGTCCAAGTCGCAACGCGACAATCTGCAGTCGTTCATCTTTGCTTTGTTCGTGATCGCGATCATCGTGCTGGGCTCGCTCTGGGTGCTGCACAACATGAACGCGAACATGATGCCGGGCATGTAAAGTTGGTGTGAATGTCATGCATCACGAACAACGACTAACGGCATTTGCCTCATCTGAATTGCTCGGGTATACTGCCGTCCTCGTTGATCGTGATGCAAAACATCACGCAGCATTCGGGGGTGCTTAGCTCAGCTGGTAGAGCGGCGCCCTTACAAGGCGTAGGTCACAGGTTCGACCCCTGTAGCACCCACCAAAACCCCGAATCAGGCGTTACGCTTCTAGCGTAAAGCCCAATAAAAAAGGCACCGGATTATCCAGGTGCCTTTTTTGTTATATACGCAACCATCAATCAGTTGACGGCGTCCTTCAGGGCCTTGCCCGGACGGAACTTCGGCACTTTGGCCTTTTTGATCTTGATCGTCTCACCGGTACGGGGGTTGCGGCCCGTACGGGCTGCGCGCGCCGACACCGCGAACGTGCCAAAGCCTACCAGCGTCACCGTGCCACCCTTCTTGAGCGTGGTCTTGACGGCACCGATCAGGGCATCCAGCGAGCGGCCGGCAGCAGCCTTAGAGATGTCGGCCTTGCTGGCGATATGATCGATGAGTTCGGTTTTGTTCATTCAGGATTACCCCTCACAAGGTATTGGTTCTGTGGGATGCGCGCTAACACCAGAACAGCCGGGCGCCAGCCACGAGGTAGATACGCCATTTGGGTTGCCGCGCATATCGGCGCCCCCGCCAGACGTCAAGGCGAAATTGCTACGTCGCGGAGGCGCCCGTACCGACAGAGGCACGCGCACATCAGCGACGCCAGAACATATTAGGCCTCGGGTCGCGACGCCGTCAAGAGGACATCCGGCCTGTAACCCGCGTGGATATTAGCTCTTGGGCTATCACCGCCCGATCGCGCAACGATGAATTTCCGCAACAATCCCGCAGGCCCGTCGCCACGAATCGCAATAGATCAATGGCGACAAGAACCTAGCTACGACATCCTTGCAACGCTTGATCGAAATCGTGCAACAAATCGGCCTGATCCTCGATACCCACCGAAACGCGGATCAGACTATCTGCAATCCCCATTTGCGCACGCCGCTCCGCACCCATCTCGTAATAAATGGTGTGTGCCGCCGGCAATGCCAGACTACGGGTGTCTCCCAAGTGCGTCGCCATCAGCACGATCTGCAATCGATTCAAAAAATCAAAGCAGTCGATGCCATCGGCCAGCTCTATGCCCAGCAGACCGCCGAACCGATTGTTAAACAGCTGCGCGGCGCGCGCGTGCTGGGGGTGAGTGGGCAGACCGGGGTAATGGACCTTGGTCACGCCCGGGTGAGCATCGAGCATCTTCGCCAGAGCCAGCGCGTTGCTGCAATGCGCCGCCATGCGCAGAGCCAAGGTCTCGGCGCCGACGGCGATACGGTGCGCGGCATCCGCTGACAACGTGCCACCCATATCGCGCAGGCCCTTCTTCTTGATCTGCAATAGACCCCAGCCCGTGGACGCCCCCTTGCGATAACTGTCGTAGATGTTGGGATAGCTGGCCCAGTCATACAGACCAGTATCGGTGATCGCGCCGCCCAGCGCATCGCCATGGCCGTTCACATATTTCGATAGCGAATTCATCACCAGCGACGCTCCCACCGAGCGCCCTTGGAACAACCACGGCGAGGTCAAGGTGTTATCAATCACATACACCAGCCCGCGCTCGCGGCACAGCTCCCCAATGCCGGCGAGATCGGCGATCTGCGTGCCGGGGTTAGCGATGGTTTCCGTAAAGACCATGCGCGTATTGGGCTGCACGGCCGCGCGAACCTGTTCCATGTCGGTCGGATCGACATAGGTGACTTCCACGCCGAGCTCCATCAGCGTCAATAACAGGCTGTTGGTATTGCCGAAAACATACTGGCTCGACAGCAAATGATCGCCCTTGCGCAACAGAGTCGTGAACACCGCCGCCAGCGATGCCATCCCCGTCGCGAAGCTCACGCTGGCGACACCGCCTTCCATCTGAGTGATCTTGGCTTCGAGCGCGGCCGTCGTCGGCGTGCCCTGACGGCCATAGGTGTAGCCTGCCTTGCCTTGAAACACGGCAGCCAGCTCACGAGCGTCCGCATAGGCGAACTCGGAAGAGGTATGGATGGGCTTATGCACCGCGCCGTGCTCGACGGTTTGATGGCGGTCGGAATGGAGGATCGTAGTTGTGAAGCCGTTCTTGTGCATGATGGGCAACTGAATAAGTAATTAGGTCGTTTAGCGTGCCGGATTGGCGACCTGTATCGCCGCAGCCGGGGCACTAAACGCAAGCGCGTCGCGGTCAGGCTTGACGCTGGCGCACCGATTCATAAAGACACACGGCGCTCGCCACACTGACGTTCAGGCTCTCGACCGAACCCAGCATGGGAATCGTCACCAATTGGTCGCAGGTCTCGCGGGTCAAGCGGCGCATGCCCTCGCCTTCCGCGCCCATGACCCACGCCATCGATCGGCGCGCATCCACGGCATGCATGCTTTCCGTGGCCTGATCATCCGTGCCCACCAGCCACACATCGCGCTCTTTCAACTTGCGCAGGGTGCGCGCCAGATTGGTAACGGTGATGTAGGGAACCGTATCGGCAGCCCCGCAAGCGACACGCTGCACGGTGCTATTGAGCCCTACCGCGCGATCGCGTGGCGCGATGACAGCATGCACGCCAGCCGCATCGGCCGTGCGCAGACATGCGCCCAGGTTATGCGGGTCGGTGACGCCATCGAGCACGAGCAATAACGCGGGCCCTTCGATGGTGTCGAGCACCTCGTCCACATCGACGGCGAGCAGTCGCTCTTCGGCCAGAGCGACCACGCCTTGATGCCGGGTGCCACGCGCCAGCCCGTCCAGGCGTTCCATGGTGACGGGATGCACTTTGCGACCCGCCCGCTCGGCCTGCTCGATGAGGCCTTGCATCCGCTTATCGCGGCGCGACGTCTCGACGTAAATATCTTTAATGGAATCCGGCGCATGCCGCAGTCGCGCGACGACCGCGTGGAATCCCGCCAGAACTTGGGCTGACGCCATGAGAAATCACCTTATTTTGCATAGAAACCGGCGGGCATTCAGGCGACCGCCGGCCAGCAGCGGGTCACCCCGACCGCCGGCTCAGACGTCATGTTACTGCGCCAGCCGCCCTCGTGCGAGGCGAGACCCCGTTTAACGGCGGCCGCGAGCGGACGTTTTTTTGGCAGGAGACCGTTTTTTCGCCGGGGTAGCGACCTTGGCCGCTCGTTTTGCCTCGGCGCGACGCTGCTTGGACGTCTGTCCCTTAAGAGCGGCGGGCTTGGGCGCGGCGGCTTTTTTGAACTTGCGCGGTTCGTCCGGGTTACGTGCGGCTGCCTTGCGCAGCGCATCGAAAGTCGTACCCTGCACCAAACGAAATTCGATGCGGCGCGCTTCCAGATCCACGCGCGCGACCTGCACCTGCACCTTATCGGTCAGGCGATAGCGCATGCCCGTACGTTCGCCACGCAGCTCATGCAGTGACTCATTGAACTGGAAGTACTCTCCCCCAAGCTCGGACACGTGCACCAGCCCCTCGACATGCAGTGTGTCGAGTGTGACGAAAATGCCAAAGCTCGCCACGCCAGTCACCGTACCGCTGAAGTCCTCGCCTACGCGCTCTTTGACGAACCAGCATTTGAGCCAGGCCTCGACATCGCGAGAGGCTTCATCGGCGCGACGTTCGCTGGCCGACAACAACAGACCCAATTTTTCCCAGGTCGCGTGCTCATGTTCGCGCTGAGTGCGTCCGATCACCAGCGGCTGGTCTTCCAGGCCGGGCACATAACGCTCCCCGGCCAACAACGCCTTGATCACCCGATGCGTGAGCAAATCGGGATAGCGACGAATCGGCGAAGTGAAATGGCTATAGCCGGGATACGCCAACCCGAAGTGCCCGACATTTTCGGGACTGTAGATGGCCTGCTGCATGGAACGCAGACACATCGTTTGGAGCAATTGAAAATCTGGTCGTCCTCGTACGGAATCGAGGAATTCGCCATAGTCCTTAGCCGTGGGGTCATCGCCACCACCGAGCGACAGACCCATCGTGCGCAAGAACTCGCGCAGCGATGTCAGGCGCTCCGGCGTGGGGCCCTCGTGGATACGATACAAACCCGGATGCTTGCTGCGAGTCATGAAGTCGGCCGCGCAGGTGTTCGCGGCCAGCATGCATTCTTCGATCAGCTTGTGAGCATCGTTGCGCACCACACCCACGATCTGCTCGATGCGCCCGAGCTCGTTGCACAAAATCTTGGTTTCGACCGTGTCGAAATCAATGGCGCCGCGTTTTTTACGCTGCTGCACGAGCAGCTGATACAGCTCATGCAGATACCGCACATTCGGCATGATGTCGCCGAGACTGTTCGCGGCGGGACCCGTCGGCTGCTGCAGCGCTTCCCAGATCTGGGTGTAAGTCGTACGCGCGTGCGAGTGGATGACGGCGTTGTAGAACTGATAGGCCGTAATGGTGCCGGCCTTCGCGCCACTGGCGGGGATCACCATGTCGCAAACCAACACCAGCCGGTCCACGTGGGGATTCAGCGAACACAAGCCGTTCGAGAGTGACTCCGGCAGCATGGGTATCACCCGGCGCGGGAAATACACGCTGGTGCCACGCTCCAGCGCGTCCTCATCCAAGGAGCTATTTGGCGTCACATAGTGACTAACGTCCGCGATCGCGACCAACAAGCGCCAGCCCGGACGCTTGCGTTGACCGGTGCCCAACTCGACAGGCTCGCAATAGACCGCGTCGTCGAAGTCACGCGCGTCTTCGCCATCGATCGTGATGAACGGGACATCGCGCAAATCAAAGCGCTCTTTCAAATCCGCTTTGCGCACCACGTCGGGCAAGCGGCTGGCTTGCTTGGCGGCAGCCTCGGAGAACTCCACGGGCACGTCGAACTTGCGCACGGCGATCTCGATTTCCATACCGGGGTCGTCGATTTCGCCTAATACTTCATACACGCGACCCATCGGCTGGGTATGGCGCGTCGGCTGTTCCATGATCTCGACCGACACGACCTGCCCATGCTGGGCGCCGTTGGTGTCGCCGGGAGGGATCAAAATGTCGTGCTTGATGCGCTGATCCTCGGGCACCACGATGGACAAACCGTGTTCCTGCAAAAATCGACCAACGAGTTTGTTGGTGCGCCGCTCCAGCACCTCGACGATCACGCCCTCGGGTTTGCCGCGGTATTCGCCAGACGGCTTGACCAGCACCCGATCGCCATGCAGCACCTTGAGCATTTCGCGGGGCGACAAGAACAAATCCTGGCCGCCATCATCGCGCAGCAAAAATCCGAAGCCATCGCGATGGCCATGTACCTTTCCCGCAACAAAATCGAGCTTGGTCGCCAGCAGCAGCACGCCTTTGCGATTGGGCAAGAGCTGCCCGTCACGCTCCATGGCGTTCAAGCGACGTTCAAAACCCACCATCGTTTCTGGGCGTACTACCCCCATGCCCTCGGCCAGCTCGGCCGGCGACAGAGGCGCGCCCGCCGAGCGCAGCGCATCAAGGATGGCCTCGCGACTGGGCACATCCGGATCGAAATCAGGTGGCGTTTCGGGCAAAGCGGGTCCCGATCTGCCGTTGTAATTGTTATTGGAGTCTTTCTTCGATCGTTTTGCCAAAATTAAAAATCCTGTATATAATCTTTTGCTTCTGTGGTCTGCCCGAGGCTGATCACTGTAGCAAACCTAAGCAGTATCTCAAAGTACTAATTTGGTTGGGTTTCTGATACGTCTCTATTTATTTGAAGCGTATCATACAAAGGCCCTTAGTTTGCGCAGTGCCCAGGTGGCGGAATTGGTAGACGCGCATGGTTCAGGTCCATGTGCCGCAAGGTGTGGAGGTTCGAGTCCTCTCCTGGGCACCACGGAATTCAGACGGTCTGATCGTCACACTCCCCCGGCAGCCTTCGTGGTTCCCGGGGGTTTGTTTTTGGCGGTTACTCGGCGACAAGAGCGCGATCTTGAATTCATTGGATCACCGCTTATGCCTCACCCTCTCAAAATGCTCACCCAATATCACTTCTCGCGTTGCCTGCGCGCCCTGCTCCCTTCGCGCAATACGTGATGCTGTAGATAACGCTCGTGCCCCATCGCGGCGATTTGTGTGCTCACCAGCGCATCAAACGGCGCAAGGAGGGCATCGTAATTCTGCGGGGCTTCGAGTGCGTTGAGCGACAGCACAATGGCCTCTATTGTCGACAGCGCGCTCGCGTCCTCCGCATGCCGTATCCGATAGCGCGTCAGCGTGCCCGCTGGCAGGGTCACTCGGGGCAACGCCGCTAATCCGGGATGGTGTGACAACAACTGCCGTGCATGACGCCAAGTGCCGTCGGGCACGACAAGCAAGCTTGGGGTGTAGGTGGGTTCCATAACCGAGTCCCGGGTCAACACGGTCGCGTCCTCTCCGGGAAACAGCAGGTGCGGGCGATAGCCCTCGACTTGCCACACCGCCGAATCAAATTCCGTCCCGACATGCAGCTGCGCATTTTTCAATCCCAGGACGGCGAGTCTTGCCGTATTCAAGGCGTGGCGCGATTCATCGGGATGCTGCAACACCACGACTCGTGTACGGCTATCGAGGGCAGGGATTAAGCTGCATAGACAGTGAGTTGCGGGCCGATGGCAGCGCTCACACATCGCGCGCTTGCGCACGACGCCGTTGGCCATGGCGGCGCCGCTAGCA
Organism: Bordetella sp. 15P40C-2; assembly: GCF_009763235.1. NCBI lineage: Bacteria > Pseudomonadati > Pseudomonadota > Betaproteobacteria > Burkholderiales > Alcaligenaceae > Bordetella > Bordetella sp. 15P40C-2. Next base: position 13,814 of record NZ_WSJA01000035.1, read on the forward strand.
TCATTGCCGCTCGCCGCATCGCCAGCTGCTACACCACTGATAGCGGCCGTTGCAGTACGCGCGTCTGCGCCGCGTGCTTTTGAAGGAGACATTCCCATGAAAACGGCGCCTATGAAAACGTGGTTCGTCCGATGCGGCGAGACCCGCCCGCAATTTTTACATTAAATTGGCATTCGATTTGCGCACTGCCAAAAAAGCGTGCATAATTCGCGTCCTCTGATGTTCAAACGCATTTAGAAATAAGCGCGTGAGACTCAATGCCCAGGTGGCGGAATTGGTAGACGCGCATGGTTCAGGTCCATGTGCCGCAAGGTGTGGAGGTTCGAGTCCTCTCCTGGGCACCAATTACTACACTGCGACTTACCTTCGCGGTGCGCCAAAAACCCCGATTGCTCTAGAGCTTCGGGGTTTTTTATTTTGTCTGCGCTGAATGCTAGCGTTTTTTGCCAACACAATGGCATCAACAGTGTAAGACGAGCGCTTAGCCGGCTCAGGCGTGCCCGTGGCAGGGCTGAGCCGGCACGAGGCTGTCAAGCCGCAGCGAGTTCGCCGGTCATGGCAGGCGAGCCCATTGGCGTTTCGATCGATTCCGTACTGGCTGCTATTGGCAGCGCCGTATCAAGCGTTCCAGCCAACTCGGCCAATCGACGTTGGATCGCACGCAACTTTTCACTGCCCTTGCCTGTCGGTCGCACGACCTCGAAACCAGGACGTGACGCGCGTCGGCGCTTTAGATCTTGTGGCCGCAGACAGACCACATCGGCATTATCGAAAAAGCTGCGATTTCCGCCGTCCGCCCACGACTCTGAGTACACGCCATGCGCGCGGATCACATCGAAGGTCTCTAGTTCGATATGCAGATACTGCACGCTGTCAACGACGGGGTCTTGAAAGATGCTCACGCCGTTGATTAAATCGAGTGCCCGAATCAGCACACCATCGATATAAAGGTGATGCCCAGGCGATACCGACAATCGTTGCGTGGGCAAACCGCCGCCGAGCGCACCTGCAGCAATGTGAACGGGGTAATGCGTTCGTCTGGCGTTTTCCGGCAGGCGCTGCAACGCTTTGAGATTTCGCCTGCCTATCCATTTCACGGCGCATACGCCGCGGGGCGTCATAACTTGCGCGCCCGCTGTTAGTTGCTCAATCGGAACCGGTCCCCTTGATGTGTCGATACAGGTACCTTGAGTGAAGCAGACAGGATCCCCCCCGGACTCAATGAACGCGCGAGTAGCGGCAATCGACTGGGTCAACTCGAGCCTCTCCGCCGGCTGCGTTAAGTATTTCACGTCGACAAGTGCCGTGATGCTGTCCAGTTGGTCACGCGCGTGCGCCATCAGCGACGCCCGCCATGCAGAATCCAGGGAGCCTCCAGCCTCGACCAAAACAGAGTGCAGTTCCGATAGTGCTCCGACATCCTCTTGAAACCCCGAGTCCGGCGTGATTTTCTCTGCCGCGCTGTTAACGCGCACTATCAAATCCACATACTCAGCCATTTGATGCCCTCTATGTATCGATGCCCGCCAGGGGCGGCGTGTTTGAAGATCAATACCGGGCGAGGTCGAAGCCATCCATAGCCGTCCCCGCCCGCCCACAAATTGATGCCTGAACAGCTCTCAAATATAGTCATTTTTAATTTTTATTTCACTATATTTTTATTTGTTTTCAGCATTAACGAAAGTCGCCGTAAGCGGCCTGACGAAGTAGACCCAGGGGCTGGACACGCTCACGAGCCGTTATGGTCTAGCGACATGTCCTTCGGAGCATAGCCACATGAAGAATCCCAGCATCCATAAATTCAGCACCTTCCGCCGAAAAACCGTGCGCTTCGTAAAACCCGCGCGCATGTACCTGAGCGTTCAGTGCTAACACGAGGTGCCCAGCCGCCTGGCCGCGCTCGACAAGTGCCTCAAGCACCTGCCCTCCCACGCCCCTGCCCCGCGCAACCTTGCGCACGGCCATGCGCCCGATATGCCCGTCCGGCAATAATCGTCCTGTCGCCACCGCCGTGCCATCCGGACCGTATGCCACCGCATGCAGGGCCACGGAATCGTCGTCGTCGAGTTCCATTTCCACGGGCACGTTCTGTTCAACCACAAACACCTCATGCCGCACGGGATATGCGGCATCGCGTAATTGATCCCATGATCCCAAAACGATTCGAACGGGCATTGATGCAGACATGCAGACCTCCTACTAAAACCCATGACCATGCGCGGCCGACGGGCCAACGTCCGTGCAATCGTACAGCCGCAGTAGAATGTGCGCTCCTTCCCATCGCCCCACGTCATGGACGCCGTTGTCTCTACCGCATTGCCAGTATTTGCTCTCATTTTGACGGGGTGGCTGGCCGCGCGTTGGGGTGTTCTGGGGCCAACTGCGACCGATGCGCTGAATCGCTACGTCGCCTATTTGTCGCTGCCCGCTTTGCTGTTTCGCGCCATGGCCACGGCAGACCTCGGGTTGATGTCCGGGTATTTCGTTCTGTCGATAGCCAGCGGCATGGCGATTACCTTTATCGCCGGCGCGATGCTGTCGCGTCGTCGTGGCGTGCGGCTAACGGATTTAAGCATCCAGGGCCTGGCCGCCTCGTATGCGAACGCGGGATATATGGGCATCCCTTTATGTCTCGCGCTGCTGGGGCCCGCCAGTCTCGCCCCGGCGATTATTTGTACGCTGTTGACGGCCTGTGTGCTGTTTAGTACGTCGATTGCACTGATCGAGTTCGATCAGCATCGCAATCGTAGTCTCGCCTCTACCTTGGGCAAAGTGATTAAGGCCCTCTTGCGTAATCCACTTTTAATCGCGCCGCTGGTGGGATTGGCCTGCTCGCTTTTGGGTGTATCCGTGCCCGTGGGCATTGACCGTTATGTCGAGCTTTTGGGCGCGTCTGCGAGCCCATGCGCGCTGGTCACGATCGGTTTGTTCCTCGCCCAAGCAGAACCTGGCGGCGATCATAAGGCGGTCGCGCGGCTCGTCGTCGGCAAACTCCTGCTCCACCCCGCTGCAACCGCCTTGTTGGTGTTTGTCGTATTCCCGGCCCCGCCCCTGTGGGCCTGGACCGCGGTGTTGATGTGCGCATTGCCCATCGGCACGGGGCCCTTTATGCTCGCGCAACTTTATGGGCGCGACGCTCGCACGGCTTCGCGCGCGATCTTGATTTCGACCCTCTTGTCCACAGTCACGGTTTCGATTCTTGTGGCCTGGATCGGTCAACAACATTTGTCTTAAAAACATCCGAACATCATGCTGCTGCCCGCCGCGATTTTTATCGTCACCCTGATATTCGTCATCTGGCAGCCGCGCGGCTTAAATATTGGCTGGAGCGCCTCGGCGGGTGCGCTGGTGGCGCTCGCAACCGGCGTCGTGCAGCCAAGCGATGTCGTCGCTGTCTGGGACATCGTATGGAACGCCACGGCCACCTTTATCACCATTATCATCACGAGCTTGATTCTGGATGCCGCCGGGTTCTTTAAATGGGCGGCGTTGCATGTCGCGCGCTGGGGCGGCGGACGGGGTCATTGGCTTTTTGCGTTGATCGTCTTGCTCGGTGCGGCGGTGTCAGCCTTGTTCGCCAATGATGGGGCCGCATTGATTCTGACGCCTATCGTTATGGAAATGCTGCTGGCGCTGGGATTCGGCGTGGGAGCAACTCTGGCCTTTGTGATGGCGGCAGGATTCATTGCGGATACAGCAAGCACACCGCTCGTCGTCTCCAACCTGGTCAACATCGTGTCGGCGGATTTCTTTGACATTGGCTTTGGCCGCTACGCCTCTGTCATGGTGCCAGTGAACATGGCGGCGGTGGCGGCTTCGTTGGCGATTTTGTTCTGGTATTTTCGACGGCAGATCCCCGCGCGCTACGATGCAACTCAGTTGCCGGCACCCAGCTCGGCAATTGTCGATCCGATCACGTTCAGGGTCGGGATGGCCGTGCTTGTTCTGCTCTTGGCAGGGTTCTTTATTCTGGAGCCGATGGGCATCCCCGTGAGTGCGATTGCGGCGGCGGGCGCGGCGGTATTGCTGCTGGTCGCCGGCCAGCAACACATCATTGGCACGCGCCGCGTGATGCGGGAAGCGCCATGGCATATCGTGGTGTTTTCGCTAGGAATGTATTTGGTGGTCTACGGCCTGCGTAACGCGGGTCTGACTGCATATCTGACGCAGGCGCTGGAGATGTTTGCACAGGCGGGGCTATGGGCCGCGTCGCTCGGCACGGGTCTGGTGATGGCCATTCTGGCATCGATACTGAACAACCTGCCGGCGGTGCTGGTAGGTGCGCTCGCGATCGCAGACACAGCAACGACAGAGGTCATCCGGGACGCGATGATTTACGCGAATGTCATCGGCACGGACCTCGGGCCGAAAATAACGCCGATAGGCAGTCTCGCCACATTGCTGTGGCTGCATATTCTGGCGCGCAAGGGTCTGCGCATCACATGGGGCTACTACTTCAAGGTCGGCATTGTTTTGACATTGCCGGTGCTGGTCGTAACGCTCTCGGCCTTGGCCTGGCGTCTACAGTAGACGCTCGGGCCGGCCAGCCGAGAAAGAATTCAGGTAACCTGCGCGCGTCGACTGGCATGTCGGCGTAGAACCCTGCTATGGTTTGCCCACTATCGATTTTCCGGGAGACGCCTGCATGAGTTGGATTTTTGGCCGATACACGGCGTTTGCATTGATTATCATCGCCGCCATCGCCGCGCTGGTCCTGGCGCGCGTGGAGACGCTCAGGTGGCTATGGGCGGCGGTGCCGCTGATCGCGCTGTCCATCCTGGGCGTCTATGACCTGATCCAGACGCGCCACTCGATACGACGCAATTATCCGGTAATCGGGAATCTGCGCTATCTGTTCGAATTCATTCGGCCCGAGATCCGTCAATATTTCCTCGAAGACGACACCAATGCCGCACCCTTTTCCCGCGCGCAGCGATCGATCGTCTATCAACGCGCGAAACAGGATATCGACAAGCGGCCGTTTGGCACGCAGGAAGACGTCTACGGCGACCGCTATGAATGGATCAATCATTCGTTGGTGCCCTCTCAAATCGCCGATCCGGACTTCCGCGTGACCGTTGGCGGCCCGGAATGTACACAGCCGTATTCGATGTCCGCGTTTAACATCTCGGCCATGAGTTTCGGCGCGCTGTCGGCTAACGCCGTGCTCGCACTTAATGAGGGAGCGCGCCAAGGCAACTTCGCTCACGACACAGGCGAAGGCGGCATTAGTCGCTACCATCGTGAGCCCGGCGGGTCATTGGTTTGGAATATCGGCTCGGGCTATTTTGGATGTCGCGATGAGAACGGCGCCTTTTCCGAGGAAGCCTTTGTGCGCAACGCCTGCACACCGCAGGTCAAGATGATCGAAATCAAGTTGTCTCAAGGGGCAAAACCCGGCCATGGCGGGATCTTGCCAGGCGCCAAGGTAACGCTGGAAATCGCGGAGGCGCGCGGGGTGGCGCCGGGGAAAGACTGCAATTCGCCGTCCAGTCACAGCGCCTTCGACTCGCCTATCGGACTCATGCATTTTGTGGCTCGCCTGCGCAGGCTATCGGGCGGCAAGCCAGTAGGATTCAAGTTCTGTATGGGCCACCCGTGGGAATGGTTCGCGATGGTCAAGGCCATGCTCGAAACCGGCATCACGCCCGATTTCATCGTGGTCGATGGCGCCGAGGGCGGGACAGGCGCAGCGCCGGTGGAGTTTGTCGATCACGTGGGCACGCCATTGCGGGAAGCGTTGCGCCTGGTCCATAACACGCTGATCGGCGTCAATCTGCGCGACCGTATTCGGATCGGGGCGGCCGGCAAGATCATCACGGCCTTTGATATGGCGCGCGCCATGGCGATGGGGGCTGATTGGTGCAACGCTGGGCGCGGCTTTATGTTTGCCGTGGGCTGCGTTCAGGCACAGGCCTGTCACACCGACAAATGCCCCACCGGCGTCGCCACGCAGGACCCACGCCGCCAGCGCGCGTTGGTGGTGCCGGATAAAGCAAAACGCGTCGCCAACTTTCATCGCAACACGTTGCATGCGTTGGCGGAACTGCTGCAAGCCGCGGGGCTGACCCATCCCGGGCAATTGCGCCCGCACCATATTGCGCGCCGCATTTCACCCAGTGAAGTCAGGCTGTTATCCGCGTTGTATCCGCAACTGGAACCCGGTGAGCTCCTCAAAGGCGTGTTCCGGCACAATCTATATCAGGTGGGATGGGCGATGGCGAGTGCAGATTCGTTTAAGCCTCTGCAGGATGTGACGACCGCGTTAGCCGCGTTGCATAAGGTGCAGTCAGGTGGGTTCCACGCCGTGGCGCCTCAGGCCAGCTGATCTGCGCCAGATAGCTGAGCCTTATCGGGCGAGATTACAGCTGCATTGAGTCATGCGCGGGGCCGCAGCGCGCGGATGCGGCCTCTCGCGTCGTCCGGGGCCGCGCTCTACCCACCGCCCATCGCACCACGCGCCATATTCAAGATCGATCTGAAATCCGCCGGCGTCGCGCAGTAATGCGAGCACCGCATCCTCGCGCGCATGGCTGACCTGCACCGCTAATAGCGCCCCCTGCCCCGACTCGCGCACGCGTTGCAGCCACGCCATGCGCCATGCCGCCAACCATCTTCCGGCCCACCAAGCGCCCATCGACGCGCCCATACAGGCGCCTATGACGGCAGCAAACACCAACGTAACGTCCGTGCCGCCCGCTACCAACGCGACGAATGTAGCGACCAGCGTACCAAAAGCAGCTAAGAGCGCCGCGCGCCAAGCCAGCCGAAAGCGGGTCGACCATTGACGAAATGGCGTGGGTCGCGCGGTTTGCCGCGCGCGACGAAACAAGCGTACGGACTCTTCGGGGATTCCCTCCGCGACCAGAGCGTGCGCTGCGCTCTTTGCCGAGGGAAGACTATCGAAACGCGCAACAATCATGAGGGACATACAGGGACCCAGACAGGAAGCACGAGCGTATTCTGCGCGGGGTGCGTCCGCTTGTCCTCTCTGGTTGGCAACCACCGGTAAAGCGTTATTTCCGGCCAGCGGCGACAAAGCGCGATTCCTAATGATTCGCTGCGTCTGGTTAACAAAAATTGCATTCTTGTCGCAGCCGGCGCTTGCGCGGTTGCATTTGCCTCGCCACGGCTACAGATCCTGCACGCCGCGCGCTTCGCGCTTGACAACACAAAGGCACTAATGCCCACAATAGGATCCGTGCCACGCAAATCTGCAAGGAAACCGCCCATGGTTCAGCCCCGCAGCATGCTCGCCTCCACCCCGGTGGAATCCCTTATACCTCCACACGCGCTGGCGTCCGATAAAGAGGACAGGCCCGCCGATCTCGACGATGCACTTCAAGCGGGGTTGTTAGACCAACCCGCGCATATCGAGCCGAAGTACCTCTACGACACGCTAGGTTCGAGCCTCTTCACCGCGATCACGCAGTTACCGGAATACTACCCCACGCGATGCGAGGCGGAAATCCTGCAAGATCATGCCGATGAGATCGCCCGACATGTGGGGCAGGTGCAGGCCTTGATCGATCTAGGCGCGGGCGATTGCGATAAGGCAGAAAAACTCTTTCCGCTGCTGCGTCCTGAAAGCTACGTGCCGATCGACATCTCGGTTGATTTCTTGTTGGCGGCCGTGGAGCGCTTGCGTCATCGGCATCCCTCGATTCGGATACACCCTGTCGGTCAAGATTTTCATCAACAGGCGCTGAGTCTGCCAGCACATATCGCCTCGCGCGGCAGGTTGTTCTTCTACCCGGGTTCGAGCATCGGTAATCTGGATCCTGCTCAGGCGCAACTTCTCCTCTCGCAAGTGTGTTCGTTATGTCCGGGCGGAGGCCTGCTCATCGGGGTAGACCGCGTCAAGTCGCGCGACATTCTGGAGCCTGCCTACGATGATGCCTTGCACCTGACTGCCGCATTCAATTTGAATCTCTTACGGCATGTCAATCTGCAGTTGGGCAGTGACTTCGACGTGCAGGATTGGAAGCATGTGGCAGTCTACGATGAGGCACATTCGCGCATACAAATGTTCCTGCAGGCGCAGGCAGATGTTGTCGTGAACTGGCCGGGCGGCCAGCGCTCATTCAGTCGAGGCGAACGGATTCACACAGAGAACTCCTACAAATATACGCCCGAGGATTTCACCCAGCTGCTGATGAGCGCGGGCTTTACGCAGATTCAGCATTGGACGGATAGCCGCGGTTGGTTTTCCGTCTACAGCGCACGCTCGCCCGAATCGCGCCATTAAACGAATCCTTCACGGAGCGCACCACACATGGATCCTGTCTGTCTGCTCACGCACCCGTCTACGAAAGCCCGCTCCGAGACGCTGGGCCAACGATTTCGCGAGGTGCGTCAACAGACGCACGCGCTTGCCGCGCCACTGAGCGACGAGGATTGCCAGCTGCAATCCATGCCCGATTGCAGCCCGGTCAAGTGGCATCTGGCTCATACGACCTGGTTTTTTGAGACCTTTGTGTTGAGCCGGTTCGATACGGGATGGCAACCCTTTCATCCCCAGTATCGGATGCTGTTCAACTCCTACTACAACGCGGTAGGAGCCCGACATCCCCGGCCTCAGCGAGGACTGTTGTCTCGCCCGCCGCTTGCGGACATCTGGCGTTATCGCGAGGCGGTCGATGCCGCCATGCTGGCGCTTATCGGGCGGCTTGCGGGTTCGGATAGTGCGTTCGAGGAGCTGGTGGAGCTTGGGCTCAATCATGAACAACAGCATCAGGAGTTGATCCTCACCGATATCAAGCATGCCTTGTCGATGAATCCGATCAAGCCCGCCTATGCCTTGGATGCGCCGTCGAATGCCGTAGCAACCATTGCTCTCAACTGGCTGGATTACGATGGGGGCCGTACCCGGTTGGGGCATGACTCGAATGATGCTTTTGCCTTTGACAACGAAGGGCCGGCTCACGAGGTGCTGTTGCAGCCGTTCAGCCTTGCAAACCGGTTGGTGACCCAGCGGGAGTATCTGGCCTTCATGCAAGATGGAGGCTATGAACGCCCAGACCTATGGCTGTCCTTGGGCTGGGATCGCGTCTGTGCGGAGCATTGGCAAGCGCCGCTGTATTGGGAACGCGACGACGATACGTGGCAGGTTTTCACCTTGCATGGGTTGCAGCCGATAGACCCGGATGCGCCGGTGACGCATGTGACTTATTTCGAGGCCGATGCATACGCCCGTTGGGCCGGCGCCCGTTTGCCACGCGAAGCGGAATGGGAGCATGCGGCGCGGCAGTTAAGAGCGGTGGCCGGTGACGACTGCCGTCTTGCCGCGCATGCAAATATGCTCGAACAAAGCCACCTGAGCGCATTAGCGGCGCGGGCCCCATCCAGCACGGCCCCGCGCCTGCTCCAGCTTTATGGCGATGCATGGGAATGGACTTGCAGCCCATATGAGGCTTATCCCGGGTTTACACCTCCGCCTGGGGCTGTGGGTGAGTACAACGGGAAGTTCATGTGCAATCAGTATGTATTGCGAGGTGGCTCATTTGCCACGCCGGCCAGCCATATCCGGGCGACCTATCGCAATTTCTTCCCACCCGATGCCCGCTGGCAATTTTCGGGAATTCGGTTGGCGCGAGATATTTGCTAAAAAATTTTCGCCAGACGCTTGCATTGCGAAAAAAAACCGTGCTAGAATTTTGTTCTTGCCAGGGAACACACCCTAGCAAGAAAAACAAAGACAAGCTTGCTTGTTGATGTTTAGGCGCATTAGCTCAGCCGGTTAGAGCGACGGAATCATAATCCGCAGGTCCCCTGTTCGAATCAGGGATGCGCCACCAAGGATATCTAGAACTAAGCCAATGATTTCATTGGCTTTTTTCTTTTCTTGGGTATGCCCGATTGCGTTTGAACAAAAACACAAAAGGGCATTTCGTGCAAATTCCGTGCACGAAAATCGGAACCGGACGTTTCTCCAACGTCAAGCTTTAGAGGTTCCACGCAACATGTACATCCAAAAGCAAGCTAACGGCACCTATCGAGTCTGGGTACGCCGTCGCGGTCGCAGCATGAGTGCCACGTTTGACCGTAAGGCCGACGCTGAAGCCTATGGGCGCAAGGCCGAGGTCGCCATCGAAGCAGGCGCGACGATTCAGTTCCGCAAGATCAAATCGAACACGTTGGGCGATCTGCTTCGCCTGTACGAGAAAAACGTTGCGTCCGGACGACGCTACCCAGTGCAGGAACGTCAGCGCATCAGACACTGGCTTGATACCTCACTCGCCAAGCGATCGCTTGATTCCTTATCTACAGCGGATTTCGCGCGCTACCGTGATGCAAGAAAGCGCGCGGGGCGAGCAGACAACACCGTGCGCTTAGAGTTGGCCTTTGTTAGTCGCCTCTACAACCTGGCAAGGAAAGAATGGGGCTATGACGGCCTGGAAAATCCGATTGCCGACTTGCAAAAACCAGGAGGTAGCCGAGCGAGGGAACGGCGCCTGATGCCAGGTGAGTTCTATCGACTCTACAAGCAACTTCGACGGGCTCAGGGTAATGTGTGGGCTGCACATGCCTTTGCTCTAGCCATTGAAACCACGCTTCGGCAAGGCTCCTTGTTCTCGCTGAAGTGGCAGTGGATAGACATTCAACGAAGGGTCATTAGAATTCCAGCTACAGCGCGCACGGCCGAAAACAAAGGAATTCCTCCATCTTTGCCATTGACCAAGCGAGCAATCAAAATCTTGCGTCGACTTTATCAGATGAAGGCTGGCCAAGAGGTATTCGGCTGCACAGCTAACGCCGTCGTATGTGCCTGGAAAAGGGCCAAGGCTGACGCGCGCCGTACCTACGAGGACTCGTGCACACGTATCGGGTGCGAACCGGATGACGCATACCTGAGGGATTTGCGATGGCATGATTTGAGGCACGAGGGCATTTCGAGACTTTTTGAGCTTGGGCTTCATCCGCTCCAAGTTCAACGGATTTCAGGTCATAAAACCATGCAGATGCTCCTCAGATACACACATTTGCAGACTGATGGCTTGCTTGCGGCGCTCGACGGAGACAAAAGGCATGCGGATTGACGAATTCAGGCAGAGGCTAAAAACGATTGAAGAGAAAATAGCGCTTGGCCGCAAGCCCTTCGCACAACGGTTTTATACAGAAGAATTGCTCCTGCCTGAAGAGACCACCTACCCAAGAACGGCAATCATTGGTGCCAAGGAACAGCTTGGCATCGACGCATCCCACATCCTCGTGTGCCATGTCGTTCACAGGTTACGGTCGGCATTACTAAATCGTGAGTTGACCACTGGGCGCGGCGAATTACCGAAAGGTGGTGCCTTCGCTTCGGCATATGTTTTTTTGTCTAGCATCTCAAAAGAAGAAGACGAACTCACATATTGGAAAAAATTAGATGATTTCCAAAAAAACAGGTATGGCGAATGCTCTTGGGATCTTTGGGTCCATACAATCGAGAGTACGGTATCGTCCTTTGTTTATAGATATTTTGATGGCGATGGCGATGGCGAAAACAGTCTTGGGAACGAGGTTGAAGCTACGGCTAATGAAATTGCTGACATCAAAACACTAAAAATACGGCTTCAGGCCGAACATGAATTACCGCAAAAATTTACAGAGAAAAAAAAAGAAGCTCAAACATGGAAGCTAATACGGCGTTTGCTCGGGCTGACAAATTGGGAGCTTGCGTTTATCGTTGTGAACATATTTAAGGCTGTCTGCGATGCCCCCTCTGTCGTTGAGGATTTTGGGGCTGAAATTGTTCGTGTCGAGAAATTCGAGAAAGACACTCGCTTAATTCACACTGCCGAAAATGAGGTTAGGCTGAAATGCTTTAACAAACTCGAAGATTCTTTCGTACCCTGGGCCGACACAATAATTAAAATACTAATCGATGGCCAAAGTCAAAGTAAAAAAGCCCGATTATCGTCCGTCCATGCGCGAAAAGCGAACGCTGTAGAAAAAGTTCAGGCCGTTGCCGCTATTTGTGTAGAGCTGCTTGAACCAGATGAAACTTTGTCATCCTTGTATAGAAATCGAAAGCAGAAAAAACGGCGAGACGCCATAAATAGGAAGTGCTTCCAAACTAAGGGAGAACTTTCCGGCCAAGCCGACCCGGGAGTACGTTGGATCGGAGATAAAAAACAAATTCTGAACCCTCGAACACAAAAGTTTGCTGATGCTTTTTCTGCCCCGCCAGAGGCAACCCCTGCTGCGGCAAGCAACTATGACGGTGGTTTTCGATTTCTGCTCGGAGCAATCGATTTGGCAGTGAGAAAAATGCGGATTTCAGATCGTTTAACAACTTAGTCACTTGGAGAGTTGATCAATGAAGTGCATCTACAAGATTTTTCTAGCCAGCAGCGTATATCTGTCGCTTGCGGGGTGCGACACGGTACAGGACTACAAACCGTACACGAAAAACGGGCAAGAATATGTATACGGCGATCCGGTCGTTGCGAGAGGTGTACTTGAAGAGGTCCGCGTTACCGAGAAGAATGGCACGGTCCACAATATTTCCAAAGGCGCAGGCGACATGGTTGGTGACGCGGGCATTGGTGGCGCTGTCGCAGCCAACATTGGCGGCATGTCGAGCCTTCAAGGTGGAATGGCGCTCGGTGGCATCGGAGCCATTCTCGATATCGTCAGCGCTTTAAATGCTCCACGAGTCGAATACATGGTTCGTAGAGACGGCGAAGGAGACCTGGTTAACGTACCTGTCGCAGTCGACTACGTGAAACGCATTACCGACTACCACTGCGTAGACCTGGGCGACAGGGTACGCGTGCTGAAAGTGGGCCGTAGGCTTACCTTGGTAAACGAGAACTACCAGCTCTTGCGCTTATCCGATTTTCAACCGACTTGCGCAGAACAAAAGGCCAGCTTCTCAGCGTCAATCGAACAGAATGAAGCGAGATAGAAAAAGCCACTTCGCTGGATAGCGAAGTGGCTTTTTGGAGCCTGTCCGTATTTTTGCGAGGCATTGTCGAGACTGACAATGCCACAACTGACGTTTGAGTTAAAACCTAAGCACCACCATAAAACCTTGCTGCTAAGCACGAAACTCAACCTAAACACCACCACAAAACCTTGCGCTTGAGATACCGCCCAGGTTGTGAAAATACCGAAGAATCCCTTAAAAATTACACTGCCGATAATTATAGTTATAGGCACTCAAAGTAGACGAAAGTGGCTTTAAAAGCCCTTGGATTCCCCCTAAACTACTGCACTCCAGACTTATCACTATGCTCGAATACACGGAAAAAACTATTCAGGAAGTCTCCGGCTGCACATGTGACCGCTGCGGGCTTCATATGTTGCGCGATGGTCAGGAATTCTCTGAAAAACACTCAATCGACTTTATTGGGGGGTACGACTCAGTGTTCGGGGATGGTGCCCGTGTTCGCCTTGATTTTTGCCAGGCCTGTGTCAAGGCAGTGCTGGGGCGGTGGCTACATATTGAGCCACCTAACTAAATAGCATCTCGGCGTGGAATAGGTTTGAGGTCTGGATTACTCCCCCTCAGTCGAGCCAGCCGCCGCGACGCCTCTGATTGCACAAACCTCTCCAGTGCCTGTTGCAGTTATGACTCCGGCGCCCCATGAAAATCCAATTCAAGGTTGACGGGCACGCTTTAATCGCCGAACACGTTGAGCACGCTTTCTCTTCCTAGTCTCAACATCGCCACCTTCCAGAGCGTGCTTCTCCAACACACTCTCCGCCGCCCAAGCTACCGCCGACCATTTGAAGACCGACATCAAGAGGGGAACGACGAGCAAAACTAATAAAGGCATGACGAACATTGCCAGCACGAGCGCGGCGAACACGCCAAGGAACATCAGGCGAAGCTTCCAAATCGGCGAAATAAGTTGCGCCTCTCCGCAGATTATTTGGTACAGCTTTATTTTCCAGGACGGCATATCGGTCGCTGCGCCTGTTCCCTTAGAAGGTTTCATGGTTTTCCTTTTTTGAGCCGGTGCCTTACCCATCATCATCCACGACGAGCGTTCAAAATTTAGCAGAAACACACAACAACAGATAGCAGCGTGACGGATGAAATGCATCTCGAAATACGCGCGCGCTCGCCTAGGAGCCTGGAGAAGTATCGCTCACCACACTGCATTTCATCCGTCACCTGATCAACTAGTCTTCAGATTCGTTGCCAGTATTTTTTGCTCGCCTCACATTAACGGACACCGTCCCGTCATCGTTGCGCGTTGCTCCTTTAATTGACGCTTCGGGTGTTTTTACAGAAGTGCCATCAGCAGATGTCGCAATGTCCTGACCAAAAACGTTTTGTGAGGCTGCTTGCGTGGCTTGCTGTTGAACTTCTGTCGACGAATGGACATGGCGATACGCAGCTTCATTCATTACGCCCGCTGCTGTGGTGCTAGCCGTCGCCACGGCAGAATTGTTGCTCGCGTAAGCTTCGATCGTTTCTCTGTAGCGGCGCTCCTGCGTACCAGTAGCCGAATTCAATTCGGCCCTCGCAGCCGCAGCATCAGCGTCTCCAGATCGAACAGCAACGGCAGCCTCATTCCCACCGGAATTATTGCCAGCCCGCTCCCTACGCGCATCCGCTGCTTTTTCCATGGAAAAAACAATACTGGCCCCACCGTTTTCAGGTGTATCGTTGGCTGAAGCAGCATCTGACATCTGGCTTGCCGAACGCACACCATTAGCTCTCGGGCCTTGCTGAACATAATCAGCTACGTTGGATCCAAGGCCGTGTGCTGTTGGACTAATGCCGACAGCTGCTGTGCCAATATCACGATTGGCCGATGAGCCATCTGCAATTGGACTGACTCCTGCCAGTGTAGTAATTATTTGGTCTCGTGTTTTTTGCGCTTTTTCATCATGGTTGCCGAACGTGCCCAAAGTATGCAAAACAGTCAATTCATCGGCATTCTCGTAGTACGTTTTACCACCCGCCGTGATGAATCGCCGTGCCTGATTGTAAAAAGCATCATAGTTGTCGCCATATTCATTCCGAAGGCGAACGCCCTCCTGGTGTAAGTCGTGCGCAATATCAGGGTTTTCGGTAAGAGCCTGATTTATGGACGATGCACTGAGGGTGTATTTTTCCCCTATTTCTTGGCTCCGCGCAGAAATGGCGGTCCAGGAATTTTGGTCCGCGATAGACTTCCGCCGTGCCGCCTCGTATCTATCGCCGCTTTCAATTGTTCGACTCGTGAGCGTGCCGCCACGTGTCGCCACTTCATCCGATATCGCCTCCTTGACCCCCTCGGCATATTTATCTGCCGAGGAGTATCCAGCCGCGAGTGCGTCGCGGACGTTGTGATCATCCGTTTTGGCCAACACATCAGACATTGAGATTGCACCTGCCGTAACCATCTTATATGCAGCTCGTACGCCAGCGTTTACCTCAGCTTTGCGCTGGTCGCTGAAACCTTGGTTGTTGACATACTCGGTACTTTCGCGCTCCGCGTATTCTTCCAAATTCACTTTGGAAAGATCATACGACCTACCACCGCTATTTGTGACGGTCCGCCCACCCAAATCTTGCTTTGCTGAGCCGATGTATTGTTGCGCGGCGCGAACAGAGTCAATAGAGGACGAAATCGATTGGCTGTGCGCCGACTGTTCCAAGTTTTGGAGGCTGCCCGACACAGAATATTCAGGCTCGAGGTAGTCAGAACTCTGAATCCCCTTGTAGGCGTTGCTCGTGTGCATCGCCGTGGTCTGCACCACCGGGCTAACACTGCTCGTTGCCGGTGCGGCCTGCTTCTCATCCACATAATCACGAGGAGCGGATAGACGCTGCGCAACGCCCGTCATGGCGTACGCGCCACCTGTCAATAGTCCCAGTGTCATGAGCGGCGTAATCGCCAGCAGATCACTTGCCATGGCGAGGTTAGTGGACAAGGTGTCGTACATATAGACACTCTTGTTGGCCATGGTCAGCCCTTCATTGGCAATCGAGTTAACCTTATCGACAACCATCCACTGGATAAAAGCGTTGATGACCGCGACGAAGGGTAGCCACGAAAACACCCACATGCCAAACACCATGTACTTGGCCAGTGCCGACAACACCAACGCACCGCGCAGCATTCCATAGAAGAAAATGATGACGCCAAACGCAAAAAACAGAAGCTGCAACAGCGTCATCGCGGGCAACATGGTCTTGGTGAACATGTTTGCAGAAGCTGTCGCGTCAACCTTGTAGGCCTCCATCGCATTGTGCTGCAACTGCGTGCAGCTGAGCATATCTGCGTGGCTGGTACCTCGGCTCATGCAGCGGTAGGTGTCCGCGAGCAAATCGGCCATCAAAGAGTTCTGCATGAACTTCTGCGCAGACTGGCCAGAGCTTCCAATCAATTGATTAAATGCATTCTGATAGGTAGCGGCGTTGGCGCGAACTTCAGGTGAACCTGCATTGGACGTTTCCTTGATGTTGTAATTAAGCAAGGTCTCAAAATCGCTACTTGTCGCGCCCGTCGTAGGCGACTCGAATTCAGTCCAGCCCGCCACGATGCGAGCCGCCGCGTCATTGCAGGACACCATCTCTGCTTGAGCAGATTGAGTTTGATAGGGGCCGTTCGTGGTAGGGGTTCCGTTGAGATTTAGATAAGTTTCAGATACCCCCCCTGCTCGCGCGTTTGTCGTCAAATACGTCAACAGATCCGTGCTCCGACTCAATCCCTCCATCGTAATACTTGAGCCGCGACTGCACCGTGCAGCATAAGCACGAATGGATGCGGCCAAATCACTCGAAACAAATTCAAGACCGCCACGCATCGCGTAAAGCACCTTGAGCGGGGCGGCGAATCCCTCCTCCGAAGTGGACATGTAGCTACCTGACACCGACTGGAACGCTGTGTCCGCAGCCAAGAAAAGCTCGTGAGAGATTGTGCTGAAAACGGACGCGGGAAGAGCAGCAACCAGCGGCACATTGTCTACGACCGCTGCGCTTTGTGTGCCGTAGATACCCTGAATCGTGACTCGCGTCGGCACGCATGAGACGGAAAACACGACCGTCATGATGAAAGCGTGCTCAAGCCAGGTATGCGATTTCAACAGGCCCGAGCCGATATTGCGCTGAATGTAGAACCAGGCTCCCGTAATAATGGCGAACATTGCCCCCATCAACGTGACTTCGGACAGCAAAGTGCCGTTGTTAAAAATCATCGCAACGGCGTTGAGAACGGTATAAAACCAATCCACTCCACCGGTCACATAAATGGTCATTTCCGGCATCGTTTGCCCTCAATTTACGAGTCCCCTGCACTCGGCAGGAAGTTTCGACATATCCCCTCCTACGGCGTCGTACGTGGATTGGCATGCATTACCCAAAGCACCGTCAACAAAATCGCCGTTCTCCGCCGCTTGATGGTCTGAAGTGAGATAGCTGAGATCGATTGCCCTCATCACGTCACCCGTGAATTCAGACAGATCGATCTGTGAGAAGTCGATCTGCTGCAACTCATATGCGCTAAAGCCAGTGCAGCTTGGGCTTTCTGGGTTACCCCAACCGAATCCGAGTTGGGCTCGGCCCTGCACGTTGATGATCCTGGCCAGTTTGCTGTTATAGCAGCAGTAGCTTTCTTTTCGTGTAATACAAACCCCGAGCACTTCTCTCTCACACCAGCTTCCAATACGATCTGAACACAAGCCTGCGCCTCGCCTCATTGCAAGCATGGCCTCGTCTTCACTGCATGTCATGGCTGCCATTATCGATTGCACGGCTAGCGCAAATGCGAGCGCATATGGATTGAAGAACATCGGCTGTCCCGCGACTGATCCGAGCGGAACGCCCGCCGTACCTAAGAAGCTTCCGGTGCCGCCAATGGAAAAACCATACATCCCGAAACCAGGGTTCGAGATGCTGTCGATAACACCTTGGCCACCATTGCTGCCCAGTGCAGCAGCCCACCCAGAGGCAACCCAGTTGATCGTGTCGCCGTAGAGCGCATCGAAAACGAATTTCGACCCAACCCGGATTGCAGCGGTTCCTGCACCAGAGATTGCCTGCCCCATTGTTGCGTTGTTTGATCTTGCTGAGGTGTCTGTGGTGCAGCAGTTCTTCAGCCCACCACCACGCATGGAGCGACAGCTTGAGGCCTCTCCTGCAAAGATATCCAGGCCATCGGGTGAATAGACGCCGATTTGCCGAGCCATCTCCATTCGCGTCAGCACTTCCGCAAAATCCCCATCGGGCATGTACCCGCTGTCCCAGCAAACCCCGCCTACACAAATTTCTGTGTCAGTGCATACGTTAATCGTGCCCTCGGTCCCCCGCTCGACGATGCACTGGTAGCCAATTTCCCATTCCAGGCAACCCGCAGCCGGGTCATTGTTGATGCACTGGCGAGTTGCTACAGCGCAATCTGCATCATTCTCGTAAACGTCGCAGGTATTGTCGTTCTCACCGCCCAAGCATGTGTAGGTGCTTTGCCACTTCCAGCAGCCACCAACCACCGAGCTTGGAACATCCAGGCCGTTGATTCGTTTGACAGGAGTGTCGTCAACACATGTGCGCGCGGTTTGCACGCATTTCCGAACACCGTAATCCGGCGTGTCGGTCGCTGGGTTGGTGATGTCTTGGCAATATTCCTCCCACCCATCCGGGGCGCACACGATCTGTCCGCCGTAATTGACCTGCTTTGCACACCGACTCTCTATCGTTTGCAATGGACCGCACGTAATGGCGTATACCTGCGTCGAAAAAGTGACGAGGAGCACCGTCGCAACAACTCGGCTGAGCATGATTGGTAAGCCTCAGTGAAGCTGGAGTGGCATCGGCTGGAGTGGCATCGAATCCAAAACCAACGTTCGCCAGTGGTCAGCAAACGCAAGTCCTAGCTGATCATCCAGCGTGTCGACCATCCCCGGCATTGATGAAAACACGCGAAACACATGGCGGCCCACCTGTACTGCCGTCGTTTTCGAATCAAAAATTACCCATGCAAAAGGCTTGCCATCAAAACCCAAGCGCCAAAAGCGACCGACCAGCAATGCTTCCAACGCATAAGCATTGAGGACTGCCAATCGACCAGCATCATTGATTTCGCTTCGAAAGCGCTCTTCCAGGAAGGCTAGTCGACATTCGTGAATGACGCGGTCGCTGTCGAGTGTCACGATTTCGCTATTTTTTTTCATGTTTTTTCCAACCTAGAGAAATCTGGAAAAAGAAAATTTCCGCTGTGACTATCACGTAAATGGCCATCCACACGACCAAAAGCGGAGCCACAAACGCAAGAAAAACAGAAACGCAAAAGACGAAAGGAGCCCAAGACCACGAAACCAAGCTGGCAAAAACCCAAAAAATCGCACCCCCTATTGTTCCAAAAAAAGAAAAAACGAAAGGAGCAAAAAGGAAACGTCGATCTTGCAAAATCTTTTCTGAAAGAGGCACACCAAGTAAAAGTCGCGTCATGATGGTTTTTCCTAGGTCCTAACTTCGTTGGTTTTGCAGCCATTCATAAACCTCTTCGGCGGCCCAATAGCGCTTATTGACGCTTTTGAATTTTTTTGGGGAAGGAAATTGCCCTGCCCGGACCAATCGACTTAATGTGCTTTTTGAAAGGCTCGTCAAATCAAGCACTCGCCCATGGTCGAGGCAGGCTAGCTTGTCTAAATCCATTTCCATTTGCTTTGCTCCAGTTTTTGAAGGCTGGTTGCCCTCGAAAATCTAGTCCCTTTTTTTGGGAGGGTGACGTCTCTGGGTGACGTCTCTAGATGCGCCAGGGGAAGGCCAGAGACACCAACATTTTGCACGATTCGTGGCAAACAAACAACTGCAAGCCATTGATTTTATTGAGTTATTTTGACTCATGCATTACGTAAGGACTACGCACTGGGATCATTTACTACGCGCGAATACTCAGAGGTACGCAATAATTTTTTTTGCATACCGTACGGCAAGAAAAATCACAGTTGCCAAAACGCCTCAATCGAGCAGAATTAGACCTAAACGTGCTCATTAGGAGGCCTTTGGTTTCACCATGGACAACCAATCTACTAATCACAAGCCACTTTTTATTCGTGGCTGGGCCAATATGGCCCGACTTCTGGGAATCTCACAGAACGGATTAAAGGGATTAGTTCGCAACGGAAAATTCCCGGCCCCTGCCAGACCCGGATATCGAACTGTCATTTGGGATTCGCGACTGCCGGAGGCGTGGCGCGAAAAGATCCTCCACGACGGCCAGGAGGATTTTAAAAATGGAAGCTGAATCCATAAAATTTTTTGGAATCATTACCTTTGTCCCCTTACTCGTTTTTTATATATGCATAGCTGGAGTTAGGCCGTTTGTGCACTGGCTTCTGAAAACAGGACTGCTTGAGCCAATCGCATTCTTTGGCCGGTGGCTATTTTGGCTGTGCCGAAAAACATGGAAGGCAGTAGGCAGATGGCTCTTCCACTTGGTCACTCCAAAAAAGAGAATATGGCCTGAATTAGGTGCTGCTGACCCCGTTGGCTCAGTCCGAGAATCGACCGCCTGGCGCGGTATGCGAGTCGGCGGTGCAGCAGACACTTGGATAATTACGGCTTCGATTTTTGCCTGTGCTTTACGATTTACGCCACTTCGTTTTTTTATTTATCCAGGTATTTTTTTTGAAAGCGAATTTTTAATCTACCTCATTAACTTTCTTGAAGCTTTATTTATTGTTGGGCCGCTAGGCTGGTTTGCGTATCGATTCCTTATTTCTCGTCGACCCAAGAACGCGATTAAATCGCCAGTGACCATAATCAGTAGCAACGGGTTAAATCAGAAAGCAGAGTTCTGTCTTGGAAAACGCATAGACACGGGCCAGCGAATTTATCTGCCTGCCAAGCTTCTGCGCTATAACTTGCTGGGATACGGTGCGCCAGGCAGCGGGAAAACTTCGTTGGCGAAATTGCTAATGAAACAGCAAATTGATCGCGGTGGCGGGCTGATTTTCATTGACGCGAAGCTGGACAGCAGCGATGTTCGGGACGTTTTCTATTTTGCGAAATCAGCTGGCCGTGAAAAAGATATTCTATTTATAAATCCGGGGAACCCTACTGAAAGCAACACTTATAACCCTATTATTTTCGGAGATGAGGATGAAATCGCCGACCGCTGCCTGGCCTTGCTCCCAGTAGCGCAGACGGCTGCAGAAGACTATTACCGGGAAGCAGCTCGGCGTGTCATCAAATCGACGATAGCGGCACTTCGTCAATTAGGGTTGGCCTTCAATTTCAGAGATCTTTCGACCATAATTGGGTCGTCGGAAGCAATGGCCTCTTTCGCCAAGGATTTAAATAAGAAATCTCCATTCTCTGCTGCAACGGCAGATTTTTTGTTTTTGCTAGGCCAATTTCGCGCGTCCAATGGTCAATACGACGTTCGACGTCTCCAGGAACTCTTCGGCGGAATTGCTGGTCGTCTCGCAACATTTGGGACCGGTAAATTCGGTGAAGTGACATCGGCGTACTCCCCCGAGGTCAATTTATTTAAGGCGATCAAGCAGCAAAAGATCATTTATGTCAGTTTGCCAAGCATGGGCAAAGCCGAAGCCTCAATGAATTTTGCAAAA
This sequence comes from Bordetella sp. 15P40C-2, assembly GCF_009763235.1. NCBI lineage: Bacteria > Pseudomonadati > Pseudomonadota > Betaproteobacteria > Burkholderiales > Alcaligenaceae > Bordetella > Bordetella sp. 15P40C-2. The sequence goes on from NZ_WSJA01000035.1 coordinate 35,318, forward strand.
ATCTTTATCGCCGACCTTCGCACAGCCCTCTCCTGGCTTCAGGCCCAGCCCGAGAACGAGCGTAAGTTGTTTTTTGCCTTTCTGGATGAGGCCGCTTCATATTCGATGCCCGCGATGGAGACCATGTTCGCTCAAAATCGCAGTTCTGGCGTCTCGCTGATCCCACTCACGCAGACACCAGCCCAGTTTGCCAACGTGTCGCCCGAATTTGTCGATATCGTAGAGACGGGTTGCAAAACGAAAGTGTTTTTCAAATTAGCGGACGCTGCGGCATGCGAGCGAGCGGCAACACTAGTCGGAAACGTAGCCCGCGCAGCCAGAAGCGTTGCTGAAGACCGAAGCAGCGGAACAAACACAAACAAGGCTAGCGCATCCCCAGATGGCGCTGACGCTGGCGGAAAATCACAACGCTTCGCAGAAAATGAGGAAGATGATTGGCGCGTGCGTCCAGAAGATTTTGCCCGCTTGAGTGTTGGCGAAGGCATTATTTGGACGGAGGGTCGGGAACTGGTTCACTTTCTTTCCGACCTGCCCCCGAGCGCTCCACCCGAGGTAAACGTTAATGTTTATCGCGAGCCACCTCAAACAGTCGAAGGCGTGCGGTTCTACGAAAAGTTTGTGCTCCCACAAGGGCAGAAGAAAGCACCCGCGAATGCTCAGGACAGCAGCGAGTTCGTTGAGAAGACAAATGAAGGATTGACAAGCGAGGACAAGCGCGCCTTGAAAGAAAAATTCGGCGACTTGTTTCCTGAGGGTTAGCGCACAAAACGTGCGCTATCTGCACCTAGCAGGCGCACTTAAGTGCGAAGTGTGCGTACCCTTCACACAACGACATGCGCAGTTTGTGGGCGCGTAGTACACATACTGCGCGCAGTGTGTGCCCACCATGCGCGCTCTATCCGTGTACACGGTGGGCACATATGACGCGCGCTGTGTGCGCGAAGTGTGCGCACAGGGGAGCCATCCGCCCCAGATCCTTCGGGCGGATGGGGACGAAGGCTCCGCCGAGTCCCCCGCAGGCGCACCAGCCCCAGCTGGTCGCCGTAGGGCCGGGGGGAGCCGACGGAAAATTTCAAGCAGGTACCGAGCCCCCCAAAAACGGTCCGGGGGACCGTTTTGGGGCTCGGTACCGTCGCGCCGAAATAGGGAGCCCCAAGGCGACCGGTTTCAGTTGGGGGGCTTGCCCCGCGCCGCGTTTCGCGGCCAACGGCGTCCTCAGTGTGACGTACAGGAACACCTCCGAGGAAACGAGGGGGCCAGTGCCGGGCAGGGTACCGTAGGTGCCCTTCCCAAACGTGGCTGGGGAGGCCGTTGGCCGCGAAGCGGCGGCGCCCCCGAGCAACGTTTACGTTGCGCTGGAGCGCGGATTCCCCGGAGGGGTCCGCGCGTGAAGGAAAGCGTAGCTCGCGGTGGCCGACCTACCGGATCGGCCAAGGGGCGCTTCCCAGCCCCGCCCGCGAGCGAAGCGCGCAGAAAGCTGCGTGAAGACTCGCAGCGCGAGGATTCATGCGGCTTGCGGAGGGGTTGAGGCGACGCGGCTCAGACCGCCTTAAGGCGGGATGTGCGGCGTTGCCTCAACCCGGAGCGGCGATTTTTGCCGCTCCTTTTCTTGCTCTGTTTGCGCTTTTTTGACCGCATCGCTGAATTTTGTGATGCGCAGTCCGCATACGTCGCCGCATACGTCGCCGCATACCTGAATGTATGGGGGCACGTATGCGGAAAGGTATGCGGACTTTGTCGCTTAAGACCGACAACAAAAAAGCCGAATGAAGCTGTTTGAAGCGGATCGTTATCAGCTTGCCTTATATGCACAAAACAGCCCTGGCACGATGAACATCGCAGTTCATTTTAGGAAGGAGATCCAGACATGGAGAACGTCAACGCTGTCAATGCAGCAGCCACAGCCCGCCTTGTTGGATGGCAGGCTGACCGGGCAAAGGAGCGGGGAGCAGAGAAACTGAGCTGCGTGCTCGAGTGGGTTTATAGATGGGGCTATGCGTCGGCTAGCACTTTGGTGCTGGCGTCTGGCGCACAGGATCGTAGCTACACCCAACGGTTGGTACGGAAAGGTTTGATCCGCCCGGTACCGACCACTCGGTGCCCAACGACCCGCGAGATTTATGTTCTTTCGCGAGCTGGCTTGGACCAGGCTCGCGCAGCTTATTCAGAATACATAGACTACCCAGAGTTAGATACTAGACGCATCAACCAGGCCAACGTGCGTCACAACCTGCTCGCACAACGGGAAGTGCTCGCCCGTCTTCCCGCATATCAAGGGTGGATGTCGGATCGGGACTTTGGGCAAAACTTAGCAGATTCAAAACGACCGGATGGTGGTTTGGTCGACGATCAAGGCCGCATCACAGGCCTCGAAATCGAACTATCGGGAAAATGGGCGCGCCGACTCGATCAACTTTCCATACGAATCGTCGCAAGCCTTGCGCAGGAAAAATTAAGCAAGTTCATCGTGTTGTGTGCGACTGAAGCAATGGCGGCGCGCTATCGAGGAGCACTCCGCGACGGACACGAAATTCAGAAATGGGAGCAGGTCGGGGAGAGTAAGTTCGTTAAACGTGGCAAGTGGCCACCGATCCCCCCAGAGATCGCCGGAAAAATTAACATCGAAGTTTTGGCCACATAGAGGCCCTTTCCTTTCTTTGCCCGGTCTGTGACACGATGGTTGTCAACAGCCACACAAGAGTAAAAGGAAGGTAAAAAGAAGGTAAAAGCGGGTCCGATGCCCGGAAAGCCTTGCGGCACAAGGGTTTCCAGAGGGAGGGCGGAACGCAACTCCGACAAAGTGGAACGCAACTCCGACAAAGTGGAACGCAACTCCGATGGAAGCGGAACGCAACTCCGATGGAAGCGCAACGCTAGACGTGCAGACCGTGGAAAAGGCCGTCAAAGTGCATCTGGCCCTGCCCCTGTAGCAGGCAACCAGAGGGCAAGCTGTGGCTTGCCTTTGGTGCTGTCCTCGATCTTGTGCACCGCAACGATTTCGAGCCGTTCCAGCTCGGCGCAGGCGGACGCCAGCGCCTCCCGGAATTTCCTCATCGGGCTCCGATATTCCATTTTGGCTTTGAGCCAGTCCAGCGCATACCGCTGCACGCGGTTCGACGACGTAGCCACTAGTCTTTGCAAAGTCTTCGCCATATCTTGATTTCGCCCGAAGCGGCGGCGCTTCTCCCAATCGACTAGGGCAAACTCGCGATTGGCGTACATAACACTCCAACGTGGATCTATGGTAAGGGTGTATTGCTCTCTGGTTTCGTCGTAGTCGAAGCCCGTGATGAGGTGCAGGGCGCGAGTTTTGCCCACGGAAAGCTTGGGCCTCCCATCGGCCTTCGTAACCTCCACGACGAGCATGGCAAATACAAGGTCCTGGAATGTCCTGTGAAGCCATCGGTAATTTTCGCCCTGTGTCGAGCGGCCAATCTCGCGAAGGAACTCGGCACGGTTGATGGTGACTGGTCTACCTAGTGGCTGATTCTGAGCCTCCTTCATGGCTTGCATCCAGACGTCGGCCTGCGCCTCATCCAGTTGTTTGCCGCTGAACCTAATTTCGGCATCTCCACGGGCGGTCAAGATAGTGTTGTCATGCATCTTGCGACGGCCACGCGCCACGGGCGCAAACAGACTTGAGCGTGCGATGTGATTTGGCATAGCCCTAAACACTTCCCTCATGCCCGGAAGAAAAATTTGGGCGTGCGTTTCAGACGCCTTCTCTTCTATTTGTGCCAGTGCATTGTTGGACATTTCCTCCAGCCACAACAAATTACTGGGTAGCTGTGGCAGAGGGGAACTCCTACGCCTGTTTGCGGCGCTTTGCTCGCTCACAAGAAGTCCGCACCATCTTGAAATTTTCTGGGTCGTCCTGGCCCGCGTTTTTGCTCTTTTTTTGCGTCAGCCTCCTCCCAACCAGTTTCTTGGGAGGACTGGCCCTCCTCCAGCCCACGGAGCCAAAGCCGGACCGCTCGAACGGACCAGACCACGCGTCGTGCGCCAGGGATCGCCAGAGATGGCGGCAATCTCCCCCTTCTTCTGTGTGCTTCCATGGACCTGCGCCCCAATTTGATCAGCTCCCCAAACTCGTCGATTGAGATGGTGGCGTCGGGGTCGAGTCTGGAAAATTTTTCGCGGAAATCGGGTACGTTTTGCGGGGAAGTTTCCGACATCTAGAGCTCCTGAGTGTTCTTTGCGGAGCTCCATCTTCTTGCTGCAGGGAAGGCTTAAATGCCTTTTTGTGTTTTTTTTCCCCACACAAAAAGGTAGATCTCTTCGAGCCCGTTCCCGTGCAAATTCCGTGCAATGCTAGATGTCGGCACAACGTATTAGATGCGGCTTAGAAGTACCAAATTCCTTAAAAATCAGTTATTTATGTTATGCTTACCCTGTTTGGTTCCGGATCATAATCCGCAGGTCCCCTGTTCGAATCAGGGATGCGCCACCAAGAATACCAAGGCCCACAAGAAATTGTGGGCCTTTTGTTTTGTTCGACGAATTTCGGCTCTACCCCACCAAGGGGCATCCATCAGCGCAGTGCCAAACGTGACACGGGCGCATCGGTTATTCGTTGCACGAGATCCGAGACGACTTTGACAAACCGTGCCGACGCGGTCGGGGGCACGACGACTCCGGATAAGAACATTCTCAGATCCAGGGCGATTTGCCGGTAATCTGAACCGGTCACGGCGGCGCGTAACGCCACCATCAGGCTTTTGATCGACGACGATCGGCGGTCGAGGACGTCACTTTGCAGATCCTTTTCGCCGTAAGGGCTGACGATCACATCGACGTCATCCCTGACAAATAACGAATCGACCAGTCGTTGAACGCTGGCGAATACGTAGACCGATGACGAAGATTCGACCTCGTGTACGGGGAAGTTCAGAAAAACGTCATCGCCGACCAGCGACCACGACTGATATCGCACGGGGGCACGCTGGCACGGTCGTAGCATGCTCTCCAATGCCCACCGCTCGGCTCTCCCGTGCTGGCCCACGTCAACGGCTTGCTCCAGTCCCGCCTTTCGCGGCAGAGCGACCGAGTGGGGCATGGCATCGCTTTGCTCGTCAAAAAACAGCTTGCCACACGTCGTAAGCTCGACCAAGTCGTAGAAGCTGATCAGTCTGCAAATGGGCTGGTTCGGGTCCAGATCGGGACTGAGATAAATGCTCAATTCGACACCTCAAATCTAAATGGCTTCACGCTTGGCCATAGCCGAAAACATGTTAGCCATATCGTTTGGAGGCTGTATTACGACAGTCTTACCATTTCGTAAGAATGCCCGGTTCTCGTGCGTGCGGGGTTTTTCGTCGGCTATATTGACCAGGTCCCTGTTCGCGCTGAACTCGCTTAGGTACCGATATGTGGCAGTGTTTGATTATTGAAGACGACAAAGAGAACGCGCGTTATCTTGCGAATGGCTTGACTGAACTGGGTCACGCAGTGAACGTTTGTTCGGACGGCGTGACGGGCCTGGATAGCGCGATGAAGGAGCACTGGGACATCATCATACTGGATCGCATTCTGCCCAACCATGTCGATGGCCTGTCGATTCTGTCGACGATTCGCGCTCTGGGCAAGACCACGCCTGTACTGGTATTGAGTGCGCTCTCGGCCGTGGATGATCGGGTAGATGGCTTGCGCGCCGGTGGGGATGATTACCTGGTCAAACCCTTTTCGTTCACGGAGCTTGTTGCGCGGATGGACGCACTTGTCCGACGCATGCGCCCGAATCAGGAGATCAAGGAACTGCGTATCGCGGATCTGGTGGTCAATGTCACCACTCAGAAGGTTCTACGTGCTGGCACACCTATTACGCTGCAGCCGCAGGAGTTTCGTCTATTGGTCTATCTGATGCTAAACACTGGCAGAACCGTGACCCGTACGATGCTGCTGGAGACCATCTGGGGCTACAACTTCGATCCACAGTCAAATGTGATTGATGTCCAAGTCAGCCGACTACGTCGCAAGATCGACGCGGGAGCAGTCAGGCCTTTGATTCATACCGTACGTGGCGCCGGATACACGCTTGCCGATCTGCCCGAGCCGGACGGTGCCGCCGCGATCTTATGATGCCGTTCCTGAGGAATCATTGGCGCTCGATCTCGTTTCGCCTGACATTGAACTACGGGATATTGGCGATCCTGACGACACTCATTCTGATCGCTTTTCTTTACTACGAGGTGATTGGCGCATTACGGACCGAGTACACCCGTCAGATCACGGCTTCGGCGAAACGTTTGTCTGCTGCCTATGAGGAAGGCGGGCGCACCGCACTAGCCGCCGCGCTGGAGCTGACCTTGGCTGACCGTATCGATTCGGGTCGCGAGATATACCTGTTGCTGGACGAAAAAGGCAACAAGATCGCCGGCAATCTGGACCGCCCTCCTGCCGCGCACGATTCCTATGTCGGGGTATTCGAAGGCGAAGTGCTTCAAGACGGTATCCCGACCCGCGGCCATCTGCAGATCCAAACGCTGGCGGGTGGCGAAACACTAGTGGTCGGGCACGATCTGAGCGAGATGGGTGACATTAGCGCGATGATCTGGCAGGCGATCGTGGCGGCCTTTGTTCTGGCGGCTTTGCTGGTCATTATCGGCACGTACATCTTCCGCGGCGAATTGGCCTATCGGGTAAGCCACATCCGCCGCACAACGCAGCAGATCGCGGCAGGGCAATTATCGAAACGCGTCTCCACGGCAGAAAGCGATGACGAATTCGCCCTGCTCAATCGCGATATCAATTCGATGCTGGATCGTATAGAGCTCTTGATGAAAAGCGCCCGGCATATCTCTGACACGATCGCCCATAACTTGCGTACGCCATTGACCCGCATTGTGGGAGGACTCCGCGCGGCACAGCAACCCTCGGCCTCGCCACAGCAGGTACTACAGGCCAATCAGCGTGCGGTCGAAGAGATCGAGCGCCTGAGCGTGATGTTGGAAAAGCTTTTGCAGATCGCGGAGATGCAGGCAGGCATTCAGCGGCGTTCGTTCAAGCCGTGCGCGCTGCATACGATTGTGAGCGATGTCGTGGAGATGTACGCCACGCTGGCCGAAGACAAGAACGTCTCCATGACATTGACCCACTCAGAGACGGTCCACGTTCACGGCGATGCCAATCTGCTGGCCAGCGCTTTGGCGAATCTCGTCGACAACGCTGTCAAGTATGCGTCTCGAGAGATTCGCGTAGCAGTATTCCGTTCCGAACATTCAGGACGCGTCGTGATCAGCGACGATGGGCCGGGCGTTCCCGCTGACCAGTATGAGCACCTGGGCAAGCATTTTTATCGATTGGACCCCTCCCTGGAAGGCCACGGTCTTGGCCTGACCAGCGTATTGAGCATTGTGGAGCTGCATGGCGGCGCCATCGTTTTTTCCGATGCACAGCCGGGGCTCAGCGTCATGCTCACGCTGCCGGTCGAGCCCACGGCCTAGGAGTGACACGCAGTCCAGGCACGCCAGTTGCTGAAGGGTGAGTCCATATCTCATCTCACCTGGAGACTGACATGAAACGTGAACTGCTGACCTGGACTGCCGCGATGACTGTAATGGGCGCTTTGGCTGGGGGTGCATACGCCCAAAGCACCCCGGATACCGGCGTGCCGTCGAGTACCTCGCCCTCGACCACTCCGAATGATGGCACGGCAGTGCCGCCCAACACCCCGGTGCCTCCCGGACAAATTCCGCCTCCTGTGAACACCAATCCGTCGCAAGGCAGCCAAGGTACGATGGGTTCGCAGCCGAATCACGCCACTGGCACGAGTACCGGCACCCCCGGTAGTCAGACGGGCCTGCCGACGACGGAGAATCAGGTCCCCAACCGCGCTGAGCCGGGCACGAACGAGCCGAAAATACCGAACACGGGCGCCAAGTAAGCAGCACGCTTCGCCCTGGAAAAAACGGCGCCCAGCTTGGGCGCCGTCAGGCTGTTGATAAACCCCTGGTTTTTGCCGGGGGTTTGTTTTTGAAGGACCGCTCAGGCGCGGCGGCGCCGCGTGTGGAAATTGGAGTCCAGATGGGTCATC
>NZ_WSJA01000036.1:0-45875 GCF_009763235.1 Bordetella sp. 15P40C-2
GCCTAAGCCCACATGCTGCCGGATGCTTTTACATCCGGCAGCATGTGGGCTTAGGCGGGGTGGGGGTTGGCCTTTGCCAGTTTTAGTTGTGCCAGCTGGCGGATGAAAACTGGGATGCAGACGGCCAGGCCGATCAGGCCGCTGGTCAGGCCCGGGATGATGGTCAACAAGGCGCCAATGACGCACAGCCAACGTTCCCACGTTTTCAGTTTCACCAACATATAGCGGGAGAAGGCAGCCGACAGCAGCGTCAGGCCAATGACGCAACCCAGCAACGTTTCCCAGAACGCCGGCCACGTAAAGCCCTTGACCGAAATCAAGAGCGATGGCGAGAACACGAACACGAATGGGACGATCAGCTTGGTGATGCCTAATCGGAACGCGGTCACGCTGGTGCGCAGCGGGTCGCTACCTGCCATGCCCGCTGCGGCGTAAGCCGCAAGCGCCACGGGGGGTGTGATGTCGGCGAGGATGCCGAAATAGAACACGAAGAAGTGGGCGGCAATGGGTTGTACGCCGAGCTGCACCAGGATGGGCGCCGCGACGGCGACCATGATGAGGTAGTTGGCGGTGGTGGGTACGCCGCAACCCATCAGGACGCAGACGATACCGGTCATGACCAGTGCCGCGAGCAGCGTCAGCGTGGTCATGTTGGCGACAAAGTCGGGAATGACGGAGTCCAGGCCGCCCGCGATGAACTGCGCGGCCGAGATCACGATGAACGAGAGCTTGAAGCCCACGCCCGTCAGGGTGACCACGCCAATGACCAGGCCCACGGTGCCGGCTGCGGCGCCAACGGCCAGCGCATACTTTGCACCGGTCTCGAATGAGTCGTACAGGTCGCGCCATTTCAGGCGTTGAAATGGGTTGAGCAGACCGACGATGATGCAGCCGGTGATGCCGGCGAATGCCGCCAGATACGGCGTACGGCCACTGGCCAGCACGTAGATGAGGGCCACGAGCGGCAGTAGCGTGGGCCAGCGGCGCTTGAAGGATTCGCGCAGCTTGGGCATTTCATCGTCGCGCAGACCGCGCAGGCCTTCGCGTTTGGCCTCGAAGTGCACCTGCATGAACATGCCGAAGAAATACAAAAAGGCCGGCGCGATGCCCGCGACAATAATTTGTTGATAAGGGATGCCGAGGAACTCGATCATCAGGAACGCGGCCGCGCCCATGATGGGGGGCGTGATTTGACCGCCCGTGCTGGAAGCTGCTTCCACGCCTGCCGCGAAATGGCGGGGGTAACCGATACGCACCATGGCCGGGATCGTCAGCGAGCCCACGGTCACGGCGTTGGCGACCGAGGATCCGGACAGCATGCCGAACATGGCCGAGCCAAAGACGGAGACCTTCGCGGGACCGCCTGCGTAGCGGCCCGCGACGAAGGACGCGACATCGAGGAACAACTGGCCCAGACCGATACGGCTGGCCAGCACGCCGAACAAGACGAAGTGAAACACGTAGGTGGCCACCACGCCCACCGCAACGCCGTAGACGCCCTGACTGGTCAGGTACATGTGGTTGACGATCTGCGACCACGAGTTGCCGGCGTGTTTAAACAGGCCGGGGAACATCGGGCCCAGCCAGGCATAGGCAAGGAACACCAGCGCGATGACCGGCAATGGCCAGCCCATCGCGCGGCGTGTGCCCTCTAGCAGGCCAATGATCAGGATGGTGCCCATGGCCACGTCCATCGGCATCGGATTGCCGACGCGAAAGGCGAGGTCTTCGAAAATGTACGGGATATAGAGAACGCTGAAGGCCAGCACGATGGCAATGGCCCAGTCGTAGAGCGGCACGCCGCCGGGGGCATACCAGGTCGAGCGCGGCTCGCGTTTGTAGTGGGCCTTGCTAAAGCCAAACACCAGAAAGATGAGGCTTAAAACAAATGCCAGATGCACGCCGCGATGGGTGGCTTCGCGCAGCAGGCCAAAGCCCGCGGTGTAGTAGTGAAAGACCGACAACGTGACGAGCAAGAACGAAACGATGGCGGTTGCGATGGGCGCTAAGGGGCGAAAGCGGATTTCTGAGTCGAATTTTTCCGCGAGTTGCTGGGCTTTGTCGTGGTCGATTTCCATCGCCGGATCCTATCGAGTAAAACGCAACGCGCCGGGCGGGCCCGGCGCGCTGTGGGGCGGCAAATATGGCGGGCTTATTTCAACAAGCCGGCTTCTTTGTAGAACTTCTCTGCGCCCGGGTGGAACGGAATGCTGGCGCCCTTGACGGCGTTTTCACGCGTAATGAACTTGCCCTTGGCGTGGCCGTTATCGAGCATCTTGCGGGTTTCGTCGTTGTACAGCGCCTTGGTGACTTCGTAGACGACTTCCTCGGGCTGTTTGGCCGAGGTGACCAGCTGGGCGTTGACCGAGATGGTGTTGACCTCGCCTACGCCCTGATAGGTCCCGGCGGCGATGGTGTCGGGCGTGAAGAATTCCTGCTGGCTGCGCAGCTTGTCGATCTCGGGACCGACGATCGGCACCAGCTCGATGCCCTCGCCGCTGGAGGCCAACTCGGCGATCGCACCCGCGGGCGCGCCGCCCACGAAGAAGAACGCGTCCAGGCCGCCATCGCGCATTTTGTCGCCGGCTTGGTTGGGTTTGAGGTATTCGGCCTTGACGTCCTTGTCGGTCATGCCGAATGCGCCCAGGATCAGGCGCACGTCAACCAGCGTGCCCGAGCCCGGCTCGTCCATGGATACGCGCTTGCCGCGCAGGTCGGCCACGGATTTGATGCCCGAACCTTTGCGGGCGACCAGGTGAATGCTTTCGGGATAGAGCGTGGCGATCAGGCGCAGGTCTTCGGCCTTGGGCTTGCCCTCGAACGTGCCGGTGCCGGTGGAGGCCCAGTAGGCGACGTCGGATTGCGTAAAGCCGGCTTCGAGCGAGCCGCCCAGGATGCCGTTGATGTTGGCGACCGAGCCGTTGGAGGCAACCGCCGTGGCGATCAGTTTGCCGGGTTGCGAAACCGCGTTGGCGATCATGCCGCCCACGGGGTAGTAGGTGCCGGCCGTGCCGCCAGTGCCGATGCGGAAGAATTGTTGCGCTTGGGCTTGGCCCACGCTGCCGGCCACGGCCAACGTGACGGCCAGCGCCTTGATCCAGGTTTTGAGTGACATAAAACTTCTCCGTATACAGAGGGTGTGATCTTCCCGATGCGATTGTGTCACGCGGCGGGGGCGCGCATGACTAGGGTTTCCCTGGGGATACACTAAATGCCTGGCACGGCGCCCCGTTCAGGGCCTCGTATAAGTTCGAAAGAAAAGGAATCGCGCATTCATGGCTGCCCTCCCCGCTACTTCGCTGACCCTGCCGCCGGCCGCTGTGCCGGGGCATGAACTTTCGCAAGTCGATACCCCCAGCCTGGTGCTGGATCTGGATGCGTTCGAGGCCAATCTGCAGACGATGCAGCGCTGGGCGGATCGTCATGGCGTGAACTTGCGCCCGCATGGCAAGGCGCATAAATGCCCCGAAGTCTCGCGCCGTCAGATTGCGCTGGGCGCGCGCGGGATCTGCTGTCAGAAGGTCAGCGAAGCGCTGCCTTTTATCCAAGCGGGCATAGACGACATCCATATCAGTAATGAAGTGGTGGGGCCAGCCAAGGTGGCGCTCTTGGCGCAGCTCGCGCGTGCGGCGCGGATCAGCGTCTGTGTGGATCACCCTGACAACCTTGCCGCAATATCGGCGGCGATGGTCGCGGCTCAGGCCGAGGTCGAGGTGCTGATCGAAGTCGATGTGGGTCAAGGGCGCTGTGGTGTCTCCGATGCCGCGATGGTGGTGGCGCTGGCGCGGCAGATTCAGCAGTTGCCCGGCGTGCGTTTTGGTGGGCTTCAGGCCTATCACGGTTCGGTGCAGCACGTGCGCGGTCATGCCGAGCGCGCCGCGATTGCCGCGCGTGCCGCCGAGGCCGCGGCGAACTACGCACGCGAGCTGCGCGACGCCGGCATGCCCTGCGATCGCATTACCGGCGCGGGTACCGGCAGTGCCGAGTTTGATGCGGCTTCGGGGGTCTATACCGAGTTGCAAGCAGGTTCGTACGCGTTTATGGACGGCGACTATGGCGCGAACGCGTGGTCGGACGCGTTGGCTTTTCGCAACAGCTTGTTCTTGTTGACTACGGTGATGAGCGTGCCCACCGCCGATCGCATCGTCGTGGATGCGGGGCTGAAATCGACTACGGTCGAATCCGGCTTGCCGCGCGTGGCGGAACTGGCTGGCTGGGTCTATACCGGGGCCAACGACGAGCATGGTGTCTTGAAAGCGCAGCCGGATACCGTCGCCGCAGGCCCTGGCGCGAGCGCTGCGCCAGCCTCGGCGGGGGCGAGCCCGGTGCGCCTGGGCGACACCCTGCGGCTGATTCCGTCTCACGTGGACCCCACATTTAACCTGCACGACAAGCTTATCGTTTACAGACAAGGTGTGGTCGTAGACGTTTGGGACATCGCCGCACGCGGATTGAGTCGATAATACGTCTGTGCGCCGGTGTAAAAACGCCGGTGCCCCCCTTCACCTATACGGTGCTAAATTCTTTTATTCACCTTTTTGTTTCTCATTCCGTAGGAACCGCCATGGAATTCAGCCAGTTCAACGTCAACGCCCTCATGGAGATCACCTCCCGCCCGGACCTCGTGTTCGTGCGAGGTCAGGGCTCTTGGCTGGAGGACCATACCGGCAAGCGATATCTGGATTTCATCCAAGGCTGGGCGGTCAACACGCTGGGTCACTGCGACCCAGCCATGAAGCGCGCCTTGCTGGAACAGGCCGACAAGCTGATGAATCCCTCGCCGGCGTTCTATAACCAGCCGTCGATCGATCTGGCGCAGCGTCTGACCGGCGCATCGTGCTTTGACCGCGTGTTCTTCGCCAACAGCGGCGCGGAGGCCAACGAAGGCGCGATCAAGCTGGCGCGTAAATGGGGCCGCGTGCATCGCAACGGCGCCTACAAGATCATCACGATGAACCATGGCTTCCATGGTCGTACGCTGGCCACGATGTCCGCCTCGGGCAAGCCGGGCTGGGACACGATGTTCGCGCCGCAAGTCGAGGGCTTCCCCAAGGCCGAGCTGAACGATCTGGATTCGGTGCGTGCGTTGATCGATGACCAGACCGTGGCCATCATGCTCGAGCCCGTGCAAGGCGAGGCCGGCGTTTACCCCGCAACGCGCGAGTTCATGCAAGGACTGCGTCAGTTGGCCGACGAGCATCGCATGCTGCTGATCGTCGACGAAGTGCAGACCGGCATGGGCCGCACGGGTTCCCTGTTCGCCTATCAGCAATTCGACGTCGTGCCCGACATCATGACGTTGGCTAAGGGCATCGGCGGCGGCGTGCCGCTGGCGGCATTGCTGGCGCGTGAAGAAGTGTCGGTGTTCTCGCATGGCGATCAGGGCGGCACCTACAACGGCAACCCGTTGATGGCTGCCGTTGGCGTGTCCGTGTTCGACACGTTGATGGCGCCGGGCTTTATGGATTCCGTCAACGCGCGCGCGAAGCAGTTGTCCGAAGGCTTGTTGGCGCTGTCGGCTAAGTGGGGCATGGGTGGCGAGCGCGGCATGGGTCTGCTGCGTGCCTTGATTCTGAACGGCGATGACGGCCCGGCGATTGTCGAAGCCGCGCGCAACCTGAATCCTCAAGGCATGCTGCTGAACGCACCCCGCGCGAACCTGCTGCGTTTCATGCCGGCCTTGAACGTTACCGAAGACGAAGTCGCGCAAATGCTGTCGTTGCTCGATGGTGTGATCGCGTCGGTGCGTAAAGGCTGATTGTTGCTAGCACGCTAGGGCAGGCGGGGCCGCTTTTGCGGCCCCGTTGTCTTAAAGCATGCAGAACTCAAGCAATCGACTTCAGTCCGACGGTCTGAGGGGCTAAGAGAGATTTTCGAGGGGCGACTGTCGCGGTTTTATGCGGCCTTGGGGCTTTGACGCAAGCGAGGGGTTGCATACATCAGCCAATACCCATGCCAAGTTGTTTGCGCCAATTTGCTCGCGTCGTGCGGCGTTGTGTTCGCCTCGTCGCGCGTGATCTTCGCTATTTCTGATCAACTGCTGCATCGCAGGGCCGAGATGAAGTTTTGTCGTCCAGGCAAGGTCGGATCGTTTTGCATCAAAGAACAAATCCCGCACCATTTCCCTTTGGCCAGCTTTAGCAAGCGCCATCAGCATCTGGGTGGACGGAGCGTAGGCGTCAATGAGAAGCTTCTGGGTGTGTTGATCTCCTCTTCGCCAAGCCGAGTCTAGGATCACTGCCGCAGCGCCTTCTAAGTCTTTTGCGAGACTGATCATCCACTCCAATCGCGCGATTTTTTCGTCCCTTGTTGAACTCTCTTGTCTAAGCACCCAATACAGCATCACAATCGCGAGAATTGGATACCCACGCTCATCATCGTCGCCTTCCCTGGCCAGGAAATCTATGGCAGCCGGCTCACTGCCGTTAGCGATCAAGTCGGTCAAGATTCCAAAATCAGTAAAGTCGCTAAAGTGGCGCAGCGCAAAGTCTGCCGGTACGCCCGCGGCGATCGTTAGCTTCACTGCGTCGGTTTTGTGCATCTTGGACAGGCGCTTATACATCTCGACCACCTTCTTTTCTTCCAGCTCCCATTCAGAGGGCATGGCGTCTAAGATTCTTTTCATCGCTACGCTCTTTTGCTCGTCGGTTCGGTCCGGCACATTAGCGATATCCCCCAGCACGTCATAAGGCGAAAGCCCGCTCTTAAATAAGGCTTGCAGTCCTTCCACATCGCCCGTGCAGACGAAGCGGACGGCCAGCGTTCTGGCTTCCTCAGGTTGATCCTGGGAGACTAAGTTCCTTATGACTTCCTCATTGCCCGAGCGTACCGCCTCTTCCAATAACCGCAACACGTCATGTTCGCGTGTGAGCTTTTCTGAGAGCATGTAGTTGACGTGATCCCATCGTTCTTCGAGGACAAAGTGCTTCAGGGCAGAATAGGTATCCGCGCCGGCGGAAAACAGCACTGGTACGGCAGAGTGCTGCCTGAAACGAACCGCATACTTGAACGATTCCAATAGGTCGCCTCTACCGTTAACAATAGCATTGGCGAGGGTGAAACTCCTTCCGACGCCTGCCTGGGCGGCCATTTCCGCCGCCGCATCGGGATGGTCGAAGTCAACTACCCAGGAGAGATCCACCACACGGCGTGCTCCTGCTCCATATAAGGTCAGCATCATTGCGACATCGGCATTGTCAGCCGCGCGCATCAACGGGGTGTACCCCTCACGGTCCTGGGCATCGAGAATCCGTGGATCGTCGACTGCACACTCCAATAGCAACGCCACAATCTCGGAATCCTTTCGCGAAATGGCCAGCTGAAGGGCCGAGTGTCCCGTGGCTTCGTCAACAGCGGTCAGATCGACCTCATACTCGTAGAGAAGGTAGCAAAGGCGTGTGGCATCCCCTTCCCTGACCGCCGCGAAAACCTCCTCGTCAGTAGCGCGAAGCCGGATCGAGGCATCGAGGGAATGATGGGATGACATGGCGCGGGATATTTGACTTTGTATTTGTCCCATAAAGTGTTTCTCTGAAAGTGGATGGTGGAAAAATGACACAACGGGCGATACGACACCGCCCCGGCTATCTGCCCGTCGATCAGCTTATGTTCGTGAGGCCCTGCGGTGAGAGAGGTAGCCGGGCAATGAGTGTCCCTGCTCGGGGATGAATCAGTAACCGAGCTCTGGATGGGGGAACGGCTGAATGAAGGCGTGCGTTACAATAGCCGCCACTGCCCTTGCAGCGGCTCATCTTTCGCGATGTGCCGCATATATCGGACTAAATGAGATGTCGACGGACCGTAGACAGTCCGCCGAGCGTAGGGATCAGTGCGCACGCATTTGACTGCGACGCAGTCAGCCGGTACGACCGGCTGATGATGAATGTGATCGCGCGAGGCGATCGGGATTCGCAATCAATAGGTCGCGTTAGAAGCGATAACCCACGCCCACGCCCACCAGGACGGGATCGATCTTGACCTTGCCCAGGCCCAGGCCGGTTTCTTTAGTATCCATCCAGATCTTTTTCACATCCACGTTCAACGACCAGTTCTTATCCAGCGCGTAGTCAAAGCCGACTTGCAGCGCGGGACCCCAGCTATGGCGCTTGATGTTGGCGCCGGGCACATCGAGCTTCACGCTGGAAAAGTGCGTGTAGTTGATCCCCGCGCCCACGTACGGCTTGAAGCGGTCGAAGTTCGTGAAGTGATATTGAAGCAGCAACGTGGGCGGCAGTTCTTTGACCGTGCCAATCTTGCCCACGCCTTTCAAGTGCACATTGTGCTTTTGTGGATACGTCAGTATCAGTTCCGCCGCGATGTTCGGCGTAAAGTAGTAGCTGATATCCAACTCGGGGATCGTTTTGTCGCTGACGCTCAGACCGTTAGCACCGGCAGACTTCGTATCCACATTCACGGCACGGACGCGCACTTGCCAGTCGCCGTCTTGCTGATAAGCCATTGCCGCGCCCGAGGACATTAGACAGAGAGCGGCCACCGTGAGCAGAGTCTTTTTCATGATTGAGTATTGCGTGTAACCCGGGGACATCCCCCGCAATACTGATTGGATCACTCATGCCCAAACGGCGATTTGCGAAGTATCAAGGTGTGATCGACTTCGACGTGTTGACGATCACCGCGTTGGTTAATCGCGACAATGTTTTCTTAGTCTGCCGAAACGGTGGCTGCATCCATCGCAATCAGCGGTGAGCCTTCCGCGACCTGATCGCCGACGGCATAGAACACCTCTTGCACGATGCCATCGGCCGGTGCACAGATGGTGTGTTCCATCTTCATCGCTTCCATGACGAGCAAGGCTTGTCCTTTGGATACTTGCTGTCCCGCTTCGACGTTGACGGTGACGATACGACCCGGCATGGGTGCTTTCAGTCCGTCGGTATCGATATGGCCGCCGTGATCGGTCTTGGCCTGCGTATGGGTTCGCGTCAGGGTACGGGCGTAACCCAATGCTGATACGTGTGCGTCGGCGCCTTGAATCACGACGGCGCCCGTCACCTTGCGATCGTTCAGGGTGATACGCAAATCATAGGTATTCTTCTGCGCCGCCGAGGTGGGCAATACGTCCCAGGAAAATCCATACGTCGCGTCATCGAAGGTCAACGACCACGCGCCATTCTCGCGAGTCAGCGTGACTTCGGAAAGCGATTCTTCGCTGGACCATTGCAGGGTTTCTCGATAAGTGCCCGCCACGCGCCATCCATCGCACAGGCTCCATGGATCGGTCCAGCCGGACGCGGCCGGTGTGGCCGTACCGGTGTTGGACCAGCCTTTGTCGCTCAGCGCCGCAGCCGTGGCCAGGGCGACTGTCGTGACATCGAGTGGCTGCGATGCGGGCAACAGCGTTTCGTGTCGCCGCTCGATGAGCGAGGTGTCCAGATCCCCCGCAGCGAATGCGGTGTCGCGCATCAGGCGCGACAGAAACGCCACATTGGTATGCACGCCCACCACTTGTGTCTGTGCCAATGCCTGAAGCATGCGCGCCCTCGCCTGCTCGCGGTCGGCGCCATGCACGATCAGCTTGGCGATCATCGGATCGTAATGCGGCGTGATGGTGTCGCCGGTGCGCACGCCCGCGTCAATGCGTACGTTCGCGCAACGAAACGCCGCAGGCTCGGGCAGCCGTAGATGGGTCAGCGTGCCGATAGAGGGAAGAAAGCCTTTTTCCGGGTTCTCGGCGTAGACGCGTACCTCGATGGCGTGACCATCGATACGCTGCGCATCCTGATTCGCAGGCAATGGCTGCCCGGCCGCCACACGCAGTTGCCATTCAACGAGGTCATGCCCCGTGATCATTTCCGTAACCGGGTGTTCGACCTGCAGACGGGTATTCATCTCCATGAAGTAAAACCGCCCATCCGGTTCAACGATGAATTCGACCGTCCCGGCGCCCACATACCCGACCGCGCGCGCGGCGGCGATCGCGGCCTGGCCCATCGCCTTGCGACGCTCCTCGGTCATGCCCGGTGCAGGCGCTTCTTCGATGACTTTTTGATGGCGGCGTTGCACGGAGCAATCACGTTCGAACAGATACACGCATTGACCGTGACGATCCGCGAACACCTGAATTTCGATATGGCGTGGCTTTTGCAAATAGCGTTCGATCAGCACGCGGTCATCGCCAAAGCTGGAGGCGGCTTCGCGCTGGCATGAGGCGAGTGCTTCTAGAAAGACCTCTGGTGATTCGACGATGCGCATCCCCTTGCCGCCACCGCCCGCACTGGCTTTGATCAGCACGGGGTATCCGATCGCGTCGGCTTGCGATTTCAGGAATGCCGGATCTTGATTGTCGCCGTGATAGCCGGGCACCAGCGGCACGCCCGCTTTTTCCATCAAGGCCTTGGCCGCGGACTTGCTGCCCATCGCGGCGATGGCCGCTGCAGGCGGGCCAACGAATACCAATCCCGCATCTGTCACCGCCTGCGCAAAGGCCTCGTTCTCCGATAGAAACCCATATCCTGGATGAATGGCTTGCGCGCCCGTTTCGCGTGCCGCTTGCAAGATCGCTTGCCCGCGCAGATAACTTGCGCGTGGCTCCGACGCGCCGATATGCACGGCGATATCGCAAGCCGCGACATGCGCGGCATGTGCGTCGGCATCCGAATACACGGCGACCGTGCGCAGGCCCATACGGCGCGCAGTGGCCGCGACACGGCAAGCGATCTCACCACGGTTTGCGATCAGCAAGGTATCGAACATGACGGGTTCCACACAGAGATAGTGACTAGGCTTCGAACGATTCATGCGCCAACGTCATCACGCGGTGCATACGTAAACGCAACTACATGCGGAACACACCGAAGCGTGTGTCCTCGATGGGCGCATTCAACGCCGCGGATAACCCCAGCGCCAGCACGCGACGCGTGTCGGCGGGCGCGATGATGCCATCGTCCCACAAGCGCGCGGTGGCGTAATACGGGTGACCTTCGCGTTCATACTGGTCACGGATAGGCTGCTTGAAGGCGTCCTCTTCCTGCGCGGACCATTGGCCCCCTTTTGCCTGGATGCCATCGCGGCGGATGGTGGCCAACACACTCGCGGCCTGTTCGCCGCCCATGACAGAGATACGCGCATTCGGCCACATGAATAACAGCCTGGGCGAATACGCACGCCCGCACATGCCATAGTTGCCCGCGCCAAACGAGCCGCCAATGATCACCGTGAACTTCGGCACATTCGCCGTGGCCACCGCGGTCACCATCTTGGCGCCATGGCGCGCAATGCCTTCGTTCTCGTACTTGCGTCCCACCATGAAGCCCGTGATGTTCTGCAGGAACACCAGCGGGATCTTGCGTTGCGCGCACAGCTCGATAAAGTGCGCACCCTTTTGCGCGGATTCGGAGAACAAAATGCCGTTGTTCGCCACGATACCTACCGGCATGCCATGGATATGCGCGAAACCCGTCACCAGGGTTGTGCCATAGCGCGCTTTGAACTCATCGAAATCTGAACCATCGACAATGCGTGCGATGACTTCCCGCACGTCATACGGTTTTCGGGTATCGGCGGGAATGATGCCGTTCAGCTCGGCGGGGTCATAACGCGGCTCGCACACGGGCGCCAGTGCCAATGGTATGGATTTACGACGATTGAGCCGCGCCACGGATTGACGGGCCAGCTGCAGCGCATGCAAGTCGTTCGCCGCCAGATGATCAGCCACGCCGGACAGCCGCGTATGCACATCGCCGCCGCCGAGATCTTCCGCGCTGACTTCCTCGCCGGTGGCGGCCTTCACCAGCGGCGGGCCGCCAAGGAAAATCGTGCCTTGATCGCGCACGATAATGGATTCGTCGCTCATGGCGGGCACGTATGCGCCACCCGCGGTACACGAACCCATCACCACCGCGATTTGCGCGATGCCTTGCGAGGACATCACGGCCTGGTTGTAAAAGATGCGACCAAAGTGATCGCGGTCCGGAAATACCTCGTCCTGGCGCGGCAGATTCGCGCCGCCCGAATCGACGAGATACACGCAAGGCAGATGATTCTGCATCGCGATTTCCTGCGCGCGCAGATGTTTTTTGACGGTCATCGGGTAGTACGTGCCGCCCTTGACCGTGGCGTCATTGCAGACGATCACGCATTCGATTCCCGCAATGCGCCCAATCCCCGTGATGATGCCCGCGGCCGGCGCCTCGCCGTCATACATGTCGTGCGCGGCCATTGGCGACAGTTCCAGGAACGCGCTGCCGGGATCGATCAAGCGCTCGACGCGTTCGCGCGGCAAGAGCTTGCCACGCGCCACATGCCGTGCCCGCGCGGTCTCGTTGCCGCCTAATGCTGTTTGCTTCAGATGCTGCGCGAGCTCGTCCAGCTGACGCTGCATGGCGCGCGCGTTTTCGGCATAGTCTTGCGAGCGCGGATTGATGCGGGATTCGATTATGGGCATAAAGGGTCCGTCATCCTGCAAAGCCCGTCGGGCGCCGCTGACGCGGCCCCCGCGGATGGGGGCAACCGCGGGTATCTCGCCTGCCCGATACCCACACCGTATAACGCGATCGAGCAATGCGGGCCGCGTGGGTAGCGGCCCATCGCGTGTCAGGGCCTCTGTGGGCACACTGACACGCGTGTGCGGTCTTAGACCATTTCCACGGCCATGGCGACAGCTTCGCCGCCGCCGATGCACAGCGTGGCCACGCCGCGCTTGCCGCCCGTCTTGCGTAGCGCGCCGATCAGGGTCGTGAGCAGACGCGCGCCCGAAGCGCCGATCGGGTGGCCCAGCGCCGTTGCGCCACCATGGATGTTGACCTTGTCATGCGGCAGGTCAAAGTCCTTCATCGCCGCCATCGTCACCACGGCAAACGCTTCGTTGATCTCGTACAGATCCACGTCCTCGGCCTTCCAGCCGGTCTTCTTGAAGAGGTTCTTCAACGCACCAACGGGAGCGGTGGTGAACCAGTTCGGCTCTTGCGAGTGCTGGCTGTGTGCGACGATACGGGCCAGCGGCGTCAGGCCGAGTTCCTTGGCGGTGGACTCGCGCATCAGCACCACGGCGGCCGCGCCGTCGGAGATGGACGAGGAGTTGGCCGCCGTCACGGTGCCATCTTTCTTGAACGCGGGCTTGAGCGTGGGGATCTTTTCCGGCATGGCTTTGGTGGGCGCTTCGTCGGTGTCCACGACGGTGTCGCCCTTACGGCCGGCCACGGTCACCGGCACGATTTCCCATTTGAAGCTGCCGTCTTCGTTGGCGGCGCGGGCGCGGCGCAACGATTCCAGCGAGAAAGCATCCTGCTGCTCGCGCGTGAATTCGTACTTGGACGCGCAATCTTCGGCAAACACACCCATGGCCTTGCCGCGATCGTAGGCATCTTCCAGGCCGTCCAGGGCCATGTGGTCATACACGGTGTTGTGGCCATAGCGATAGCCCTGACGGCCCTTGAGCAGCAGGTAAGGCGCATTGCTCATGCTTTCCTGACCGCCTGCGACAACGATGCGCGCGGAACCAGCAGCCAGCAGATCATGGCCGAACATGGCGGCTTTCAAACCCGAGCCGCAGACTTTATGGATCGTGGTGCACGCCACGCCCAGCGGCAGTCCGGCGCCTAGCGCCGCCTGACGCGCGGGGGCCTGCCCTTGGCCGGCTTGCAGCACATTGCCCATGATGACTTCATCGACCTGCGCGGGATCGACACCCGCGCGCTCCACAGCGGCCTTGATGGCGATCGAACCCAGCTCGTGAGCGGCCAGGCCCGACAGGCTGCCCAGCATACCTCCCATAGGCGTACGGGCAACGGAAACGATAACAACGGGGTCAGACATGAGAGGCACTCCGAATATCAAAATAAAGGGGTCGCAGACAGGTTAAGTAGGAATTGCCGACCGGCTGCCTGCATATATGCTTATCGTAAAAGAAATCGGTCTTTCAAGGCGCCGGCCACTATCGCACGAGCCTTGGGTGTTCACCGGATCAAGCGGTCTCCGTGAACAATTCTCGGCCGATCAACATGCGGCGGATCTCGCTGGTTCCCGCGCCAATCTCGTAGAGCTTGGCATCGCGCCACAGCCTGCCGGTCGGATACTCGTTGATATAGCCGTTGCCGCCCAGGATTTGCACGCCTTCGCCCGCCATCCAGGTGGCTTTTTCAGCGGTGTACAGGATCAAGGCCGCGCAGTCCTTGCGTACACGGCGGACATGCTCGGCGCCCAGTTGATCCAGGTTTTTACCCACCGCATAACAGAACGCGCGGCTCGCTTGCAGGGTGGTGTACAGATCCGCGATCTTGCCCTGCATCAGTTGAAATTCGCCGATGGCCTGACCGAACTGCTTACGTTCATGGATATAGGGCACCACCACATCCATCACGGCCTGCATGATGCCTAACGGGCCGCCGGCGAGTACCGCGCGCTCGTAATCCAAGCCGCTCATCAGCACCTTCACGCCGCCATTGACCTGACCCAGCACGTTTTCTTCGGGCACTTCGCAGTCTTGAAAAACCAGCTCGCCGGTGTGGCTGCCGCGCATCCCCAGCTTGTCGAGCTTTTGCGCGACCGAGAACCCTTTGAACGACTTTTCGACCAGGAACGCCGTGATGCCGCGCTGGTGCGCCGCCGGATCGGTCTTGGCGTAGACCACCAAGGTATCCGCATCCGGGCCATTGGTGATCCACATCTTGGTGCCGTTGAGCACATAGCGATCGCCACGCTTGTCCGCGCGCAACGTCATGCTGACGACATCCGAGCCCGCGCCCGGTTCGCTCATCGCCAGTGCTCCCACGTGCTCGCCGGAAATCAGCTTGGGCAGATAGCGGGCCTTCTGTTCGGCGGTGCCATTGCGATGGATCTGGTTCACGCACAGATTGGAATGCGCACCATATGACAAACCGACCGACGCACTGGCGCGCGAGATTTCCTCCATCGCGATCATGTGCGCGAGGTAGCCCATATTGGCGCCGCCGTACTCCTCGCTGGCCGTCATGCCCAGCACGCCGAGCTCGCCGAGCTTGCGCCATAGATCCATCGGAAACTGATCGCTGCGATCGATCTCGGCCGCGCGCGGCGCGATCTCGGCCTGTGCGAACGCACGCACCGCATCGCGCAGCATGTCCAGGTCTGCGCCCAGGTTGAAATCCAAGCCGGGTAGATTCATTGTCGTCTCCGAGAGCGCTAGCGAAACGTGGCGGGGCGCGTGCGTCTCCATTGCTAAAACGGCCCGCATGCGAACGCCAGCCGATGCATCTAGTCGTCGAGTGTCTCGCAACGCTGCGCTGATTCATAGTTTACGTTTACGTAAACGTAAATCAAAACGCGGGTTTTCCCTTAGCAGAAAAACTGACGATCGGCTGCACGACCATGCCAGAATCGGACTCGCGCTCGGTTCTACTGGCTCCAAACCTTCAGGGGGAACACCGTGATAGCACTCGCCGATCTGGACGAGATGATTGCCTTGCGCCGTGATATTCACGCGCATCCCGAACTGGCGTACGAAGAACATCGTACGGCCAGCCTGGTGGCCGACAAATTGCGGTCCTGGGGCATCGAAACACACACCGGTATCGGACGCACGGGCGTGGTCGGGGTGCTCAAGGCGGGCAGCGGGTCGCGGGCGATCCTGCTACGCGCGGATATGGATGCATTGCCTATCCAGGAAGCCAACACTTTCCCGCATCGGTCCCAGCACAAGGGCAAGATGCACGGTTGCGGCCATGACGGACACACCACCATGCTGTTGGCCGCCGCGCGGCATCTACAGCAGGCCGGTGGATTCAACGGCACGGTCTATGTTGCCTTTCAGCCGGCCGAAGAAAACGGCGGCGCGGGCGCCCGCGCCATGATCGAAGACGGGTTGTTCGAGCGCTTTCCCTGCGAGGCGGTGTTCGGCATGCACAACTGGCCGGGCATGCCGGCAGGATCCTTTGGCGTGTGTAGCGGCCCGATGATGGCCGCCGCCAACGCGTTTCGCATCACAGTGACCGGGCGCGGTGGCCATGCCGCCGCACCCCAGGATTGCGACGACCCGGTGCCCGCGCTGTTTGCCATCGGCCAGGCCCTTCAAACGATCCTGACGCGCAGCAAGCGCCCGCTGGATGCCGCGGTGGTCTCCATCACGCAAGTCCAGGCGGGCGGCGAGGTCACCAACATCATTCCTGGGTCCGCGTGGCTGGGCGGCTCGGTGCGCGCCTACAGCACCGAGGTCGTGGATCTGATCGAACGGCGCATGCAGGAGCTCTCCGGGCCCATCGCGGCCGCGCATGGTTGCACGGCCGAGGTCTATTTCGAGCGCCGTTATCCCGCGCTCATCAACACCCCGGACGAAACCGCCTTCTGTCTGGACATCATGCGCGATGTGGCCGGCGCCGATCGTGCGCGCGTGATCGAACCGGCCATGGCGTCGGAAGACTTTGCTTTCATGCTGCAAGCTAAGCCCGGTTGCTACGTCTTTCTCGGCAATGGCGAGGGAGAGCATCGCCTGGCAGGTCACGGCATGGGCCCTTGCATGTTGCACAACACCAGTTATGACTTCAACGACAGTCTGATCCCCGTGGGCGCCGCCTATTGGGTACGACTGGCGCAGCGTTACCTCGCCTGAACGTCCCTACTCGTGGAGCTTTGACATGACCCGAACACTCGCTTTGTCGAATGTCGTCCGCTTTATCGCCACCGCCGCGCTCGCGGTGACCGCCGGCCTGGCTCACGCGCAGCAGCCGTGGCCCGGCAAGACGTTGACCTTGATCGTGCCTTATACCGCGGGCGGCACCAACGACACGCTGGGACGCACGCTGGGCGAGATCCTGCGCCGTGACTACGGCACCGCCACCATCGTCGAGAACAAGCCGGGCGCGGGGGGCAGTGTCGGCGCCGATGCGGTGGCGCGCGCCATGCCGGACGGCAACACGCTGCTGTTGGCTTCTACGAGTCCGCTCACCATCTTTCCCAACTTGGTGAAGACCTCGTATGACCCGATGAAAGATCTGGTCCCCGTGGCGAGTGTCGCGGTCGGCCCGGTAGGCATCCTCGCTACCAAAGCCACGCCGGTCAGCACGTTTGAACAACTGGTGGAGGAAGCCAAAAAACGGCCCGGAAAAATCACGTTCGGCGTGCCCGGTCTGGGATCCGTCGCGCATATCGGCATGGCGGCGCTGAGCAAAGAGCTTGGCATTGAAATGCTGCAGGTGCCTTATCGCGGGGGTAGCCAAGCCGTGTCCGACGGTTTAGGCGGTCAGGTCGATTTGCTGGTGGTGAACACGGACATCGTGTTGCCCCACGTAGCCGCCGGCACCTTGAAACCGCTCGCCGTCATGGCGCCCAAACGCCTCGCGCCTTGGCCCGATGTGCCGACCATGGCCGAACTCAATCTGCCAGATATCCGCTATTTCTCGAACTTCGCCCTCTTCGCGCCGGCCGGGGTGCCCGCGCCCGTGATGCAATCCATGCATGAGGTCATCACCAAAGCGCTCGCCGACCCGCAGTTCCAACAGATGCTGGAAAAACAATCCATGCAGCCCGGCACGGGCGTCGGCGATGACTTCGTTAAACAAGTCCGCGAGTCTTATGAACAGAACGGCCGCATCATTCGTGAGGGAAATATCACGGCGCAGTGAACGTCCGTAGCATCAAGGTATGACATAGGCCCGCCATCGCGGGCCTTTTGGCGCGTGATGTAGCGGCACGCGCGTGCCTTGTTCACGCTGCGTCAATACTGCGTTTTTGGACCCAAAATGATCAACGCCATGCCGGCCAGACACAACCCTACGCCTGCCAGATCCGTCATGCTCGGTCGCACGCCATCGACACCCCATAGCCACAGCAACGCCACACTGACGTACACGCCGCCATATGCGGCATAAACCCGTCCGGTGGCGGTTGGATGCAGGGTCAGCAGCCACACAAACAGCGCCAAACTGATCGCGGTGGGCACCAACAACCACGCTGAATGGCCTTGTTTAAGCCATAGATAAGGCAAGTAGCATCCGACGATCTCGGCCAAGGCGGTAAGCACGTAAAGCCCGAGGGTGGCCGATAAGCTCATGATTGCTGATCCAAAGCCGCCTGACACTGCCGTTCCTGCTCGGCGATCTCGTTGAGCGTGTCGTCGATATCGCGGCGCTGCTGCTCCAGCGCCGCGCGATGTTGCGCCAGCACCGCCAGATACTGGCGCAATTGCAGCGTGCTGTCGCCCGGACCGTCATACATGTCGATCAGCGAGCGTATCTGTGCCAGCGGCAAGCCCAGGCGTTTGCCGCGCAGCGCCAGTTTTAGGCGCGTGCGATCGCGCGGGCTGTAGACCCGATTACGACCCTCGCGCGCGGGGCTGACAATGCCCTGATCCTCATAAAAACGGATCGTGCGCGGGGTAATGTCGAACTCGCGCGCGAGTTCAGAGATCGTCCAGGTAGGCGGCATGCGGTGGTTGGCAGTTTACGTAAACGTAAATTATGATGGTCTGCACCAATCGTCAAGCCTGTGCTAGCCGTCAGTGTGACGGCAACCCTATCGTGAGCCATCGATGAATCCAAACGAGCATGCATTGCAGTATCCCTTTGGAGACACACAACCCGAGCGCGGTACGGCGCTAGAGGTCGCCCCCGGCGTGAAATGGGTGCGTATGCCCCTGCCCTTTGCGCTCGATCACATCAACGTGTGGCTGCTGAGGGATGAAATAGACGGGCGCCAGGGCTGGACCATCGTGGACTGTGGCGTGAGCCGCGACGAGGTACGCGAACTATGGGAGCAAGTGTTCGCCACGCAGCTCGACGGCTTGCCCGTGCTGCGTGTGATTGTCACGCATATGCATCCCGATCATATGGGTCTGGCGTATTGGCTCTGTGAGCGCTGGCAGGCGCCATTGTGGATGAGCATGACGGACTATATGACCGCACTGTCCTGGTCATCGCAGGCCGGGGGTTCCGGTTCCAACGGTGAGGCCGCTGTCGCGCATTTTTCGCGTCATGGCATGACCGATCCCGATCAGCAAGAGCAGATTCGCCAACGCACGGGCTATTACCCCGGCCTGGTGCCGTCCGTGCCCGCCAGTTATACGCGGGTGATGGATGGCGATGAAATAAAGATAGGCGATCACGCATGGCAGGTCATCGTCGGCTATGGGCATGCGCCCGAGCATGTGTCGCTGTACTGCCCGGACCTGCGCGTGGTGATCTCGGGCGATATGGTGCTGCCGCGCATTTCCACCAACGTCAGCGTTTTCGCCTACGAACCGGACAGCGACCCGCTGCGCTTGTATCTACAGTCCTTGGACGGCTATCGGGATGTGGCTGACGACGCGCTTGTGCTGCCCTCTCATGGTCGGCCATTCAAGGGCCTGCACGAGCGTATCGCGCAACAGCATCAACATCATGCCGACCGTCTCGCCGAGGTGCTGGAGGCTTGCGCGCAACCGCAATCCACCATGGACATCGTGCCCGTGATGTTCAAGCGCAAGCTGGATCTGCATCAGCTGACCTTCGCGATGGGCGAGGCGCTCGCGCACCTGCATATGCTGTACTTCCAGGGCAAGCTAACGCGTCGCACGGAGGATGACGGCATCGTCCGATTTCGTGTCCGCTAGCCGGGTCGCGGCTCAGGCGCCCGAAGGCGGCGCTTGCCCGCGCGCTTGTAAACCGTGAGGCCAGCGTCAGGGGCGACACGGACCCTCGTCTAGTTACCGGCTGGTGGTCGCCAGCCGTATCGCCAACCCCAGAAATACCACCCCGGTCACCCGATTGAGCCAACTCGCCGCCTTGGGCGAACGCTGCAGCAACCGTCCAAACGCACCCGAGAAAAATGCGATCGCGCTAAACACGATCAGCGCGGCGAACATAAACAGCACGCCCAGCATCACCGTCTGCAGTGCCACCGGGCCATAGGCTGGATTGGGCGACGTGAACTGCGGCAGAAACGCGAAAAAGAACAGCAGCACTTTAGGATTCGTCAGGCTCATGAACACCCCGCGTCGGTACAGCGCCCACGCCGCCATCGCGGGCGGCCGCGAGGCATTGAGCGGCCCGCTGGGCGCACGTAACGCGCCCCAGGCCAAATAGGCCAGATACGCCGCGCCCACGAACTTCAGCGCCGTGAACGCATACGGCGAGGTCGCCACGATTGCCGCCAACCCGGCAGCCACCGCCGCCGTGTGCCCCAACACACCCGTGCACAATCCCAGCACCACGCACATGCCAGCCCGTGGCCCCCACAGAGCGGATTGCATCAGTACGAACAGATTGTCCGGGCCCGGCGTCAACGCCAGCACGATGGCGATACCAAAAAATGCGAACAGCGTGTCAAAGGGCAGCATGATGCGAGGCCGCGCGGGACGGCATAAAGACAAATGGCCAAAGAAGGCTTGAAGCGTACTGCCGCCATACGCCGGCTGGCAATGCCCATATGCCTTGGGCGCTATCGCTTATGCGCACGCGAATGCCTTGAATCCCCTACTATCGGCGTTGTACCTTTCTTCAGTCCGATCACTCTCGCATCGCATCCTATGGCTAAAGACCCTGTTAATCCGCATTTAGACACCTTGTTGCAGCACACCGGCACGGCGCCTTTTAACCCCGACACCGGCTCCGCGCCGGTCAACCTGCCGTCGATGCGGGCGAGCACGGTGCGTTTTCAGAATCTGCAAGCCCTCGAGGCCACGCAACGCCGCAAAAACGCCGGCGAGCGCGTAGCAACCTACGGACGCATGGGCCTGGATACCCACGCCGCGTTGGAGCGCGTGTTCTGCGAACTGGAGGCCGGCACGCATGCGTATCTGGCGTCCTCTGGCGTGGGCGCGATCACCATGGTCATGATGTCGCTCTTGTCTTCTGGCGATCACGTGCTGGTCTCCGACTGCGTCTATGGCCCGGTGTACGAGCTGGACGATGCGCTGCTCAAGCGGCTGAACATCGAGGTGACGTATTTCAGCGCTGGGGACGATCTGGCCTCGTTAGTGCGGCCCAACACGCGGCTCCTGTACGTGGAGTCGCCCGGATCGTTGCTTTTCCAGATGCTGGATATCCCGGCGCTGGCGAATTTCGCGCGCGAGCACGATCTGGTGTTGGCCTGCGACAATACCTGGGGCTCGGGCTACATCTATCAACCGCTTAGCCTGGGCGCGCATGTCTCGGTCGTGGCGGGCACCAAATACGTGGGCGGTCATTCGGACCTGATGCTCGGCGCCGTCATCACCAACGACACGCAAATCGCCCAGCGCATTAACCGCACGCAATACGCCATGGGTTATTCCATCAGCGCGGACGACGCGTGGCTGGCCCTGCGTGGCGTGCGCACCCTGCCCATCCGCATGGCCCAGCATGGCAAGAACGCCTTGCAGGTATGCGAGTTTCTGGCGCAGCGTCCCGAGGTCGCGCGCATCTACCATCCCGCGTGGCCGCAGGATCCCGGACACGCCATCTGGCAGCGTGATTGCACAGGCTCTAACGGCATGATGGCGGTGGAGCTGAAGCTGTCCAAGGAGGCGTCGCGGCGGTTCGTCGACGCGCTAACGCTCTTTGGCATCGGCTATTCGTGGGGCGGCTATGAGAGCCTGGTGCAATGGGTGACCCCGGGCGAACTCGCGCGCCATTGCTATTGGACGGGCGGCGATCATGCACTCGTGCGTTTGCATATCGGGCTGGAAAACCCCGCCGATCTGATCGCCGATCTCACCCAGGCTCTGGAACAAGCCGGCGTATAAAGAAAACCGCCTGCTATGAACTGACTCCAAGAACTTGTAGGGTCAGTTCGCCAAGCAGGCGGTTCTGAGACGACTAAGTCGGTCAGCCGTTTTAGTTCGCGCGAGCCATCGGGATCAAGCGATCGATCTCGCGCAACGCGCCTTCGTAGCTGTTGCCCGCCAGGCTGGGCGAGGTGATGTACTTGCCGCCCACGGCAAACGAAGGCGTGCCCTCGATCTTGTATTCGTTGGCCAGCTGATCGGCGCGTTGTACTTGAGTCTGCACGCTGAACGAATCAAAGATGGAGTCGAACTGCGCGCGATCCACGCCCTGCTCGGCCACCCAATCACCCATCGCTTTCTTGTCGAACAGGCGCTTACGCTCGTTATGCATGGCGTTAAAGACCTTGGCATGCAGGTCCGGGCGGTTCAGCGTTTGCAGCGTGTAGAAAAGCTGCTGCAGCGGCTTCATGCTGGCGTTGAACGCGATGGGCACCTGCTTGAGCACCACGTCGTCGGGCTTGGTTTTGGCCCACTCTTCGACCATGGGCTCGATCACCGCGCAGTGCGGGCAGGTATAGGCGAAAAATTCCAGGACTTCGATCTTGCCCGGGGTGTCCGAAGGTAGCGGCGGATTGACCGCCACATACTGCTGGCTACCTTGCGCGTGGGCCGCGGGGGCGAACATCGTCGAAGCGGCCAAGGCGGCGGCAGCGACCAGGCGGGTGAGCGAAGAAAACTGCATCTGGCGTATTCCTGATTCAATAAATTAATGGACTGCGTTGAACAACCGCAATGCGTGTCTCACACGGATCCAGGGGCGGCGACATCGCTGGCAGCCTTGCGGCTGTGCGTAGGGGCCTACTCACAGACCGCAAACACCGAGCATAAGTTCCGCCGCCCTGGCGCGCAACACCTTGCTGGCATGCTTGCCAAGGCAGGCGCAAATCGCATTATTGCCGCACCACGGCGGTTTCGATCTTGTTTTCCCCAAGGAGCGTGCGGGCGCGGTTCATGTCATCCAGGCGCGCGAAAGGACCGACTCGCACCCGGTTGATCTGCTTGCCATTGACCTCTGCGGCCTGGACTGCCACGGGCAAGCCCAACAGCAATATGCGCGCCTTCGCGGCTTCGGCGTCGGCGGCGCGCTGAAAAGCACCGGCCTGCAGGAAATAGCTGCCATTAGCCGCTGGAGCGGCCGCGGCGGGCGTCGCGGTGCGCGCGGGCGCGGGTGTCGCTGCGGGGGCAGACGCGGGCTTCGGCGCGGCAGCGCGTTCGCCGCTACCGCTGCTGGGCAAGGTCGCGATCAGGGCGCCTAGCTCGTCCAGCGGCTTGACCGGCTCCGGCGCGCCGGGCACCGGAATGGTCGGCTGCAGATTCGGCAGCGGCGTGGGCGCGGTCGCCGTCGGCCCGGTGGGCGGTGTACCCGCCGCGCCATCGCGTCCATACAGGCCCATGTTGGGATCCGGCGCCTGGCGTGGGTCGATCTGCTCGTTGCGGTTGTTATCGCGCGTGGCGCGGTCGACGAAGGGCATGGGCGCCTTGGTCACGTAAAACGCCACCACGGCCGCCACGATCAGACCAACCAGCAGGCCGGCTAACGCACCATACATGGTGCTGCCGCCCTGTGATTTCTTCGCGCTCGATTTGCGTTTGGTCGCCATGTATCCGATTACATCCGTTGCGGGGCCGACACGCCGAGCAACGCCAGCCCGTTAGCCAACACCTGGCGCGTCGTTGCGGCCAGGCGCAGGCGCGCGAGTTTGAGGGCTTCGTCATCGACCAGCACTCGCTCGGCGTTATACCAGCCGTGGAAGTCCGATGCGCAGTCACGCAGCCAGAACGCGATATGGTGAGGCGACAGCTCTTGCGCGGCCAGCGCAACGACCTGCGGGAATCCCGCCAGACGCTGCATCAGCGCGAATTCCGACGGCGCCGTCAGCAGCGATACATCGGCGTTGGCGATACTGGCGTCATCCGCGCCGGCGTTCACGATCATCGAGCAAATCCGCGCGTGGGCGTACTGGATGTAATACACCGGGTTCTCGTCGCTCTTGGACAACGCCAAGTCGATGTCGAACACGAATTCCGTATCCGCGCGGCGCTGGATCAAGAAATACCGCACCGCGTCGCGGCCCACCCAGTCGATCAGATCGCGCAGCGTCACATAGCTGCCCGCGCGCTTGGAGATCTTTACCTCTTCGCCGCCGCGCATGACCTTGACCATCTTGTGCAGCACGTAGGCGGGATAGTCCTTGGGGATACCCTCTTCCAGGCCCTGCAGGCCGGCGCGCACGCGCGCGACGGTGCCGTGGTGGTCGCTGCCCTGAATATTCACCGCGCGATGGAAACCGCGCTCCCATTTGGCCTTGTGATAGGCCACGTCGGGCACGAAATACGTATAACCGCCCTCGCTCTTGCGCATCACGCGGTCTTTATCGTCGCCGGTGCCGAGTTCGGTCGTGCGCAGCCACAGCGCGCCGCCTTCCTCGTAGGTATGCCCCTTGGCAATGAGCGTCTGCACGGTCTGTTCGACGCGTCCGGAGGTGTAGAGCGAGCTTTCCAGATAGAAATTATCGAACGCCAGGCCAAACGCCTGCAGATCCAGATCCTGCTCGCGGCGCAGATAGGCCACGGCAAACGCACGGATGTCGTCCAGGTTGTCCAGGTCGCCGCTGGCCGTCACGGCCTGACCGTCAGCCGCCTGCAGGGTTTTCTTGGCTAGAAAATCCTTGGCGATATCGACGATGTAATCGCCCTTGTAGCCATCGGCGGGATAGTCGGGGGAATCCGGCTCAATACCGCGGGCGCGCGCCTGCACGCTGATGGCCAGATTGTTGATCTGGTTACCCGCGTCGTTGTAGTAGAACTCGCGCGTCACGTCCCAGCCGGTCGCCTCGTACAGGCGGCAGATGGCGTCGCCGAGCGCGGCCTGCCGGGCGTGGCCGACGTGCAGGGGGCCGGTCGGGTTGGCCGAGACAAACTCGACCAGCACTTTTTCGCCATTCTTGGACGTTTGGCCGAAGGCCGCGCCTTGCTCGGCCACGGCGTGGATGACCGCCTGGCGGGCCGCGGCGGTGATGCGGAAATTGATGAACCCGGGGCCCGCGATCTCGGCGCTTTCGATCAGCGCCTGCGCTGCCGGTTGGGCCATCAGGGCGTCGACGATGTTTTGGGCCAGCTCGCGCGGGTTACGGCGCGCGGGCTTGGCCAGTTGCATGGCGACGTTGGTGGCGATATCGCCGTGGGCGGCAACCTTGGGACGCTCCAGCAGCACTTGGGGCTGTGCATCAGGAAGGCATTGCGCGACGGCGGCTTGAATCAGCGAGACGAGTTGTTGTTGTTGCTCAGGGAGCATGAGAGGAATCAGCAGAGAGTGTTAAATATCCGTGACGGGATGCCTGGCGATGTCAAACCCCACATCCGACCGGAGCGGTCACATCGGTATGGCGCACTGCGCCAGGGGGCATCCGTCTCGGACGCGCACGACCCAGCGACACAGCGCAGCGGCAAACCGTGGACTCATTCACGGGTGATGCCTAGATCATAGCGTGATTTGGCCGGATTTCCGTGGGTGCAGTGCCCAGTTGCAATCGCATTGGCGTCCTCGACAACATTGCGGTAGTGTATAGACGTGTCCCTAACGGAATCCTCAGCATGCTAATTAAATTTCGCTCTAAGACGGTTGCCGAAGTTCTGATGCTGTCGGCTAATGCTGCCCCATTGCTGCGCGCCGCTGGAAAGACGGTCGCTGATGACGTGCCCGAACGCGGGGTCTTCACGGTGGAACAGTTGCCCGCCGCCATCGCCGGCATCGAAGCCGCCATCAAGGCCGAAGAGGCCCACCGCCCCGCCCAGCCGAGCGAGGAAGAGGACGACGCGGCTCCCGTGCCGCCCATGGCGCAGCACGTCGAACTGCACCAGCGTGCCTTTCCGCTGCTGGACATGATGCGCCGCTCGCTGCAGGACGGCGAAGACGTCACCTGGGAATCCACCAAGGGCTGGTGAGGCGATCGCGCCCCGGTCTAGCCAAGCGGGTGGCCTGCGCGCCACCCAGCCGTGTCCTGGCTTGTCCCAAGGCTAGCGCACGCCCTAACGAATTCCGGCCCGCATAAACGATTGCACGAACTGACGCTGGAATAACAAGAATCCGACCAGCAGGGGTGCCGCCGATAACAACGTCGCCGCCGTGATCACCGACCAATCAATCCCCTGGTCGGTCGACGAAAACACCTGCAAGCCGACCGTCAATGGTCGCGACTCCACCGAGTTGGTGATGATTAAAGGCCACAGAAAGTTATTCCAATGGTGACTAACCGACACCAGGCCGTAAGCGACATAAATCGGCTTTGCCAGCGGCACGTACACTTTCCACAGAATCTGCAGCGGCCCCGCACCCTCCACGCGGGCAGCCTCCTCCAACTCGCGCGGCACGGTCTTGAAGGTCTGGCGCAGCAGAAATATCCCGAATGCGGAAGCGAAGTACGGCAGCCCGATGGCAAACACCGTATCGCGCACGCCCAGCACACTCATGGACCGATAGTTTTCCACCAGCAACACATCGGGCATGATCATCAGCTGCAACAACACCAGCAGGAATAAAAAATCGCGTCCGGCAAATTCAAACCGCGCGAACGCATAGCCTGCCAGGGTCGAGAGCACCAGCTGCGCGGCCAGCACCATGGTCACGAGCAGAAAGGTGTTGATGTAGTACTGAGGAAACGGCGCGGCATGCCAGGCGCGCGCGAAGTTCTCCAGCGTCCATGGCGCCAGCAGATCAAAACGCGTGGCATAGGCCGGCGGATGAAACGCCGCCCACACCGCATACGCGAGCGGCAAGATCCACAACAGGCCCAGTAGCCAGGCACCCAGCGTGTCGAGTTTTCGGGTCATTGGTAATGCGTCTTCCGGTCAAGCCAGCGAAACTTCACGAGAGCCGTGATCGCCAGGATCAGCAATAGCACCACTGTCAGCGTTGCAGCGTAAGCGGTGTCCCAGAAACTAAAGCCCACCTGATAGATGTAGTAAAGCAGCAGCGTGCTCGCGTTGTCCGGCCCGCCGCGCGTCATGACGACTACGTGATCGACCAGGCGGAACGCATTGATCAACGCATTGACCAGCACGAACAGCGTGGTGGGCATCAACAACGGCCACAATACCCGGCGGAAATACTGCCAGCGTGATGCGCCCTCGAGCAGCGCCGCTTCGCGCAACGAGGGCGATACGGTTTGCAGCGCGGCGAGATAAAAGATCATGAAAAAGCCGGCCTCTTTCCAGATCGTGACCATCATCAGCGCGGGCAAGGCGGTATCGCGGCTACCCAGCCAGTTAGGTCCGGCGATGCCAAACCACTGCAGCACTTGGGCGATCAGTCCGTACTGTGGCGTATAGAAAAATAGCCAGATATTCGCCACCGCCACCATGGGCAATACGGTGGGCGTGAAGTACGCCATGCGCAAAAAACCCCGGCCCGCCAGGCGCTGATTGACCCACAACGCCATCACCAGCGCGATGGCGATGGAAGTCGGTATCGTCCCCAGCGCGAACCACAGGTTGTTCCACAGCGACTGCCAGAACACCGGATCGTCGGCCATCAGCGCATAGTTTTCGAGCCCCACGAAGCGCGCCGGGCGGTTGCCTCGCGGGGTCGAGTAAAAGCTATGCCACATCGTGGCCAGCGCCGGATAGTGCGTGAACGCGGCCAGCAATACCATCGCCGGCAATAACAGCAGCCAGGCGTAGACAGCGTGCAAGGATTTGTTCATCGCACTGATGCCTTAGCGATAGCTGCGCAGAACGCGATCGGCTTCACGCTGAGCGTCGCGCATGGCTTGCTCCGGCGTCTTGGAGCCGGTCAGCATGGCCTGCAGCGCGTCGTTGAGCGTCTTGGTCACGCGTTGATTGTCATGAGTGGAAAACTCCGCGACGCTCACTTCGAGTTGATCGCGCGCCACCGTAGCGGCCGGGACTTCCTCGGCATACTTCTTCATCTTTTCGGTTTCCCACGCAGCCGGCGTCACCGCGACATAGCCGGTCGCGATACTCCAGTCCGCCGCGCGCTCGGGCGTCGTGGCCCATTGCGCGAACTTCAAGGCCGCGGCTTGCTGCTCGGGCGTGCCGCTTTTAAAGATATAAAAATTGCCGCCACCGGTCGGGCTGCCGCCGCGTATTTTCTTGGGCATCATCGCTACGCCAAACGGAAAGCTCGCGTTCTTGCGGATATTGGTGAGGTTGCCCGTGGTGGTCCATACCATCGCGGCCTTCTTTTCCAGGAAGTCTTTCGGCGTGGTACCCCAATCGATGGTGCCGCGCGGCATCACGCCATGCTTGACCGACAGATCCTGCCAGAACTGCGCCGCCTCGATTACGTGGGGTTTATCCAGATAAACTTCGTTGCCCTCTTCGTTCATCAAGATCGCATCGTTCGGCGTGGTCAAGGCCTGGAATAGCCAGTACGCGAATGCGCCACCGGACGGAATCTCCAGCCCCCATTGCGTGACATTGCCCGAGGCGTCTTTCTTGGTGAGCTTCTTGCCGTATTCGACCAGCTCTTCCCATGTGCCCGGCGCGCGCTCGGGATCCAGGCCTGCCTCTTTAAACAGGTCTTTGTTGTAATACATCACGATGGTTGATCGTTGAAACGGTATGCCCCATACATGGCCGCCCGTGCGGCTGTTCTGCATAAAGGCATCGTAGAACCCGCTCAGCCATTTCTTATCCGCATCTGTCTTGGCCAGACCATCGATGGGCACGATCGCATCCTCATCGATGAGCGTGAACATATCGGTGGAAAGCAACACAGCCAGTTGCGGTGGCGTGCCGCCCTTTAACGCGGTCAGCGCCTTGGCGATGGAATCCTGATAGGAGCCCGCGTAAATCGGCTTGATGTCGATATCCGGATTCTCTTTTTCAAACTCGGCCACCATATCGTCGACGATCTTGGTGATCGGCCCACCGACCGCCACGGGGTAATAGAACTCGACTTCCACGGGCTTGGCCAAGACGTATCCCGGCAGGGACAAGCAGGCGCCGGCCAGGGTGGCGGCAAGGGCTTTGAGAGCAGTTTGTCGCATGATCGTTTTCCTAAGATAGCAGTGACTCGGGTGACAGAGACTCGGCGCCAGAGCGCCCCGGCACAGAAATAGCCGCCGCATCGGCGGCAAAAAAATGTTGGTCTTCAGGACGCCACGCGACGGTCAACATATCGCCCGCGTCGGCGCGCAAATGCCCGGGCGCGCGCACCGCAATGCCGCTGCAGCTGCCGATGCGGCATACGACGATGGAATCCGCGCCGAAATACTCCACGCTTTCCACCACGGCCGGATAGCCTTGATCGCTAACGCGGATATGCTCGGGCCGCACTCCCAGACGCTTGGCCTGCTCGGGTGCGCTCGCGATGGTGATCCCGTGCAGGCCCGCGATGCCCAGGCCGCCGTTTTCGCCGGCCAGATCGATCAGATTCATCGGCGGCGTGCCGATAAAACGTGCCGCGAATTCCGTCGCGGGCCGCGCATACAAGCCATCGGGCGTATCGCGCTGTTCAATGCGCCCTTGTCGTAACAACACCACCTGATCCGCCATGCTCATCGCTTCGGTCTGGTCATGCGTCACGTACACCATGGTGATGCCCAACGACTGTTGCAGCGCGCGTATCTCGCGTCGCATTTCATGACGCAACTGCGCATCCAGATTCGACAAAGGCTCGTCCATCAAGCACACGGGCGCTTCCGATATCACCGCGCGCCCCAGCGCCACGCGTTGCTGTTGTCCGCCCGATAATTGCGAAGGCTTGCGATCCAATAGCGCCGTCAATCCCAGCAGTTTCGCCACGCGATCC
Source organism: Bordetella sp. 15P40C-2 (assembly GCF_009763235.1). Lineage (NCBI taxonomy): Bacteria > Pseudomonadati > Pseudomonadota > Betaproteobacteria > Burkholderiales > Alcaligenaceae > Bordetella > Bordetella sp. 15P40C-2. Next base: position 29,445 of record NZ_WSJA01000036.1, read on the forward strand.
AATCGGCGCGGGAAGTCGGCGGCGGGCTCCTTGCGCACTTTGAGTCCGAACAGAATGTTCTCGGCCACTGTCAGATGGGGAAAGAGCGCATACGACTGAAACACCATCGAGATGCGCCGCTGCGAGGGTGGCAGATGCGTGACATCGCGATCGCCGATCAATATCCGCCCGGACGTGGGCGTATCCAACCCCGCGATCATGCGCAGCGTGGTGGATTTCCCGCAGCCCGAGGGCCCGAGCAGCACGGTGAAGCTTCCCGCCGGGGCGCTAAAGCTCACGCCCTCGATCGCGGCGGCATCGCCGTACTGCTTCGTCAAATTTTCCAGAACGATGTTGGACATATTGATCGTGAAGAGAAGTGAACGGCTCGGTACGTCATAGGCGCTGTCGCCAGCCCCTGTATTCTGGGTCTAAATGAAATCCTTTTCATTCTGCAGTGCAAACATGACGAGAGCATGTCAGTGCAGCCATGTCGTGAGCGGCGCTATTCATCGATCAGTCCTCCGTTTTCGTCATGAAAGGGATATGGCCCCGGATAGTCGTCGATATAGGCGTGATGCGTGATCAGCGCGCCATCGCGCCAATCGTGCAGATGAAACGCGGGCGGTTCCATGACGAACTGACCCGGCGCATCGGGCTGCAGATTCAGCGCGATTTGATGCGCCGGACTCGGGCAAGTCGAGGCGATCGTGCCGCCAAAACGCCGAAAAATGCTGCGGTGCAAATGCCCGCAGAGGATGCGTTCCACATTGGAATGCGCGGAAACGATCGCTTTTAAGGCCTCGGCGCCTTCGAGCAAACCGATGTTATCCATGTACTCGATGCCCGTTAGGAACGGCGGATGGTGCATAGCGATGACCGTTGGCCGCTCTGGTTGTTCCGCGAGCCGCGCGCGCAACCAGTCCAATCGCCGTGCACACAGCGTGCCATGCCCGTGCATGGGCACGACTGTATCGAGCATCAATAAACGCACGGGATAGTCTTCCACCGCATACTGCACGAATCCATCGATTCCGCGCAGATAGTCATGTCCCGTGAACGTTTCCATCAAGGTCTCGCGCGCATCATGATTGCCCGGCATCAGAAAATAAGGCGCGCGCAATGCATTGAGCATGTTCTTCAGATGTGCGTACTCTTCGCGCTTGCCGAAGTCCGTCAAATCCCCGCTGATGATGACGACATCCGGCGCGGGGTTCAATCGATTCAATGCATGCACCGCGGGCGGCAGATAACTGTCAGTCTCCACCCTGCGATAGGCTTTCTGACCCGGCATGCGGATGTGTAAATCCGAGATCTGTGCGATGAGCATGTGTCAGGTTCTCATGGGTTCGTAGTGGGTAAAACGCCTTCATGCGGCATAGGCACGCCTGCGTCGTGCAGGCTGCGGCTGCCATACGCCAGCCGTGCCGCCATCCACAATGCGATGCGGCAAGCGCACCGAGGCCGCTGGCTTGCCGGCTAATCGATCCAACAGCAATGCGCACGCCGTCGCGCCGATGTCGCGGCTGGGTTGCGCCGCAGTGGTCAACGGAGGAACCAGCAATGCGCCCACGCCCGCCCCGTCAAAACCGCAGACCGCCAGATCGCCGGGCACGTGTACACCCAACTCGGCCAGTTGCGATATCACTGACATGGCCAACAAATCGTTAGAGCAAAACAAGGCGCTGGGCGCATCCGCGCGCGCCAGCAGGTCGCGCAATATCGCCGGACTGGACTCGGTATGCGCGGGCATGACGCAGTGCGCAATGCGCGGCAGCCCCAATGTCTTTGCCCCTGCCCGCGCGCCTTGCAACCGTCGCCGCGCCCTGTCGGACGAGGTTAGCGGGCCGCTGACGAACGTCAATCGCCGATGTCCCCAGGCGCTCAAGCGCGCCACCATATCGAAGGCAGCGGCCTTGTTATCCACCGACACGTACGGGTGCGATGCCGATTCGTTATAGGCCAGAATATGCGGCAGGCCCGCCAGCTCCAGCGCATGCAGCGTGGCATTGCTCGCCGCGTCCCCCACCGTCAAGACCAATCCGTCGATTTGGTGATCGATCAGCGCTTGCGCATAGGCCGATTCGACCGAGGGGTCATAGCCGGTGAGCCCCATCATCACGCTATATCCGGCCCTGCGCGCGGCCTGTTCGGCGCCTTCAAAACATTCCGCGAAAACCGGATTGGCCAGCGTGGGCAACAGCAGCCCGATCGTACGCGTACGCCCCGCACGCAGGCTGCGTCCGACGCGGTTCGGACGAAATCCCAACCGTTGCGTCACTTCATCGATACGCGCGCGGGTCGCCGGTCGCAGCAGGCCAGGTTGATTGAACGCCCTGGACACGGTGGCGGGCGATACTCCGGCTTCGCGGGCGATCTCCAGAATAGACAGGCGCTGCGGCGTTTTTGCGGTCATGGCAGCTCAAGGTTGAAAACGATTTCACTTTAAGGGACGAGCATGACAGCCAGATTGCAGCGCATACGGTATCGTGCTTATATCGTCTTGCCAATCAAAACAGGTGCTGCAATGCGGCAACCTGCCGAGGGCACGCCTGCACCGCGCCACGCAACGTGCGGGCCGCCGTCGCGCAGGGAGTCGATTCAGCGTAGGGGAAAACCACGCCGCCGCATTGGTGCCGTGGTCATAACAGAGCAAAGGATATAGACCCGTGATGGAAGCAAACCGTTTAAGCGCCACCCAGGCCGTTGAACGTCTCGCGCGCCGAGAGTTGAGCGCGGAACAGTTGCTACGTGACTGCCTCGCGCGTATCGAGGCGCGCGAACCGATCGTGCAGGCCTGGACGGCGCGCGATGCCGAGGCCGCCTTGCAGCATGCGCGCGAACTGGATCGCTCGCCGATACGCGGCGTGTTGCACGGTCTGCCGTTTGGCGTAAAAGACGTTTTCGCCACGCATGATCTGCCGACGAGCTGCGGGTCCGCAATCTACGCCGGTCACCGTCCGCCCGCCGATGCCGCGGCCGTTGCGCTTTGCCGGCAAGCGGGCGCCATTGTGGCCGGCAAGACCGTGACCACCGAATTCGCTTCGTATCAGCCCGGGCCCACGCGCAATCCACATAACCCGGCGCATACCCCTGGCGGTTCATCCAGCGGGTCTGCCGCTGCCGTGGCCGACTATATGGTGCCATTCGCACTCGGTACGCAGACCGCTGGCTCTATCATCCGGCCCGCAGCGTACTGTGGCGTCGTAGGCTATAAGCCTTCGTTGGGCCGCATCCAGCGCGCGGGCTTGAAAACCATTGCCGACTCCCTCGACACCATAGGCGGATTTGCGCGCACGGTAGACGATGTCGCATTGTTCGCTTCGGTGATGATGGGCGACGCTTCATTGCGCGACCTGGCCTACGATGGCCGGCCCCGCATTGGCTTGTATCGGCCTTCGCAGTGGCCGAGCACTGAGCCGAGCGTCCAACAAGCCAGCGCGCTTGCGGCCAGCGCCTTGTCGCGCGCCGGCGCAGAGATCGAAGAAATCGATCTGCCTCCTGCACTGGCTGCCCTGGCTCAAGCGCAGGCCGACATCATGGCCGTGGAAATGGCGCAGTCGCTCGCTTTCGAACACCTCCGTTATCGTGATCGATTGGGCGATGCACTGCTCGCCGTGCTGGATGCTGGCACCCGTATCAGCGCCGCCGAACATCAGGCGAACCTGCAGCGCGTGCAAGACGGGCGCGCGCAAGTAGAACGTTGGTTCGAACAATACGATGTGCTGCTCGTCCCCAGCGCGACCGGCGAAGCGCCCTTATTCGAAAGCGGTACCGGCGACCCCATCTTCTGCCGGATGTGGAGCGCGCTTGGCACGCCATGTGTGCATTTACCGTTCCATACGGGCCCTCAGGGTCTGCCCCTTGGATTGCAAGCCATCGGCCGTCGCGATGATGATCGTCGCACCCTCGCGATCGCGCGCTGGATGCTAAGCGTGCTGCGTCCTGGACAGTAATTCAAACGCGGGCATTGCTACCCGTTGTGCTGGCAGACACGGCTCATGCAAAACGCCCTAAGCGCAGGAGGATCACTCCAACACTTAGGGCGTTATCGAGTGGCCGCCTCGTGAGCGGCCATGCCTCATTTGTTTCGGATCAGCCGCGCCACGATAACGGCGCGGTCCTGCTCCATTGCCAAGGTGGTTAAGCGGCGGTAACCGCTGCGTCCACGGACGCTTCCTCGCGATTGTTCAGTTGGCGGTTCACCGCGCTCAACACCGCACGGAACGAAGCCGTCACGATGTCGCGGTCGATGCCTACGCCAAAGCCCGTGGGAGAGTCGCCCACGCGCAATTCCACATAGCTGGCCGCGCGCGTATCGGTGCCGGTGCCGATGGCGTGCTCGTGGTAGTCCATGATGCGCACAGGCACATCCAGCGCATTCACGAAGGCCGAGATCGCACCGTCACCCGAGCCCGTGACCACACGACGCTCGCCGTTGTAGTCCAGCTCCACTCGGATATTGAACTGCTTGCCTTCGCCCGCGGCCGGGTCACCCTCGATGCTGTGACGCACCAGTTTCCACGGTGCATGCTGTTCGAGGTATTCGCGGCTGAAGATCGTATGCACATCGTCGGCCGTGACCTCGCGGCCCGTTTCGTCCGTGACGCGCTGAATCGCGCGGCTGAATTCGATTTGCAGGCGGCGCGGCAACACGAGTCCATGCTCTTGCTCGAGCAGGTAGGACACACCGCCCTTGCCGGACTGGCTGTTCACACGGATCACGGCGTCGTAGCTGCGGCCCAGATCCGCCGGGTCGATCGGCAGATAAGGCACTTCCCAGACGGCGTCGGGTTTCTGCTGCGCAAAGCCCTTCTTGATCGCATCCTGATGCGAGCCCGAGAAAGCCGTGAAAACCAGATCGCCCGCATAGGGATGACGCGGATGCACCGGCAACTGGTTGCAGTACTCGGCGCAGCGGCGCACTTCGTCGATGTCCGAGAAGTCCAGGCCCGGGTGCACGCCTTGGGTATAGAGGTTCAAGGCCAGCGTGACCAGGTCGACGTTACCGGTGCGCTCGCCGCTGCCGAACAGGCAACCTTCGATGCGGTCGGCGCCGGCCATCACGGCGAATTCAGCGGCAGCCACCGCGGTGCCGCGATCGTTGTGCGGGTGCACGCTCACGATGATGCTGTCGCGACGAGCCAGATTCTTGTGCATCCACTCCACTTGGTCCGCGTACAGATTGGGCGTGGTGGCCTCGATCGTGGCGGGCAAGTTCAACACCAGCTTGTTCTCCGGCGTGGCGCCCCAGGTCTCGGCCACGGCGTTGGACACCTCCAGCGCGAATTCCGGCTCGGTGGTGCTGAATACTTCCGGCGAGTACTCGTAACGCCATTGCGTCTCGGGATGCTGCGCCATGTATTTTTTCACCAGCTGCGTGCCGGTGATGGCGATCTGCTTGATCTCTTCTTTGCTCATGTTGAAGACGATCTTGCGAAACGCCGGGGCGCAGGCGTTATACAAGTGCACCATGGCTTGCTTGGCACCTGCGGCCGATTCCACCGTGCGGCTGATCAGGTCTTCGCGGGCCTGTGTCAGCACGATGATGGTCACATCATCGGGGATGCGCTTTTCCTCGACCAGTTTACGTACGAAATCGAAATCCGTTTGCGAGGCAGACGGGAAACCGACCTCGATTTCCTTGAAGCCGATTTTCACCAGCTGCTCGAAAAATCGGATCTTGCGCTCGACGCTCATCGGCTCGATCAACGCCTGGTTGCCGTCGCGCAAATCGGTGCTCATCCAGATGGGCGGCTGGGTGATACGGCGGCTGGGCCAGGTGCGTTCAGAGAAGTCGCGCGTAAACGGCGCAAAGGGGACGTATTTGGTAGCGGGATTAGCAAGCATCATGACACCTTGATCATTAGGCCCCGGGGTTGCCGGGATAAACATTTACCGGAGGGGATAACCGGAATGCTCTGTTCGGCGGGTCAGGGTTTAAGTCTGATCCCTCAATAAACCGCGTATGGGTTTACTGGAAACAATCAATGAACAGAGAAAACGTGTGGCGTACGAGGCTGCCGAGCTACCACAGGCGCGAGGCCCGGCAACCGATCGGTAGGTGTAGCGATAGCGCAATGGTGGAGGTGCGAGCGCACAGGCCAGCGCCCGGAGCGTCGTAGCGTCCGGAAGCAATCGCGAGGGGGATTCGGATATTGGCCATAAGCCGATAGTCAAACATATTTCCCGTGAAAGTGCAATCGACGGACGCCGGAATGCAGTGGGAAACACAAAAAATAGGACTGAAGGCTATCCACGCAAAGGGTCGACGCCCGGCCAGTCGCCGGTGCCACACCCTTCGGTGGCGCTACAGATTAGGCTCGATGCGCTGTGCACCAGCGGGGCGGACAGGCGTGCTCGCGGAGACGCGCGCGCTGGATACCGTGGTCGATGCGGGCGTTGCCACGATGGGCGTGGCGACTGGCGCTGCCTGCGCGCGGGTGGTCAGCACCGGCGTCACTACCTCACCGGTGCCATCCAGAATGGCCGTTTGTTCACGCACCAGCTCGATCTTGTCGATCCGCCGGTGTCGCAGCTCGATCCCGGCCTGACGCAGGTCGCCCAACGTAAACGGTTCCTCGCGATTGCCCCACACCCAGCGCAGCACATCGCGCACTTCCTCGGACAGCTGGGAAGACAGAGACGAGAGCTCCGTCGCGGACAGCGGGCGCGCGCGCGATGCGGCAATATCAGACTGAATCCAGGCGCGGACTGCGAAGAAAACGATCAAGGTCCAGATCGCCACAACGCCCCACCACACATACGGATTGATGCGCGTCAACAGATCGATGGCTTGCTGACCGAACGCCTGCAGACCTTCAAAACTGAGGCCCCGACCAAAATTCAGCAGCCACGAAGCCACCATTAGCCATATGATGGCGGCCACGATCAGCACCACGGCCCGCACAAGCAGTCGCGGCAGCCCTAGTTTGAGCAGCGTTTGGCCGATCAGGCGGCGGTCGTGGCGGATGCGGTCTGGCGAGGCGGCGTTCATCATGCAAAATATTGTACCTATGACCAGGCCAGCCTTAGAACTTCGTACCGGTCAACATTTGACGTTGACACCCCAACTGCAGCAGTCCATCCGATTGTTGCAGCTTTCCACGCTGGATCTGCAAACTGAAATCTCGCAGGCGTTGGCCGAAAACCCCATGTTGGAGCGCAGCGATGAGCGTGTCGAGGCGGAGCCGGAGGCCCCTCCCTCGCCCGAAGCCAGCATGGATGACCTGTCCGCACGCGATGGAGAAGTGCGGCAGGAAGAGATGCCGGGTGCGGGCGGCGTGTATCCCGATGACTTGCCGGAGCGGGAAGATCGCGCGCGCAGCGAGACATTACGTGAACACTTACTTTCGCAATTAGGTTTGACCCGTCTGGGAAGTCGGGACGCAGCACTGGTCACATTGCTGATCGACGAGCTGGATGAAAACGGCTACCTCGCTTCGCCTCTGGATGAAATCCTGGGCTGGCTTCCTGCCGAGGCCGAGATCGATATTGATGAGCTGCGCGCTGCGTTGAGCCTGCTGCAATCTTTCGATCCGCCGGGCATAGGCGCGCGCGATATGTCAGAGTGTTTGTTGTTGCAATTACGCAACCCCGATCCCGAGCGCCTGCGCGAATCCGAGGATCCGGCCGTCCTCGCCTGTGCGCGCGAGCTCTGCACGCACCATCTGAACTTGTTGGCCAGCGGCAATATGACCCGCGTGCGCGACGCCGTCGCGTGCGACGACACCACGGTGCGCCGCGCGCATGCCTTGATCCGCAAACTCGACCCGCGTCCCGGGCGTCCCTGGACCGTGCCTGCCGCCGACTATGCCGTGCCGGACGTCATCGTGCGCAAGAACCGCCAGGGCTGGCAAGTCGTGCTCAATCCCGCTGCGGTGCCACGATTGAAGGTCAACGCCTTGTATGCAGAGCTGCTGGGCAACCAACGCGAATCCCAGCACGCAGGTTTGCACGCGCAACTGCAGCAGGCGCGCTGGATGATACGCAACGTGGAGCAGCGTTTTGACACGATCCTGCGTGTCGCACAGGCCATCGTCGCGCATCAGACCGCGTTTTTCAGCGAGGGCCCGGCGGCCATGCGCCCACTGATTCTGCGCGACATCGCCAACGAGCTGGGATTGCACGAATCAACGATTTCCCGCGCGACCACACAGAAATTCATGCTCACGCCTTTTGGCACGCTGGAGCTGAAGCACTTTTTCGGCACGGGCGTGGCCACGGACGGAGGCGATGTGGCGTCGGCCACCGCCGTGCAGGCGGTGATTCGTCGGCTCGTAGCCGACGAGGATCGCCGTAAGCCGCTCTCGGATAACCAGCTGACGCAACGGCTGGCCGACCAAGGCATCGTCATCGCGCGCCGTACGGTGGCGAAGTATCGCGAGGCCATGCGGATACCGCCAGCCAGTCTACGCAAGGCGCACGCGGCACAGGCTTGATCACCCTTTTGTCCCTGTTTTCATGCACTTACCGTCGGTAATTTGAGACGTCGGAGGGGCTTGCACGCGCGCGAATAAGTGACGATAATTGTTCTCATGTACATTTGCATATGTAATGCCGTCAACGAACGCCAGATCCACGCCGCCGTGGACGCAGGTGCGACGACGCTCGATGATTTACAGTTCGAACTAGGCGTGGCCACGTGCTGCGGATGCTGTGCCGAGATGGCGCAGGAATATCTGCCCGGCGGGCGTTGTTCGAAGGTTTGTCATAGCCAGAGCGTCGCGGTGGAGCTCGATGCCGCGCCCGGACTAGAAGCCGGGCAGGCAGCCAATAGCTTCCCGATCGCCCTCGTCGCTGCCGCCTGAATCCGCAATTGACGCGCTGTTCACGCTAGCCGAAAATCCGCGCAGGTGCGTTGTGCTTACCCAACAGCCCGCCGTGTGCGATTTTTCCCGCTATTTGCTGGCTGCCCGACTCGATTTTCGGCGCCAGGCTAAGTCTTTTCTTCTCGCCTTTAGTCTTTGCGTTCGCCGCAACGCCACGTCAGGCGTCCTCTGACCTGCGGCTCATCCAAAACGCAGACTCATTCTCATTCGATTGTCGTTTTCCGCTCGTGCTTGCAGTGGCATTTACGAAATGACGGCTGGCTCTAGCCCTGGCCGCCGGGCAATGTTAGCCTGCGGACGTTGCATGCGCGATCAGGCGCACGCGGGAGTGCGGCTGACGCATCCCGAGTTCGTAAGGAGTACACCATGAAAGGCGACAAAACCGTCATCCAGTTTCTGAATAAGCAACTGACCAATGAACTGACGGCCATTAATCAATACTTCCTGCACGCCCGTATCCTGGGACACTGGGGACTGAAGAAGCTGGCCAAGCACGAGTATGAAGAGTCCATCGGCGAGATGAAGCATGCCGACCGCCTGATCGAGCGTATTTTGATGCTGGACGGGCTGCCTAACCTGCAAGACTTGCACAAGCTGATGATCGGCGAAGACGTACCCGAATTGCTGGCCTGTGATCTGAAGGTCGAACAAGGCGCACAGGCGACGGTCAAGGACGCCATCGCCTACTGTGAATCGGTGCGCGATTATGTCTCCCGCGATCTGTTCCAGGACATCTTGGACGATACGGAAGAGCATATCGACTATCTGGAAACGCAGATCGAGTTGATTGGCAAGGTGGGATTGCAGAACTATCTGCAAAGCCAGATGGATGTAGACAATCCATAAAAACAAAACGCCACGGTCTGATGTCCGTGGCGTTTTTGCTTTTGGGGGCCATCACTGCGTCAAGGACGCGATGGACATTCCTTGATGGTGCCCCAGGCCCGGTTGGGTCCGCAGTACTTGTTGCGGGCGTTCCACGAGCAGGTGGGGCGCTGGAAGAAGCCTTCGTTGGCACATTGCGCGAGTTCACGGCGCAAGGCGTTTTGCCAATCACCATTGCCAGCGTTCTGGCGAGCCTGCGTATTGGCCTGTGGCGCGCTATTCATCGCCGTGCTCCCGTAGGCATCCTGATTGCCCGGAGGCGCCGTGGTCGTGGGGGGGAGCGAACCGACATCCAACGTCGTGACATCCGACGGCCCGGAAGGCAGCGGCACGTTGGAAGACGCCGCCAGCCCCTTGGCCTGTTCCATGGTGATGTTGTCGCGCGAGAGCTGCACCGAAGGGTCCGTGGTCGTGTCAAACAGCGAGACCGTGGGCACGGCCCAGCTGGTGCCCGACGGACGGTCCGGCACTCCTAGCGTGCCATCCAGGCGCGGCTGGGGCGGCTGTGCGACATAAGGGCGGCCATTGGCATCCAGAATGGGTTCCTGGGATGCCAGCGCCTGCTGCCCCGGCACCGCGGAGGCTTTTGGAGCGTGCGCAACCAGCCAATCGCCCAGTTGGATTCCACCCCATGCCGCCACGCCTAGCGCCAGCAGAAGCGTCGCGATTAATACTCGCCAAGACATTGCTACCCTCATGTTTGCGGCCGCGCTGCGCCTTTAACTGTGACTGCTGAACACCTGCCCGCCGTGTTCACGCATCGCGTGGAATTTCACGTCCGGATACAGGTCTTCGGCCACCCGTAACTGCGCAGGTGAGCTGATCAAAAAGGCCGCCGCATCCACCACATCATAGGCGATGTGTGCTGCGTTGGCATCCATGAACTTGCGCAGGGCCTTCGGGTTATCGGACGTGAACCAGCGCGCCATGGTGTAGCGCGAGGGCATCATCCGGGCCTCGACCCCGTATTCGGTTTTCAGACGGTGCGCGACCACCTCGAACTGCAGCTGACCCACCGCACCCAGCAGCAGCGTGCCGCCGGAGGCTTCGGGACGGAACACCTGAATCGCGCCCTCCTCGCCCAGCTGCGTCAGACCCACGCGTAACTGCTTGGTGCGTAAAGGATCTTTGACTTCCACCGCCTGAAAGAGTTCGGGCGCGAAGAACGGCAAGCCGGTGAACCGCAGGTTTTCGCCTTCGGTCAGCACATCGCCCAGTTGCAGCACGCCGTGGTTGGGAATCCCGATCACGTCGCCGGCATAGGCCTCGTCCAGTAGCTCGCGGCGCTGGGACAGAAAAGACACCACGTTGTTCGGGCGGATTTCCTTGTTGGTTCGGGCGACTTTCAGGCGCATGCCACGTTCGAAGCGGCCGGAGCTCACGCGCACGAACGCCACGCGGTCGCGGTGGGCGGGGTCCATATTGGCCTGCACCTTGAACACCACGCCGGTGAACTTGGGCTCCTGCGGCTCGACCAGGCGTTCGAGCGCCTGACGCGGGCCGGGCGCGGGGGCGAGTTCCACCAGCGCGTCCAGAACTTCCTGCACGCCGAAGTTGTTGATCGCCGATCCGAAGAACACCGGGGTTTGCTTGCCCGCGAGAAAGGCCTCGCTATCGAAGGCGGGCGCGGCTTCGTTAATCAGTTCGATCTCGCCCAGGGCCTGATCGAAGGCCGAGCCAAAGCGCTCGGCGATTTCCGGATTCGACAGGCCGTTGATGATGTCGTCTTCATCGGTACGCCGTTCCTGGCCCGGGCGGAACACGCGCATGCGGTCGCGGCGGATGTCGAACACGCCGCCAAACGACTTGCCCATGCCGACCGGCCAGGAGAACGGCACGGCGTCCATGCCCAGATGGCCTTCAATTTCGGAGAGCAGCTCCAGCGGTTCGCGGACTTCGCGGTCGAGCTTGTTGATAAACGTGATGATGGGCGTGTTGCGCGCGCGGCAGACCTGCAGCAAACGGATGGTCTGCGGCTCCACGCCGTTGGCGGCATCGATCACCATCAGTGCGGCGTCCACCGCCGTCAACACGCGATAAGTGTCTTCGGAGAAGTCTTGGTGGCCCGGGGTGTCGAGCAGGTTGATCACGCAATCGCGATATTCCATCTGCATCACGGAGGACGCGACGGAGATCCCGCGTTGCTTTTCGATTTCCATCCAGTCGGAGGAAGCATGACGCGAGGCTTTACGCGCCTTGACGCTACCGGCGATCTGAATTGCGCCTGCGAAAAGCAGCAGCTTTTCGGTCAACGTGGTTTTACCCGCGTCCGGGTGCGAGATGATGGCGAAGGTACGTCGCCGTGCAACTTCTTGTGGAATATTCATGGTCGATGCGATTTTACTGGCGTGCGAAGGATACGCGCGTAACGCGCGCGGTTACACAGGCTTCGTTACGTATGACGCCGAAAAGTTGCCAGGAAGACACCGGCGAGGATGAATAGGGACCCAAACAGCCGGTTCATCCAGCGGATATGGCGCGCGTTGCGCAGCAGACGCAGCACTTTGGCGGCCAGCAGCGTATAGACGCCCATGGCGACCATATCGGTGAACACCAGCGTGCCGGCGATGGCCAGATACTGCGGGGCCAGCGACGCGGCGGGATTCACGAACTGGGGGACGACGGCGAGCAGGAAGACCGTGCCCTTGGGATTCATCAGGTTGACCAGAATGCCGCGCATGATCAGCTCGCGCACCGAGAAATGCGCGGGATTGCCGGCATCCACGGCTACGGGCGCGGCGTCCGTGCGAATTTGGCGCACGCCCAGGTAGACCAGATACGCCACGCCCAGATACTTGACGATGGCAAAGGCGATTTCAGAGGTCGCCAGCACCGCGCCCAGGCCCACGGCGACAATCAGGAATTGCGCCATGATGCCGATAATCAGGCCCACGGTGTTCCAGTAGCCCCGCGCAAAGCCGTACTTCAACCCCGCCGACATCGCCGAGATGGCCCCCGCGCCTGGCGAAAACGAGATTGCCCATGCAGCGACAAAAAAGGTTAGCCAGGTCGAGAGCGTCATGATGCGGAAATGGTGGAGAAGGACTTGCTAGGGGAACTAGGCTCGGATATTACTTGCCCAGCAGCGCGGCGCGTGGCGCGCTGGCAGGACGGTTACCAGCGGGGCGGCTGGGTGCGCGAGCGTCCGAGCTGCGTGCTCCATGGCCACCGTTGCCGGCAGGACGGTCGCCGCGCGGCGCCGGAGCGCGGTTGGCGCCATGACCCGCGGCAGGCGCACGGCCCGAGCCGGTGCGCGGGGCCTGACCCGCGCGGGGGGCGGCGCGGTGCTCACCGTCGTTGCTCGCGCCACGGCCTGCCGCATTGGCTCCCGTGCCGCGACCCGCGCGGAATTCGCCGTTGCCACCATTGCCGCCATTGCCGCGCGTATTGCGCGATTCGCCATTACCGCCGCTACGGCCCGCTCCGCCTCGATTCGCACCGTTACGCGGTGCGCCCTGGCGACGCGGCTGGCGCGAATCTTCTTCGCGTTCCTGGCGGGCGAAGCTGGCTGCGTTGGTATTCGCATCCGGCGTCCACCCTTCGACCGGCAGACGCGGAATGGCTTTGCCGATCAGGCGTTCGATCGCCTTGAGGAGCTTGATTTCGCTGTTGTCCACCAACGAGACGGCGGCACCCGTGGCGCCCGCGCGGCCGGTACGGCCGATGCGGTGCACGTAGTCTTCCGGCACGTTCGGCAATTCGAAATTCACCACTTGCGGCAGCTGATCGATATCCAGGCCGCGCGCGGCGATATCGGTGGCCACCAGCACGGTGACTTTGCCGTCTTTGAATCCCGCCAGCGCGCGCGTACGGGCCGCTTGGCTCTTATTGCCGTGAATCGCGGCGGCGCTCAGGCCGTCTTTGACGAGCTTTTCGGCCAAGCGGTTCGCGCCATGTTTGGTGCGGGTAAAGACCAGCACTTGATGCCAGCCGCTTTCGCGAATGATGTGGCTGATCAGGTCACGCTTGTGATGCTGTTCGACCATGTGGGCCGTTTGCGTGACGAGTTCGGTGGCGGTGTTGCGCGGGGTGACCGAGACTTCGCCCGGGTTATTCAGCACGCCGCGCGCGAGGCTGCGGATTTCATCCGAGAACGTGGCCGAGAACAACAGGTTCTGACGCTGTTTGGGCAGCAGCGCGAGCACCTTGCGGATATCGCGGATAAAGCCCATGTCCAGCATGCGATCGGCTTCGTCCAGCACCAGGATTTCCACGCCGGATAGATCAACCGTCTTTTGGCCGCAGTGATCCAGCAGGCGACCGGGCGTGGCCACCAGAATGTCCACGGGCTTGCGTAGCGCGCTGATCTGCGGGTTGATGTTCACGCCACCGAACATGACCATGGAGGTCAACGGCGTGTGCTTGCCGTACACCTGCACCGACTCGGCGACCTGGGCGGTCAGTTCGCGCGTGGGCGTGAGGATCAGGCAGCGAGGGCGTCCGGCCTGTTTCAGCGCGGGCTTGTTTTGCATCAGCAGATGCAGGATGGGCAGTGTAAAGCCGGCCGTCTTGCCCGTGCCCGTCTGGGCCGCGGCGAGCAGATCGCCGCCTTTTAACACCTGAGGAATGGCTTGTGCCTGGATGGGGGTCGGCGCGGTGTAGCCGGTCTCGGCAATGGCGCGCAATAAGGGATCGGCCAGCCCGAGGTCGGCAAAAGAAATGGTGGCAGTCAAAACAACTCCAGCGGCAGCCTGTCGCTCTATACGAGAGAGTCCAATCCAGGCGGTCGGATGAGGAGAAAAAAGAGGAGGCCCATTGGTGAAGTGGCCTAGCGTGGCGGCAGAGCACCAGCGTACGTGTGCTGATTGGCTAAGCACACGGATGGCATTGTAGCCCATGGGGGAAATGTGCAGCCCGATGCCGAAATCGAGCGGTTGCGCGATAAAGTAGGGTTACATCAGCCGCCGTTCGTTACACCGCACTTGCGCAGGCAGCGCAGTGCGGGCATTCCGGGCGGCATAATGCCAACTGGCGGTTGAAAGACACAGGGTTGTATTCATCAGACCGCATGATGGTCAGCTACTAGACAGGACAAAAATATGATGACGATTTCTCGCTGGTTAGGTGTGTTTGGCATGGCGCTGGTCGCCGTGGTCATGTCGGGCTGCGGCTACAACAGCATTCAGGCCGCAGACGAAGAGGTCAATGCCTCGTGGTCGGAAGTGTTGAATCAATATCAACGCCGCGCCGATCTGGTGCCGCAACTGGTTAAATCCGTTGACGCCTATATGACGCATGAGCGCGAGGTGCTGACCCAGGTGACCGAGGCACGCAGCAAGGTCGGCTCCCTGCAGATCACGGCGGATCAACTGGATGACCCGGCAGCGCTGCAGCGTTTTCAAGAGGCCCAAAATCAGTTGACCTCGGCCTTGTCGCGATTAATCGCCGTGTCGGAAAACTATCCCCAGCTCAAGTCGGACGGCCTGTTTCGCGATTTGATGACGCAACTGGAAGGCACGGAAAACCGTATCGCGGTCGCGCGTGGCCGGTATGTGAAATCGGTGCAGGCGTATAACGTGCTGGTGCGTCAATTCCCCGCCGTGATCACGGCCAAGGTGCTCGGCTATGCGCCCAAGGCGAACTTTACCGTCGCCGACGAGGCCGCGGTATCGCGCCCGCCGGAGATTCGTTTCAGCAATGAAGCGCCGGCCCGTAATCCGGCTCCGGCGCAATAGGCTGGGTAGGCTCCGGCAACGAGGCGAAATATGGCGATGTGCGGCAAAGCATGGCGGGGGCGTAAGGGCCAGGGCGGAGTTGGTATGAAATCCGCCTGGATACCGGCGAACGCAGTGACAGGCCTGAGGCGTTGGTTTCTGGCGGGCTTGCTGACGGTTTTACCCGTGTTGGGCATGGCTCAACCCGGTACACCGGACGCGCAGACGTCGCCGGCGAACACGCAGCTTTTGCCGCTGCGGTCTGGCGTGGGTACGGGTCTTGCCCCCGTACTGGGGCCTATGCAGGCTCAGCCTTCGGACGAAGCTAAAACGTCGCAGCCGCCAGCGACGACCGGTCAACCACGGCCTGCGGTGAAAGACCTTGCCGATGCCCCCGCCGATGTTCCACAGCTGCGCGCGCGCGTCACCGATATGACGGGCACGCTGGACGCGACACGTCGTCAGGCGCTGGAACAGCAATTAGCGGCGCTGGAGCAGCGCAAAGGCGCGCAAGTCGCGGTGCTGCTTGTCCCAAGCACCGGCCAGGATACGATCGAGCAATATGCCACCAGGGTGTTCGACGCGTGGCGCTTGGGTCGCAAAGACACCGATGACGGCGTTTTGCTTGTCGTGGCCACGGACGATCGCGCGTTGCGCATCGAGGTGGGTTACGGGCTGGAGGGAGCCATTCCCGACGTCATGGCCGGGCGCATTATCCGCGAGCAAATCGTCCCGAGGTTTCAAGCGGGTGATATGGCAGGCGGTGTCGAGGCGGGCGTGGCCGCGATTGAGAAGCTGGTCGATGGCGAAGCGCTACCCCCGCCCGCGCCCACGCCGACGGCAAGCGATGAGCTGCCTATGGGCGAGCTCGCCCTGCCCTTTTTGCTGGGCATGGTCGTGCTGATTCTGGGGGCGTCCACCATATTCGCAGGTGTAGGGGCGGCCTTGGTGTCGTGGTTCGTCTTCGGCAGTGTGGGCGCCGCGTTGATCGGTGGTGTCGCCGGGTTTGCCATCAGTGGCCTGTTGGGCGTGCTGGGCTTTAAGAAGCTGTTTCGCGAATGGCTGCGGCGCGGCGGCGGGGG
>NZ_WSJA01000037.1:0-75324 GCF_009763235.1 Bordetella sp. 15P40C-2
AGCGTCACCATCTCCAGCTCGTGCTGGTAAGCAGTCGGGGCTTTTAACATCCCTCTATTATGAACAAACCCTCCGTTTTACGGGAGGGTTTGTCAGCAGACTGACGGCGCCCAGCTTGGGCGCCGTTTTTTTATCCTCGCTATGCGTTTGGGTCTGTGATTCCTTGCGCGATATCAGCGCACAGCGGGCAAAAGATGTAAGCCCGTACGTTTAACGAACTCCTCATAGCTGATCGGCGCTCCAACTTTCGTATCGGCGCGGTTGGCCTGCCAGTGTACCCACGCCCTGCCCGTCGACTCGTCATACACAAGCTTGAACAAATAGCTGGGCACGGCCACGCCGCTACCAATAGTTTTGGGTCGCTCGTCGTAGACGGGACCGGTAAAGATATACACATCACCGGTGGCACGCTCGACAAATTTACGCGTGTCCTGTTCTATCTTGCTCCAGGGCCCTGCATTATGGGTTTGGTCCTGCGGCACCATATTGGCTAGCGAGAAACTTTGCGCCATGGCGTCGGCGTTGTACATGTCCGCCGCCGGTGCCATATGCCCCCGCGAATAGCCCGACCCTTTGTAGTCGGCGAGCTCGGCGCGTTCTGTCGCGGGCAGCCGGGCGTCTGCATAGAATTTGTCGGTACGCTGCAAGCCCTGCCCTTGCGCGAGCAATTGCCTGTTCAAGCGCTCTGCCACAAACACAGGCGTCTTGGTTTGTCCGCTATGCAGAACCGCAAATCCCGAAAAACAGAGCTCGCGTAGCTGTTGCGAGGCGGGAATGAGAGGAGCTTGACCAGGAAAAAATTGCGGACAGGCGAAGAATTGGGTTTGGACCGTCTCGCCGGTGGCATGTACGGACGGCGCGTGGTTGTCGACAGAAGAAAACGCGGGCAAAAGACCCTGCAGGCGTTGCGCGACATCCTGCGCCCAGACCGGCAGGCTCGCCATGTCGGGCATTCGCCACTGCGGATTAAGCCCGTACGTGCCAATACCGAAACCGGTCGCCAAAAAGACGAAAAAAGTCCCCAAAAACTTGGCGACACCGCCGGACGACGCGGCCTTGCTTGCGGAGCTGGAACGTTTCTTACTAGAGGTCGATTTCTTGTTGCTGGCCATACTACTCTTTGCTGCGGGCCACCTCATTGCGAGTGCGGCATAACGCAGCATTGTAGAGGACATCGTTATGGCTTCCGGAGTGGCGTCGCAGTTCGCGCAGACGGTCTAGGGCAAAGCAACGCCCTTTCCCACGCCGTCTATGAAGTAAGCTATCCGCCTTAATCGGAATGGTTTTGAAAGCGCACTGAGAGCATGACGACCCGCCTGGATTTGTACTCGCTGCAAGTGTTTCTCGCCGTCCTGGAAGAAGGCAGCATTGCCAGCGCCTCCGCGCGCGAACACATTGCGCCTTCGGCGTTGTCGAAACGATTAGCGGATTTGGAACGTATGCTGGACGTGACGCTGTTTCAACGCCACGCGCGCGGCGTCGAGCCCACCAGCGCCGCGCGTGCGTTAGCGCGGCGGGCCCGGGCCCTGTTGCACCAGACCCAGGATTTGGCGGCCGAAATCCGGGAGTATTCCGTGGGCCTGCGTGGCCGGGTGCGCGTTGCCGCCAACCTGTCGTCCATTGCGCAGTTCCTTCCCACCGAACTGCGTCGCTTCATGGATCAGCACCCCAATGTGCAAATCGATCTGGAAGAATCCGTCAGTGCGGGCGTCACGCGCGCGGTGCTCGACAATGCGGCCGACATCGGCGTCTACACCCAATCAGATGACGAGCAAGGACTGGACCTATTCCCCTACCATCGCGACGTGATGTCGGTGGTGGTGCCACGGGGACATGCATTGGCAGGCCGCGATCAAGTGGACTTTGCCGAGACGTTGGACTATGACCACGTAGGCATGCATCGTGGCAGCGCTGCCAACTATTTGTTCACGCGCGAAGCTGCAGGGATGAACCGCAGCTTGCGCTTGCGCTTTCAAGTCACCTCGTATGATGCCCTGGTTGCCATGGTGCGAGCGGGGTTGGGGTTGGGAATTCTGCCTACCAAGGCATTGTCGATGCACGTGGTGGAAGATCTGGCGATTATTCCGCTCACCGATGCTTGGGCGCAACGGCAGTTGAAGCTGTGTGTGCGTAGCAAGGAGACGCTGTCCGGTGCGTCCAAGCTGCTGTTGGATCATTTAATACGGATGGCTGCGGCGCAGACGGCGTGAGGCGCGGGCGGGCCCCACGCCGCGCAGCCATCACATCAATATCATGAACCTTTAACCCACGAGGTGGTAACGCTTGAGATAGCGTGCGTAGGCGTCTGCCTCTTCCTGACATTGCTGCGCGCTATAGCCCAAAATGTCGGCCACGGATTGCGCAGCGGGCAGTGCGATCTCCGGCCGCATCGCGTCAGACCATCCAGCAGGCACGCGCCTGAAAAGCAGATCGACCAGATGTCGCGGATACTCGTGCTTTGCCGCATATCGCAGCGCGGCGTAGCTGACCTCGGGCATGCCCGGCAGACATCCTAATTCATCGGCATCTGGATGCAGACGCGCGTGATAAGAAATAGTCTTAGGCGAGCCGCTGGGTGATAAACGTTCGCGCACGCCCGCCAGCACCTCTTGCCCCGCGGAACGATGGCTCATCAATGGGCCGCCCGTCAATGCGAGCATACCGGGATGGCCCTCCGAGGCCAAGTCATGCAGGACCCGCACGCGCAGACCTTTCGGTGCTTGCGGGCTATAGGTCCAAGGCCTGACACCGGCCCAGGCGTATTGCACGTCGGCACGACTCAGGGGCATACCCGGCAACATATCGAGCGTTTCCTTGATTACCCAGGCAATTTCTTCCTCGGTCGGATAGATATCATCAAGGTTACCCTCGTAGAGGGTCTCTGTCGGACCAATATAGTGCAGCCCTTTCCAAGGTAGTACATACATATGTTCATTCTGACTGTTCTGCCACGTCACGCAGGCATCGCGACATTCCGGGGGCAGACGCACCGCGATATGAATGCCTTTGGTGCCGGTGATCTTTTGGCCCACATCGTCGCCCGCCAGGCGATTGACCTGGTCAATCCAGATACCGGCCGCGTTCAGCACTAGCTGGCTCGATACGCGCGCCGTCTCGTCATGTTCGACATCGCGCAGCGTCGCATGCCATTTCCCCGTTGCGCTATCTCGCGCCAATGCTTCGACGCGGGTGTAGTTTCTGGCCTCCGCACCCATTTCCTGCGCATGCATCACCGTGTCTACGACGACACGTTCGGGCCAGTTGAACTGATACTGATCGAAGGTGGCCACACTGGCGATCTGGTCGGGATGCCGCAGCCATTTCAATAACGGCTGGTTGCGCGCGTCTTGCGCAGAGATGCGTTTATAGCCCAAGCCCACACCATGCGTGCCCAGCTTTTCCAACACCTTGATGCCGGCGTCGAACTGCCACGGGCGATAGAGATTGTTTTTGTAGATCGGAAACGCGAACTTCACGCGATTCAAGCGCTCCGGTGTGGCCTGCACCATTTGCCCACGGCTGGCAAGCGCGAATCGGGCCATGCGGCAACCAGTGAGAAAGCGTTTAGGCTTAAAGAGAAAATCCCATGGGGAATGTCCACCGGCAAGATAATGCATGCCATTGCCGAGGATGCGGCTCGAACGGCTGCTGGTGCCAGACCCGAAATCCCCCTTCTCCACGAGCAACACGGAATAGCCGGCGGCGGCGAGATGATGGGCGGAGCTTGCACCATTTACACCACCTCCGATCACGAGCACATCGTATTGCTGGTCATTCAACTCTTGCAGCGGCCGTACAGCCATGGCGTCTCCAGATTTCAAGAAAAGTTCGACAGTTCAACGCGGGCTGTGTTGTCGCCCATCGGTTTGAGCGACAGCCGTTCGTCCAACCATTCGCTGCGCAATTCGGGTACGGACGCGAGCAAAGTACGGGTATATGCATGTTCGGGCTCACGCATGACCCGATGCGCGGGACCCTCTTCAACCGTACGTCCGAACTGCATCACGCGGATCTGGTCCGAAATCATCCCGACCGTCGGCAGGTCGTGGCTGATAAACAGCATCGCCAGGCCCAGCTCATCTCGCAGACGTTCGATGAGTTTCACGATCGCCGCACCGACGACCGTGTCCAGCGCGGAGGTGATCTCATCGCAGATCAGTACCTCGGGCTGTGCCGCCAGGGCACGCGCAAGGTTGATGCGTTGTTTCTGACCTCCTGATAGTTGGCCGGGGTACTTAGTAGCCAGCTCGACGGGCAGCTGTACCATCTCGAGTAGCTCGGCCGTCCGGGCCCGGCGCTGTGCGGGCGACATCTTCCAGAAAAAGACCAGGACGCGATGCAGAATGTCCTCGATCGTTTGACGGGGATTAAGTGCCGTATCGGCCATCTGAAACAGGATTTGGATCTTGCGCCGTTCTTCTATGGTGCGTCGGTCAGACTCAGCCGAAAGCGGTTGCCCATGCAAGCGGATTTGGCCAGATGCCGCAGGCAGCAAGCCGGCGACCACCTGGGCCAATGTGCTCTTACCGGATCCCGATTCGCCGACAATGCCGATGATCTCGCCCGCATGCAGCGTCAGGCTTGTCGGATGCAAGGTCAGCTTTTCCGGCATGCCGTGACGGTCGCGCGCGCCATATCCTGCCTGTACATCATCGAGTTGCAGAATGGGTGGTCGTTGGCTGTTGGCGACGGGCGCGCGCACGGGTGCTGCGTCGCGCCGCCGGTATGCATCCACAAGGCTTTGGGTATAAGACTTTTCGGGCCGATGCAGAATGCTCTCGGTAGCATTGCTCTCGATCATCCGACCGCGCTGTAGCACCAGGATCCGGTCGGCCATCTGTGCCACCACCGGCAGATCGTGGCTGACAAATAGCGCCGCGACATTGCGCCCGCGTACCGCGGCGCGCATGGCGGAGAGCACTTCGATCTGGGTCGTAACGTCCAGAGCGCTGGTCGGCTCATCGAACACGATCAGTGCCGGATCTTCCATCATGCCCATCGCGATCATGAAGCGCTGCAACTGCCCGCCCGATACTTCGTGGGGATAGCGGCTGCCGATACTTTCCGGCTGCGGCAGTTGCATACGACCATACAAAGTCTTGGCTAATTGATTCGCGTCCTGTTCGCTGCGGCTGTTGTGGATACGCGATGACTCCGTGATCTGGCTGTCGAGACGCAGGACCGGATTGAATGCCGCGGCGGCGCTTTGCGCGACATAGGCGACTTTCCGGCCACGCAATCGACGCAGTTGCGCTGGCGACATCGCAAGCATGTCCTGACCCTCGAGCTTCACGCTGCCCGAACGTACGCGCAGTCCAGGCCGTACCATTCCGCAGCATGCAAGCGAGATGGTGGACTTGCCCGAACCAGACTCACCGATTAGCGCTAGCACCTCACCGGCGCGGATCTGTAGCGAAACATCATTGACGACCAAAGAGCCGTCTTTGTCTGATTCAATGTTGAGGTGCCGAACGTCGAGAATAAGCGAACGGGTCATCGCGCCGCCTCCGAACTCCATTGATCGACGAGCAGATTCAGCGCAATTGTGACGCTGGCGATGGCGGCGGCCGGATAGATCGGCGTGAGCTTACCTTGCGACAGGGCCGAGATGTTCTCGCGCACGAGCGCGCCCCAATCCGCGTCCGGCGGTTGCACACCAAGACCCAGGAAGCTCAAGCTGCTGATAAACAGCATCGCGAAGCTCAATCGCAACGCAAAGTCCGCCGCGAGAGGACGCAGGATATTCGGCAAAATTTCCCGAAACACAATCCATGCCGTGCTCTCACCGCGCGCCCGGGCGACTCGCACGTAATCCATCACAGCGACATCCGCGGCAAGCGAGCGGGCGATTCGAAACACTGCCGCCGAATAAACCACGCCGGTCAATGTCACCAATACGGTAAAGGATGGCCCCATGGCCGCGATGATCACCAGACCGACAATGATCTTAGGCAAAGACAGCACCAGTTCGGCCAGCCGACCTAGCAACATATCGATGACGCCGCCCCGTGTCGCGGCGAGCAGGCCGAGGCTGATTCCGATCGCGTGGGCCAGTAACGTAGCCGCTAAGCTCATACCCAACGTGACACGCGCGCCCTCGATCAGGCGTGAAAAAATATCGCGGCCGAGATAGTCCGTGCCAAAAATACTGCGTGCCGCGCTGGCGTAGGCATCATCGGCAATAAAGTCATCGGGATGATGGGGCGTAATCCAAGGTCCGATGATAGCGACAACCGCCCACCCGGCGAGTATCGCGATACACAGCCATTGGAGAACACCGCTATGTTTGCGACGCCGCGCTGGCGGTGCCGTGACCGGTTGTGAAATGCTCACCTGTGTGGTCATACTGCACGTCCCTCCCGACGGTTACGCAGACGCGGATTCGATGCGATGGCCAGCACGTCCGTCAAGAACATGAGACCAATGTAGGCCAAGGAAAAAATCATCGCGCAGGCCGCAACTACCGGCATATCCCGCGCGGTCACCGCATCGATCATTAAGCGAGCCATGCCTGGATACGCAAAAATGGTCTCGACCACCACAACCCCACTAATCATGTAGGCGACGTTCAGCGCGACCACGTTGGCGATGGGACCGATTGCATTAGGCAACGCATGGCGCACGATGCACCGCATGCGCGAGGCCCCCTTGAGCGCCGCCATTTCGATATAAGGCTGCGCCATGACGTTGTTGATAGTGGCGCGCGTCATTCGAGCGATCTGCGCCGCGACATGTAGCACTAGTACCAACACTGGCAGCACGAGGGCACGCGCTACGGTCCCCGCCGGCATATTCGGGTCCACGTACGAGACGGCCGGCAGCCACCCCAGATTGACCGACAACACCAGCACCGCGACGGTCGCAATCAGGAATTCGGGTGTCGCGGAAAAGGCCAGCAGAACCGTGGAACAGACTTTGTCGAAGGCCGACCCCACATAGCGCACCATCAAGATGCCGAGGGTGATCGCCAGCGGTACCGCGATCACGGCCGTGGCGCCCGCTAGTACCAGCGTGTTGTGCAGGCGTTCCTCCAATAGCATCGAGACAGGTGCCTGATTCGCCATGGACTGGCCCCAATCGCCCTGCAGCATTCCTATCAACCACTGTAGATAACGTTCACCCAGGGGCTGGTTCAGGCCCAGCTGCGCTCTAAGTTTCTCCAAGGCCTCGGGAGTGGCGTACTGACCCAGCTGCGCTTGCGCGACGTCCCCCGGCAACAATGCGCCGGCAAAAAACACCAGCGCTGAGATTGCCAGGAGCACGCACAAGGCCGCCGCCAACCGTTTCGCGACGAACCGCAACATGATGGATTTCCTCAATCAGCTAACCAGGCAACGTTGCCAATGTCGTAGCCACCCAGCGGCCCGACAGGCATGGGTTTCAAACCCTTCACCTTGCTGGAGACACCATCGACATAGCTGGGAAACGCCGGCATGGTCATCGCTGATGCGTCATAGATAATGCGCTGCACCTCACCATAGAGTTCTGCGCGCTTGGCCATATCGGCTTCGGCGGCGGCCAAATCGATGAGCTCGTCGAGCCGGGCGCTTTTCAGACTGGACTTGTTCAGCGGCGAATTGGAGCGCCAGCTCAAATTGAGGTTCATGCCATAGGTGGGACGCGGCACCACGGTATTGGCCGCAGCCGGTCGCTTGCCGGAAACATTGCTCCAGTAGCCATCGGTAGGGTTGCGCCGCACGTCGAGATTCATGCCGATGCGCGCTGCTTCGCGCTGCATCAGCTGCGCCACATCAACGCTGAACGGCACGGCATCTGATACATTGAGCTCTAGGCGTTGGCTGCCAAAACCCGACTTTTGGAAATGATGCTTGGCGCGCTCGCGATCAAGTTCGCGTTGGGGCAACTGATCGTTGTAGTACGGTAGGCCCGGCATGAAAGGATGATCGTTGCCGATCGTCGCATACCCCTTGAGTACAACGTCGATGTAGCGCTTGCGATCGATCAGACAGTTCAACGCGGTGCGCAGCTCGAGGTTGTCGGTAGGTGCCTGATCGCACAGATACTGAATCGCCGACAGGCGGCGACTGGGGCTGACCAGCAGGCCGGCAGCGTTGGCGTTCTTAACCTGGTCAATCGCCGCTCCACGCAGTTCCGAAGCCAGATGGATGTCACCAGCCAGCAGTGCATTGACGCGCGCGTCGGTATCCAGGATCTGTATGATCTCGAACCCGTCCAGGTAGGGTAGCCCTTCGCGGAAGTAATGCGGATTGCGCTCACCCGAGGTACGAAGTCCGGGCTTGAATTCCTTGACCTTGAAGGGACCCGTTCCAATCGGGTTGGCGAAGTCATTGTGCCCGTCTTTCAAGATGGCGAAATGGAAAGTGCCCACCACCAACGGGAAATCCACATCCGGCTGCACGAGGTCAAAGACCACGGCCGCGTCGCCATCAGCCGAGACACGCTCTATGTTCGCTGCCAGCTGACTCGCAACGGAGGGTCCGGTCTTGTGGCGCATAAAGGAGTAGACAACATCCTCGGGTTTGAGGCTGGAGCCGTCGTGGAACTGCACGCCTTTCTTGAGTTTGAATACCCAACGCTTGCCGGCGTTTTGCATCTCGAAGGAGTCGGCCAGGTCGGGCACGACCTCCCCCTTGTCGTTTACCCAGGTCAAGCCGTTATAGAAAGCCTTCATCCTCAGGTAGTCGTTCACCATGATGGCTTTGGACGGATCGCACGTGTCGTTCGTGCTCTGGGTATGAGTCGCGACGCGAATGATGCCGCCCTTGCGCGGCTGATCGGACTGCGCCCACGTCAATCCCGAGGGCAACAGCAGACTCGCGCCCGCCAAACCCTGATACACAAGAAAGCTTCGACGAGAGGCGGAGACTAAGCCTCCTTCCGCTTCCGAACCACGATGACCGGGGACCCCCGAGATACTACGCTTCACGGCACAACCCTCCTAAAACCAAGTAAAGGAAACGACGGCACTTAATTGAAAAGCGGTGATCTTTATCGAATTTCGATAAACTACGATCGTAGGACGACAAGTCTAGCTCCCGGGAAGGAAGCGGGTCAACGCATCCATACCGGGCGTTTTCCCTAAGAGGGGTCCGTATGTGCTTCCGGTCTAACGCTGAGAGCGCTTCAGTACTTAATGCTCTGTTCCCGGATAACCTTTTCCCATCGCGCCTTTTCTTTCTTCAAATAATCGCGAAACTCCTGCGGCGTTCCGCCCCCGGCCATCGCGCCCATGGCCTCCCACTGCGGCTGCAGGTCGGGAGCGCGGACCACCTCAGTGATATCCTTCGCGAGCTTATCAACGATTTTGGGGTCGGTGCCTCCGGGCGCGAAGATGCCGTACCAGGCGGATGCCTCGTAGCCCGGCACCCCCTGCTCCGCGATCGTGGGCACGTCGGGCAACCATGGCAGGCGCTTGGCCGACGTGACGCCCAGCGGCACGACGCGGCCTGCCTTCACCAGCTGTAGCGCGCCGTTATCAAACATGATTTGCACACGTCCGGAAATCAGATCCTGATGCGCGGGGCTGCTGCCTTTGTACGGAACGTGCGTCATCTTGGTGCCCGTCATGCTCGCAAACTGTTCGGCGGACAAATGCGTGGAGGTGGCGACTCCAGCAGAGGCGAAGGACACGGAGCCCGGATTCGCCTTCACTTTGGCGATGAGTTCGGGCACGTTCTTGACCCCAAAATCAGGCGCCGCGACGAGGATATTTGAAATCGATGTCAGCGTGGTTACCGGCACCAGATCCTTGTCCGCGTCGTACGGCAGCTTCTCCATCAGAATGGGATTCAGAAGCACAGGCATCGCCGTCAGCAGCAATGTATAACCATCCGGATTCGCCTTGGCCACCGGGTCGGTCGCGATGACGGTGTTGCCGCCGGGTTTGTTTTCAACAATGACCGGTTGTCCCCACTTCTCCGACAGGCGCTTGGCGACGATGCGAGCCTGGGTATCGGTGGCCCCTCCGGGTGGATACGCGACGATGAGTTTGACAGGCTTGGACGGCCAGGTTGGCTCGGCGCTCATGGCGCCGAGCGGGAAAAGCGCGCAGGCGGCTAGCGCTACGCTCAGCAAAGTTCTGCGTTTCATGGGTGAGTCTCCTTCACTTTATTAGTATGAACAGCCAGGCATTGCTTACTACATCATTCCCTTGGGGTTACTGCGGTTGAACTTGCGCCTCCTCGATCACGCGTTTCCAGCCCGCGCGTTGATCAGCGAGGAACTGCTCCAATTGCTCTGGGGTTTTCGGCGGTACGGGCAGAGAGGCGGCGTTTTCGATACGTTGCTTGAAGGCAGGGTCTGACGCCAGATCGGCCAATGATGAGCGCAGCGTAGCAACGACCTCGGGCGGCGTACCAGCCGGCGCGAATACGCCCTTCCAAGACCATGGCACCAGTTTGGAATATTCGTTGTAGTTAAGTTCGGTCATGGTCGGGACATCGGGCAGTTGCGCGAGACGCTGTTGCGCGATCACGGCAAGCGCTGTCGCTTGCCCGCCAGTGGCCAAAGGCACGGCAGTGATTGCGGTATCAAACACCGTGTCTACCTGGTTGCCCAGTACAGCCGCCAACGCCGGCGCGCTGCCGTTGTACGGCGCATGTACCATGCCGTCAAGACCGGCGGCCTTCTTGAAGGTTTCGCCCGCCAGATGGGTCGAATTGCCCAGGCCAGCGGAAGAGAAGCTGACCTTGTCCGGATTCTTCTTCGCGTAGTCCACGAATTGCTGCACAGTGGTGAAGCCCTTGCTCTTATTGGTCAACATCACGAACGGAAACTCGGCGACCAATCCGATGGGAATGAAGTCCTTCGGATCGAAGGGCAGATTCTTATAAAGGTAAGGACTGGCCGCGATATCGGTGCCGCCGATCAGCAGCGTGTAGCCGTCAGCCTTGGTGCGCGCGACATAAGCGTTACCGACCGTGCCATTTGCGCCCGGTTTGTTCTCGACCACGACAGGTGTCTTGAAGCGCTTTTGCAGATGCTCGGCCACAATGCGGCCGATCTGATCGGTAGAGCCGCCCGGCGCAAAGGGGACGACGACGGTGATGGGCTTGTCCGGGTACGCGGCCTGACTCGCCGACACGGGGGCCCACGCCGCGGCGACCCCGACCATAGCGCCCAGCATGCGTTTGACGTGAAGCAAGGAATTTTTATTCAGCACGATGATTGTCTCCTGTTGGTTTCCTATGCGGTGTCTTTGGAATGAGCATGCGCGGCCGAGGCCGCTACACTCAGAGCAAAACTTCGATCAAATTCGGCCCCCCACTCGCCAGCCCGGCGGCCAGGGCTTTTGCAAACGCGTCCATGTTGTCCACGCGCTTACCACTTACGCCCTGCCCCTCGGCCAGCTTGACCCAGTCCAGATGCGGCTGCTCGAGTGACAACATGCGCGTGGCGTTGGCCGCAGGCGGTGGCCCCCCCATGGCGGCGAGTTCACCTTGCAAGATCTGATATTTGCGGTTCGCGCAGATCACAACGGTGACGTCCAAGCCTTCCCGTGCCATCGTCCACAGCGACTGCAACGTGTACATCGCGCTGCCATCCCCGATGATGGCCACAACTTTTCGCCCGGGCGACGCGACCGCTGCACCCGTGGCGCAGGGCAACCCATATCCAATCGCGCCCCCGGTGATCTCGAGCCAATCATGCGGCCGACCGGCCGCCGCGCCTGACTGCAGTTGCCTGCCAGTGGTGATGGCTTCGTCGACCACAATCGCGTTCTCGGGTAACAGCGCGGCGAGTACTCTTCCCATATCCTGTGAATTGGGTCGAGCCTGCGCGTCCCAGGCAAGCCGCTGCGTACCGTCGCTCACATACACCAACTCGCCAGGCTTGCCGCCGACGGCATCGCTCAAGGCTTGCAATGCACTCTCGACATCCTCCTCTGCGGACACCAGGGTTTCGATCCGGCACTCGGGGTGTGTCAGAAAACGTGGCTTGCCCGGGTAGCCGAAGAAGGCGACGGGCGCTACGGCATCGACCAAGACCAACAAGCGAATGTCATCCAGCGCCTCCAAAGCGCCATTCAAGGGATAAGGAATCTGGGGAATATTGACGCGGCCCGCGCCGCGTAATGAACGGGCATTCTTGGTTTCCGCATAGAGCTTGCAACCGACACGCGCGGCGATCTGCGCGGCCAAACGCGGGCCTTCACCCAACATGGCGCGCCCGCCCAATAGCAAGGCCATCTGATCCGGCCGCACCTGTGCGGCGCGCAGGGCCTTGGCGACATCGTCCACCACGCTGCTCGCGGTGCATGGCGACGGACGCGTACCGTAGGTCCTTTCAACAGCGCCCGCGGGACTGTCTTCCCACGACGCGTTGGCAGGCAAGATCAACGACGCTACACGGCCCGGCGAGCCGCTGGCCACGCGCACGGCCTCTGCCGTGTCGGCTGGAGCCGTGACAGCCGAAGCGCAAGTACGTACCCAATGCGATACCGGGCGCGCCAGCACCTGAATATCCGACGTCAACGGCGCGTCATTGGCGATATGGTCCTGAGCATGCTCGCCGATGATATTGACGATGCCCGAACGCGCGCGTTTGGCATTGTGCAAGTTCGCGATGCCGTTACCCAGCCCGGATCCCAGGTGCAACAGCGTCGCCGCGGGCCGACGCGTCATCCGGTAGTAACCATCGGCCGCGCCGGTGACAACGCCTTCGAACAAGCCCAACACACAGCGCATTTGCGGCAGCCGATCGAGCGCCGAGACAAAGTGCATTTCCGAAGTGCCGGGATTGGCAAAACAGACTGAAACGCCATGATTGAGCAGGGTGCGAACCATTGCTTCCGAACCATTCATGCGAAGCTCCTTTGAGATTTTTGAGTCGGGATGCCTTGCGTCCGCTGAGGTCAGACAAGCCTGCCTGTTCGCTTGACAGCCACCCACACGGTCCATAACATACCGGCCACATAGTATGTATCCGAAAAGGAGAAGTCAATATGGGTTTGGAGGAGTTGGTTCAGCGCGTGAGCGGCTTTATTCGGGACAACCCCAACGAGCGTGATTGTTGGCAGAAAGCGCCGGCACTGTCGGGTTTACTGATATGGGATCAGGAAGCATTCCGACCGCTGGCCAAGCGTTGGATAGACCGCGCCGTGGCGACGCAGAAGTCCGACGGCAACCTGAGCTATGGCGACTGGCACACATCCAGCGGCGGACATATTCGTTCCTTCACCCCCCTGGCGAGCGAAACTGCGGCGGTGGGCGCGCCGATGCTGCAGTTATTCGAACGCAGTCGCGATGAGCGCTATCTCGCGAGCGCGGCGCGTCAATATCAGGCGCTGCTTGATGCGCCCCGTACCAGTGAGGGAGGCATCTGGTCGCGTGGTGAAGGGCCCGAGCTGTGGATCGATTTCACGTATTTGATGTGCCCATTCATGGCGCACTACGGCAAACTTACCAACGACTCCGGCCCGGTGGACGAGGCGTTCAAGCAGTTCCGAGTCCATGTACGGCGACTAGTGGATCCCGAATTCCATCTGGCCCGTCACGCCTGGTGCGAGAAGCCCAATCATTTTCCCCAATCCACATTCTGGGCGCGCGGCAACGGCTGGCTGTTGGCGTGCTGCGCGGAGCTGCTGACGCTGGCGCCCGAGCATCCCGAAGCCGGCTTTGTACGCGAGACCTACGCGCGTGTGCTCGGCGCGATGTCGTCGATGCAGGATGCCTCGGGCTACTTCTTTCACGTACTCGATGACCCCTTGTCTAACCTCGAGGCCTCGGCCACGCTGATGTATGCCTATGCCGCGCAGCGCGCCGTCGAGCTCGGTATCCGCGTCGAGGGCCACTCGGCTGACGCGTTGCGGGCACGCGCACTCAAGGCCTTTATTGTGGTCGCGGGCAGCGTCGAACCCAATGGCAAGGTGCCAGGCGTTGCTATGGTGCCCGGCGGTCCCGGTGTGCCCTTCGGGTGGACGCTCTTTGGCCAGGGCTTTTTTCTGTTGGCCGCGCATGCCCTGCGCGAGCACTTGACAGATATGGAGGTTTGATCATGGCTAATCACGCCTCCACTGGCTCGGCCAACGCCGCGCCCCGCAAGCCCCTTGAGGGCGTGCGTATCATCGATATGTCGCGGCTCGCGCCCGGCCCTTATTGCACGATGTTGCTGGCCGATTTAGGCGCCGAAGTCATCGTCGTCGGCGGTGGCCGTGCGGGCAACCCCATCGCCACCTTCTCGCGCGGCAAACACTTCATCAAATTGGATCTGAAGTCCGAAGCCGGACAGCGCGCGCTGCAGCGCTTGTGCCAGACCGCGGACGTGTTCGTCGAGAGTTTCCGCCCGGGTGTATGCGACAGGCTAGGCGCAGGCTACGAAGCCCTTAGTAAAGAGAATCCCCGTCTGGTCTACTGCTCCGTCACTGGTTACGGGCAAAAGGGCCCGCTGGCTCAGGAGGCGGGCCACGATATCTCGTATCTGGCTTTGACCGGTGTGCTCGGCGCTATCGGTCCGGCAGATGGGCCACCCTCTGTGCCATTGAATCTGCTGGCCGATTTCGCCGCCGGCAGCTTTATAGCGGCCCTGGGCATCGTGGCTGCGCTGTTCGATCGGACCCGTACGGGAAAGGGCCAATACGTCGATGCCGCCATGATTGACGGATGTTTATCATTGATGGCCATGCATTGGCCGGTATGGCAGACCCCGATATTGCCCGAGCGCGGCCAGGGTCTGTTGGCGGGCGGCGCGCCCTACTATCGATGTTATGAATGCGCGGACGGCAAGTATGTGTCCGTTGGCGCGCTCGAACACCAGTTCTTTGTCAACTTATGGAAGGTGTTGTTCGACACCGAACCTCCCGACCACATGGACATGCGTCTGTGGCCAGAAATACGCGAGCGATTCACGGCCCGGTTCCGGGAGAAGACGCGTGACGAATGGGCCGAGATGTTCATCGGCAAAGACGCCTGCATCATGCCGGTGTTCAGTCCGGAGGAAGTCTGGAATCAACCTCATATTGCCGCGCGTCATGCGACATCCAATGCGTTAAGCGTCCCCGTCATCCCGCGTTTTGGCGCGGAACCCTTTACCCCGCCCGCCACCGATACCACCGATCGGTCGGATGAGATCCTTGCCGCCGTCGGATTGACTGCCGCGGAGATCGCATTGGCCAGCCCGGAATCGGAGCGCAACCGCATACCGTCGCGCACCTGGCCGCCCAAGATGACAGCAACGGAATAATCGCGCGAATCGCGTGGACAGGAGACCCACATGCTGATTTCCCAGTATGACGATACATACGCGAGCTTTCGCGAACAGGTACGTCGTTTCGCAAAGGAGAAAGTCGCCCCCTTCGCCGCCAAGGTGGACGACGAAGCCCGCCCTCCCCTTGAGGCATATCAGGCCAGCCTTGATCTGGGCTTGCCCGGCCTGCCCTTTAGCGAGGCGTTTGGCGGACAAGAAGGCGACGTCTTTACCCAGATCATCACGGTAGAAGAGCTCGCCCGGGTGTGCGCATCGACCGCCACTACCATTTCGACCTGCTGGATCATGATGCTCGTGCAACGGTTCGGCACCGACGCGCAAAAAGAGATGATCATCCCGCCAGTGGTTCGCGGTGAACACCGTTCAGCCTGGGGATTGACGGAACCTAAAGGCGGCTCTGATCTGATGGGCGTGGTGACGAGCGCGAAGCGCACCGAGACCGGATGGTTGCTTAACGGTACCAAGCGCTTCATCACGAACGGCGGATGGGCGGACTGGTACTTGATCTTCGCGCGAACAGAGGCCGATAAATTTGGCATCTTCCTGGTCAGCAAAGACGACCCTGGCGTGTCATTCGGCGCGCCAGAACGCAAGATGGGCCTGCGCGGCAGTCCTACTTCCGATGTCATCCTCGAGAACTGCGAAATCCCTTTGGACCGTGTCATCGGCGATCCAGCAAAAGGCGCCGATTACATTCGCGCAGGCCTGCTGGCATCGCGGCTGAAATACGCGGCGCATGGCTTGGGCATCGCACAAGGCGCGCTGGACGAAGCGATCGCTTATACCCAACAGCGCGAGCAGTTCGGCCGCCCGATTGCGGATTTCCAGATGATCAAGGGCATGGTCGCTGACATGGCGATGAAGGTCGAGGCTGGCCGAACGATGCTGATGCATGCCGCCACACTGGTCGTCAACCAACTGCCCGACGCCAAGAAATATGCCTCTATGGCCAAGGTGCTTTGCACGGATGCGGCGATGTCCGTGGCGACAGATGCGGTGCAACTACACGGCGGCTATGGGTTCCTGAAGGACTACCCCGTCGAGCGCATGCTGCGCGATGCCAAGGTGACGCAGATCTGGGAAGGCACCAACCAGATTCAGCGCCTGATGATCGCTAAAGATGTCTACAAGCGCTAAGGAGAAGACCATGTCCTCGGTATTAGAAGGCGTGAAAGTTCTCGAGTTATGCGAGGTCTTTCAGGGGCCGCTGGCCGGTCAGATCCTTGGCGACTTTGGCGCCGATGTGCTGAAGATCGAACGCCCGGGGCGTGGCGATTCGCTACGCCACAGCGATACGGTCGCCAACGCTCACGGCAAGATGGGCAGCTACTTCGGCGCCGTGAATCGCAATAAGCGATCGATCTGTCTGGACCTGAAAAGCCCGGACGACCAGGAACACTTCCGGCGCCTGTTGCAAGAGGCAGACGTGCTGATGCACAACTACCGGCCCGGCGTACTCCAGCGGATGGGCTTTAGCTATGCGGAAGTGCAGAAGATCAATCCGCGCATCATCTATGCCGGGGCCAGCGGATTCGGCGAGAGCGGCCCGCTATCGGGCATGGCGGGACAAGACTTTCTGATTCAATCCATCAGCGGCATCGCGTGGAAGACCACCGCGGCGGCTAACGCACCCACGTTCATCAACGTTCCTATCGCGGACTACACCTCGGGCTTGTTGTTGGCCCAAGGCATTCTGCTCGCCATCCTTGAACGCCAGCGCTCGGGCCTAGGCCAGCAGGTGAACGTCTCGCTTTTCAATGCGCTGATCGCCATGCAAAGCCTGGAGGCCGCTACCGCTTTGAATTACGACTACGAGACACGCTGGTTCGAGCGCGCCTTGAATTTCACCGCGCAAGCCAGCGATGGCTGGTTGACCGTCATCGGATTTTTTCGGGATAACCCGCTGCACCTTATCTGCAAGGGACTGGGTATCGAGGATTTATCGACCACGCCTGGATGGACCGACAAACACGGCCAGGCGGCTAACAAAGAGGCCATTGCAGAAGTCCTGCGCCCGCATTTTCTCCCGCTTACAGTCGCGCAGAGCGTAGAACAACTTCAAGGCGCCGGTGTCCTCGCCGCACCTATTCTGGATTTCAATCAGGTGCTGGCACATCCCCAAGTCGCCGCGAATGAATTGATCGCCACCGTCCCCGTGTCCGGCCAGGAGGACATGCGCTTTATTGGTAGCCCCGTCAAACTATCTCGCACCCCCGCAACGGTCAGACGTGGTCCCCCGGCGCTAAATGCTCACCGCACGGAGATCATAGAAAAAAGCGGGGATTGAGGGCACGCGCGCATTCCCGGGGCGGCGACAGGCCCGTACACTATCGCTTCCCCAAAGCTTTCATACGAATAAATGATGGTGGATAGAGACAATCAAGCCGGCTGCGCGCCCTTTTCCGACCCAGCCGTGGACCAATGGACCGTGCCCGCGATCCTGGCCCAGGCCGTAGCCCAATTCGCATCGCGGCCCTTTCTGGAACTCGCCGGCGACGTGTGCGAAACCTATGCCGAGATGGGCCAGCGTGTGGCGGACCTGGCCGGCCGCCTGTTTGGATTGGGCGTACGACCCGGCGATCGCGTGCTAAGCATGCTGCCCAATTCATTACACGCGGTCCACGCCTGGTTAGCGACCAATCGGCTCAACGCGGTCGATGTCGGGATCAACACGGGATATAAGGGCAAAAGCCTCGAGCACGCGGCGAATCTGAGCGAGGCCAGGATACTGCTTACCACGGCCCCGTATCTGGAGGTGATTCTGCAGTCAAGCGAACAGCTCACGCATTTGCGCACCATCGTGCTGCTCGACGACAGTGTGGCGAGCCGATCGCTGGACACAGGTAAGCTGGAGGTACTGCGATGTGCCGATGTGACATCCGGATCATGCGACGACTCTATCGCAGCCGCTCCCTCCGACATTGGCTCGATCATCTACACCTCCGGGACCAGCGGCCCGGCTAAGGGTGTGATGATTCCCCATGCGCAGATTGCGCTGCTGGCGACAAGCGCCGCGCGGAAGATGGACCTCACGCAGGATGATGTCTTCTTTTCTTTCTACCCGATGTACCACATGGCCGGCAAATTCATGTCGGTACTTGCCACCATGGTGGCTGGCGGCAAGGTGGTGCTCGATAGCGGTTTCGATCCCTCGCAATGGCTCACTCGTATTCGCGATTATGGCGCCACGGTGACGGCCGCCCATGGGCCCATGCTTGAAATGGTCTATGCGCAGCCGCCGGGCCCGGGCGATCGGCAGCACCAGCTGCGGCTCATCCGAACCGCACCCTTTCCAAAGCGCATAGCGGCTCAATTCGAGGCCCGCTTTGGAGTACGCGGAATGGAGGTCTGGGGCCTGACGGAGATCGGCATCCCCTGCTGGACAGATTATCGTGAACCCCTGCGCGTGGGTTCATGCGGCAAAGTCGATACGGAACATTTTGAGTTCGCCGTGCTCGACCCGCGTGACCACGCTTTGCCCGCCGGCCAGATAGGCGAATTCGCGATACGTCCGCGCCAGCCTTGGATCGTCATGCAGGGCTATCTCGGTATGCCGGATAAAACGGTCGCGGCATGGCGCAATCTTTGGTTCCACACCGGCGATTGTGGCTATGTTGATGAGGACGGCTATGTGTACTTTGTGGACCGCGCCAAAGAGCGTATCCGCCGGCGTGCCGAAAACATCTCGGCAGGTGATATCGAGGCCGCGGCGCTGCTGCACCCGGATATCAAAGAAGCGGCCGCCGTTGGCGTGGAGTCGGGCTATGAAGGCGATGATGATATATTGCTCTGCGTTGTCCCTCGGGCTGGCGCCGCGCTGAACCACATCGAGCTCCTGCGCTTTTTGATGCGTGAGCTGCCCCATTTCATGATGCCGCGCTATCTGTGTCAGCTCCCGGCCATGCCGCGCACTGTCACGGGAAAACTACAGCGTGCCCTCGTCAAGGAACAGGCTTGCCGCACCGAACTATGGGATCGTAAACGTGCCGGCGTTGCGCTGCGCGATCTCGCGGTATTCCCCACGGCTACAGAGGTGGGATAAGGGCGCGTCGCCCAGGTATTTTTTCAACTGGTTGAGCAATGGCAAAGAAAAAGCAAGACAAAGAAGCAAGCGTAGAGAAAATCGAACGAGCGGCCCTGATGTTGTTCGCGCGCTATGGCTATACGGAAACCAGCCTGGAGCAGGTGGCCGACGAGGCCGGATTCACCAAGGGCGCGGTCTACTACTACTTCAAAACAAAAGAAGCCTTGCTGGTGTACTTGTTGGATCGCATCCGCGAACGCTCCATTTTGCGCACGCAAGATTATCTTCGTGCGCACACCGGCACTGCGGTAGACAAGCTGGTGGCGTTCGTACAGCAGCAGGCGATCTGGGCGGCCAAGAATCCCGACGACCTCGTCATACTGATCCTCACCAGTCTGCAGTTCCGCGAAACCGACACGCCGGCCAGGCAATCGGTTCGCGCGTACTACGGTGTCATGACAGAGGTATTGACTGAAATCTTCAGCGAAGGCGTGAAGAAAGGCGAGCTCTCTCGCACGCTGGATATTGAGACCACGGTCCTGGCCAACATCGCCCGGCATGACGGTAACATGCTGCTCTGGTATCGCAGCGGCCGAGATCCCGAGGTCGGCCGTAAGCTCACCCAGTCATCATGCAACGCAGTGCGGCGCTTTGGCGTGGAACTCGCCTGACCGATCAAACTGACGGGCGAATCAGAGAAACCGAGCTTCCGCAGATTCCTCAATAGCGATACGTCAGTGATACGTTGCCGCCCGTCTCGCGATAGCGGTCGTTGCCTCGGCTATGAAACAAGCCCGCGTTTAACGACACGTTGCGGTTAACGTCGCCTTGCACGCCTAGCTTCAGCTGCCCGATCTTGCGGCCGCTATTCGTGTTCACTTTGGCCTCGTCCGTTTTCACGCCGTAGCCCTTGCTCGTGTGCAACCAGCTGGCTTCGATATGCGGCGTAACCATGGTCGTCAGACCCGTGCGGATTTGCGCCGCAGCGCGCACGGCGACCGTCGTTTGCACGCGTGAGCCGTTTTCGAATTTGACGTTGGTGCCATCAGCTTGATGCAGGTTCTTTGAACGCACGTTCTGATAAATGGCTTGCGTGCGCGGCTGGATCACGTACTTCACATTGGCGCGCTCTGCCAATTTGACGTTGTAGCCCACCTCCACCGACCCCGTGACGCCTTGCGCGTCGTACTTTTGCGCGGGCGCGTTCGCGCCTTTCGCACGGTTGTCGAAGCGGTTCCACATCAGCCAGCTGTCTGCGTAGATGCCTTGGCCAGCGCCCGTGTTCTGCTGAAAGGTGCCATACAGGCCAAAGCCATGACCGTCCACCTTGCCCGAGGCCGAGCCGTTCAGACGATTCGATCGTGTTTCACCGGCATAGTGGCCATAGCCACCCATCACACCGGCGGTGAACTGGTCGCCTGCGTGGTTGGATAGCCGTAGCATGTCAACGCCCATCATGACCGTGTTCTGATCGCCCGTGGTTTTCAGCTGGCCGGTGCTGTCTTGCGACTGACTGCGCGAACCGCTATAGCGAACCCAGGCATTGCCGCGCTGGGAACCAGCGGCGTTGGGATTGTAGCTACCCAGGCGATCGCTCAAGCTCATCTGGAACATCGTATTCGCTGCGCGGGCATTGCCGTTGTAGGCACCAGCCTCGGGGCGTATAGCCATATCCTGTGCGCTCGGTGCCGGGGGCATGGTTACGACTGGCGGTGCGACCTGTTCTAAAGGGGGCTCGGCCTCATCGGATTGCTCCGTGTCGACGTCCGCTTCAATGTCATCCTCCGCAGTATCGTCCTCCTTAGCATCGTCCTCCGCAGCATCGTTTTCCGTAGCGTCGTCCTCCTGCTCCTCTTCTTCTTCTGCCACGTCCATGACGAAGATTTCCGACTTACCAGCGGACTCTGGGATTTCATAAGACGATGGATCCATCCCGGGTTCCGGCGCAGGCGCCGATACCGCCGGGAGAGCGGGCTTCGATTCCGCGTCCAACGACAACACCGGGGCCCGCGCAAGTTCCTGTTGTGGATCAGCCCCGTCGGCGGCGTTCGCGACGACGAGCGCTCGGCTATTAGCGCCAGGCTCGCCGGCGGAGGTGCCGGTAGGCGCCGCCTGTTGAGCAGGAGCAGGTAGAGCCAACTGCCCGCTCACGGGGACGACCGGGTCGGACGGCTGCTCGACGGGCGTCCACGGCACGAGCTGGTTGCCTGATGATTCATCAGCAACGACGGACTGGACCGATGGTTGCCATACGACAAGAGCCCGGTCATTCATGCCGGGGTCAGCGCTTGGCTGACTTGGCGCATCGGGTAGAGCCAAACGCTTGGAAACCACCGGGTCGGCGGGCTGCGAACCTGTCGAATTCCAAACAACCAATTGATTATCCGTGGTGCTCACCAACTCAGGTCGGGTCCTCGGCGAAACGGCCTGCTGTGCGATAGAGGCTCTATCGGAAGCCATATCCAACATTCCGTTCGAGCCCCCCTGCGAGCCCCCGCCATCCCAATATTCAAGCGCCGAATCCCATAAATTTGAGACCGCCCCCTGGACATCATCGGATTTCATAACAGTGCGGTACGTCTTCGCAGCCACTGTGGCGGCCGATTTCGCATCGGCCAACTGATGCACAGCCTCCCTGACCATCCGACCCGTGGGGTGGTTCAAGCGCTGGAGATTCCTCAATGCACTGTTCAATTCCGACGGACCAAGCCCCTCAATCCTAGATTTCATTTCCCCAACTAAATCTTGCACCTCGCCTGGATGTAGATTTTTCGGTACGGGCATACCGACCGCTGCTCCGATAGTGGGCCTTAACTTCGGGTTATCGACATCGGTTAATAGCTTCGCCTGAGCAGCCGCTGCGGCCTGCTGGGCGGCTGCCAAGTCACCCTGAGCATCGCGTGCAAGACGCAGATTGTTCAAGTCGTTCAGAAAAAGGGTAACCGTCGCGACGCTCTGCCCGTGCGTTAAACCGGTGGTAAACGCCGCCGGCATGTACTGGCTTACTGTCTCCGTGAGCTTTTCGGGCAGCGCGGCGATTTGATCGGTAATGTAGACGCCTTGCTCAAAACGGCGTGCCGCGGCAGTGGCAGTGATCGCGGCAAGGGCAGTGACGCCAGCGGCCACAGGAGCCGCTTCCGCGACCGCACCGATAAGGTTATCGAGTTTGTCTTTACCCCACGCCACGGCGCCCCCTGTCACGACACCTAAACCATATGGAAGCGCTTCAGTGGCAACGCTGGACCAGCTACCGGTGGCCACATCAGCAGATTCCGCTTTTATAGTGGCTAATGGCGCGGGATTCTGATTCACCCAAGGTGTGACCTGTTGCCCAACCGAGCTCTTGGCCGGCGCGTTAGCAGTAGCGGCGTACCCAATCGAGGCGTTCTCGAATGCAATATCCCCAACACCATTCGGCTCGGCCTGCGGCTCCCCGCCCTCCCAATATTCCGACGCCGTGTCCCACAGGCGCGAGACCGCCTCCTGGACCTCATCGGATTTCATGACAGCGCGGTAGCCCTTCGCAGCCGTCGCGGTGGCGGATTTCGCATCGACCACCTGTCGCACAGTCTCTCTGACTATCCAACCACAGGTGTGGTGCATGCGCTGCAGTTGCGCCAACGCCTTGTTC
This sequence comes from Bordetella sp. 15P40C-2, assembly GCF_009763235.1. Classification (NCBI taxonomy): domain Bacteria; kingdom Pseudomonadati; phylum Pseudomonadota; class Betaproteobacteria; order Burkholderiales; family Alcaligenaceae; genus Bordetella; species Bordetella sp. 15P40C-2. Next base: position 22,842 of record NZ_WSJA01000037.1, read on the forward strand.
AATTGCGAGGCATCGAGCCCCTCGATCTTAGACTTCAACTCGGCGACGTGCTTTTGCAGCTCGGCATGGTCTAAATTTTTTGGTAATTGCATACCGAAAGCAGCTGCGATTGTGCCCCTCAGATTGGCGTTATCGACGTCTTTCAAGAGCTTCGCCTGAGCTGCGGCAGCAGCCTGCTGTGCCGCTATCACGTTAGCTTGAGCATGGTGAGCGAGACGCAAATTATTTAAGTCGTTCAGAAAAAGACCGACGGTCCCGGCGTTATATCCGTGCGTGACGCCCGTATTAAAAGCCGTGGGCATGTACTGACTTACGGTCTCGGTGACCGTTTCGGGCAGCGCGGCGATCTGATCGGTGATGTAGGCACCTTGCTCAAACTGGCGCGCGGCGGCAGTGGCGGCGATTGCGAAAAGCGCGGAGACGCCGGCGGTCACCGGATCGGCTTGCACGGCTGTGCTGATCAGGCTACCAAGTTTGTCTTTGCCCCACGCCACGGCGCCCCCTGTCACGACACCCAGGCCATATGGAATGGCGTCCGTGGCGACAGTGGACCAAGCAGACGACGACATCTTGGCCGCTTGATTGACGGTGTGGGCAAGAGAGGAATAAGAGAACCAGCCATCAGTAGTCGTCTGTTCCTGGAGCGCCGCAGGGCGCAGCGCCAGCGTCTTATTTTGCGCATAGGCGGACGCTGAACACGGAATAGCCAACGCCAGTATTGCCGCGCGAAAAGTCTTGTATGGGAACCGGGCGGGAAATGTGAATGAACGGCGCGGAGAGGCCTGGCCGGCAGATTTCGCCGTAACAGTCGTCGTGGTCATGCTGTCGCATTCCTATGAAGGTCTAGAACGCGGGCATGATGAATTAATAAATTTCAGATTGAAGTTATAGAACTCATTAGTCGCAAATATCGGACTAAAGGAAATTTTAGATTTCACTTCAATCTAGAATTTCCATGAAAAAAGGAGCCGACAAGCGGCTCCTTTTTTGTGACTTCCCACTATGGACCAGTGACCTCGTGGCGTTGTGCAACGTACCTCAGGCCGAGTTAGAACCCGCTGACGGCTACCCCGCGTACACCCCCACCGGATGACGCGCGACGAAATGACCCTCGCCCACCTGCACTAGCGGTGCGACGACCGGATCGTCGCCCACCTTGCGCACAGGACTGGGGATTTCATCGACGAGCAGCGACCTGGCGCGATGTCTGCGCTGGGGATCGGCGATGGGTACAGCGTCCATCAACTTGCGGGTATACGGGTGTTGCGGATTCTCGAAAATGGCACGTCTTGGGCCTATTTCAACGATCTGGCCCAGGTACATCACCGCCACGCGATGGCTGATGCGTTCCACCACGGCCATGTCGTGCGAGATGAACAGCAATGCAATGCCCAGCTCACGTTGCAAATCGAGAAGCAAGTTGACGATCTGCGCCTGAATCGACACATCGAGTGCCGAGACAGATTCGTCGGCCACAATCACTTTGGGATTCAGTGCGAGGGCGCGCGCAATGGAGATGCGCTGACGCTGCCCTCCGGAGAACTCGTGCGGATAACGGTCTACCATTTCCGGCAGCAGGCCACATTTATCCATCAGCCAACGCACGCGCTCCTGAGCTTGCGCGCCCCGCGCCACGTTGTGAATCAAGAGCGGTTCCATGATGGAATGACCCACGGTCATACGCGGGTCCAGGGACGCGAACGGATCCTGGAAGATGAACTGAATATGGCGGCGCAGCGTCTGCATGGCGGCACCACGCAGGCTGCCGATGTTCTGCCCATCGAATTCGATGCTACCGCCTTGGCTCTTGACCAGCTGCAATAAGGAACGGCCGGTCGTGGTTTTGCCGCAGCCAGACTCCCCCACCAGCGACAAGGTTTCGCCCGGATATAGGTCGAAGCTCACGCGTTCAACAGCATGCACGCGTTTCTGCACACGCCCCAGGATGCCACCCGTGATGTCGAAGCGCGTGATCAGATCCTTGACGCGCAACACCGGCCCCTGATCACGACGCACCGTACTGGGTAGCACGATGGGATCGTCAAGATGGGCCGTTGCTTTCTCGGTTTCAGCTTCACTGACCTTCAACAACGGAAATGGGGCCGGTTCATCGGTGCCCTTCATGGCGCCTAGACGGGGTACGGCCGAGAGCAGCGCGCGCGTGTAGGGGTGCTTCGGCGAGGCAAAAATCTCATCCGCCCCACCCTCTTCTACCTTGTCGCCGCGATACATGACAAGAACCCGGTCGGCGACCTCTGCAACCACGCCCATATCGTGCGTGATGAAGATCACCCCCATGTCCATTTCTTCCTGCAGCTGACGGATAAGCTGCAAGATCTGCGCCTGAATCGTCACATCCAGCGCGGTGGTGGGTTCGTCGGCGATCAGCAGCTGGGGCTTGCACGAAAGCGCCATCGCGATCATCACGCGCTGGCGCATACCGCCCGAGAGCTGATGCGGATAGCGATCCAGAATCGACCGCGCATCGGGAATACGCACACGTTCCAGCATGCGCAGCGCCTCGGCGCGGGAGGCATTGCCATCCAGGCCCTGATGCAGCTGCAACGCTTCGGCGATTTGCGCGCCAGCGGTGAAACTGGGATTGAGCGAGGTCATCGGCTCTTGGAAGATCATTGCGACATCGGCGCCGCGCACGCGTTCCAGGACGCGTTCGTCTGCCTGGCGCAGATCCAGCACGCTGCCGTCCCGGCGACGCAAACGCATATCGCCGTTGACGATGCGGCCGCCACCAAATTCGACCAGCCGCATGATAGCTAGTGACGTCACCGATTTACCGGAGCCCGATTCGCCGACAATGGCCAGCGTCTCGCCGCGATCGACGTGAAACGACACATCGCGCACGGCTTGAACCACACGGTCCGGCGTTTTGAATTGCACGGTCAGCCCGCTGACCTCTACGACTCGTTTTGCATCCATGTTTGTCATCGCGCTCATTTGTCTTGCCGCGGATCGAGCGCATCGCGCAAACCGTCGCCCAGCAGGTTAAAGCCCAGCACCACCAGGAAAATTGCCGTCCCGGGGAAAATCGACATCCACGGAGCCTGCACCATAAAGTTCTTGCCCGTATTGAGCATGGAGCCCCACGAGGGATTTGGCGGCTGCAAACCCAAACCCAAGAACGACAAGCTGGCCTCGGCGATGATCGCGGTGGCAATCGTGATGGTCGCCTGCACGATGAGCGGCGGCATGATGTTGGGCAGGATATGGCGCAGAATGATGCGTGCATCCGATGCACCTAATGCGCGCGAGCTCTGGACATAATCCTCGCTTTTCACGGCCAATACTTGCCCGCGCGCCAGGCGCACGAACTTCGGCGCGGCAGACACGCCAATGGCAATCATGGCATTGGTCAGACTAGGCTCCAGAAAAGCGGCCAGTGCGATGGCCAGAATCAAAAACGGAATCGCCAGCAGCGCCTCGGTGAACCGGGAGATCACGCTGTCGATCCACCCACCGAAGTACCCGGATATCAACCCCAAGGGCACGCCAATGACCACCGCAATGGCAACGGACACGACACCGGCCATGAGCGAGGCACGCGCGCCATACAGCATGCGGCTGTAGATATCTCGACCCAACTCGTCGGTTCCTAGCCAATGCGCCGCCGACGGGGCCTTGCGTATGGCCATGAAGCTGGTTTGAAAAGGATCGTAGGTCGCCAGCATCGGGGCAAAGACCGCCACGATGACCATTGCCAGCACAATGGCTGCGCCAAACAGCGCGACGCGATTACGTTTGAATTTACCCCAGGCGCGATTGCGGCTGCGGGGCGGTGCGGCATTAACAGCCGAAGCAGTCGTAGCAGTCATGCGTGCCTCAGACGTGGATTAACCAGGATGTACAGAATGTCGGCCAGGAGATTCATCACAATGAACCCGACCGCGACGCACAGGACCACGCCCTGCACCACCGCATAGTCGCGGGTGAACACCGCGTCGACAATCAGCTTGCCGAATCCCGGAATGGTGAAAACTTGCTCGGTCAGCACGGCCCCGGCCATCAGCTCGCCGAACAACAACGTGACCAGGGTCACGATAGGCATCAAGGCATTGCGTAGTGCGTGGCGTAACACAACGCGGCGCGCCGATACGCCCTTCGCACGCGCGGTACGCACGTAGTCGGCGTTGAGCGCCTCCAGCATCGCCGAACGCGTATGTCGCATCAGATAGGCGGCAATCGCGGTCGAGAGCACCAAGGCTGGCATCAGCATCGTCTTCATCGACAACCAGAAATCCTCGAATGGCGACACATACCCGGATGCCGGCAGCAAGCGCCATTGCACCGACACCAACATAATGAGCAGGATGCCCAGCCAGAAATTTGGAATTGACATCCCCGAGAGTGCGGCAACGTTGGCGCCCATCTCGGTCAACGTGCCCTTGCGCACAGCGGCGATGATGCCCATGGGCACGCCGACGATAATGGCAAAGAACATCGCCATGAGGGCCAACTGCAGCGTGACCGGAAGCTTTTGCGCGATCAGCTGAGTGACGGGCACATCGGTACGCAACGAGCTTCCAAGATCGCCCTGCAAGACGTTGGTCACCCAGGCCCAATACTGTACAGGCCAGGAAGCATTGAGTTTGTATTTCTCCCGCAAGAACTCAATGACGGCGGGATCACGTTCCTCGCCGGCCATGGTCAGCACGGCATCGCCGGGCAAGAGCTTCTGCAAAAGGAAAACAATCATCGACACGAGGATCAGTGTCGGTATGGCCACGAGCACGCGGCGCAGAATAATTTTGAACATAGAACGACCCGTAAAACGCCGACGCCACACCCGGCAAGCAAAGGTGGCACGGGCCGTGCTTATGTCACGGCCCGTTGATTGGTTGGCGAACGGCGAGGCGCGCTTACTGCGCGAAACTCACGCCTTTGAGGCGAATCATGCCGTCAGGCGACGGATGAAACCCCTTCACCTTCTGGGACAAGACGAAGGGCCAGGGCTGATAGTACAGATACACGGCCTGCGTTTCGTCCTGCATGATTTTCTGCGCTTGATCGTAGAGTGCACGGCGCTTTTCGACGTCGGGGACCTTGCGCGCGTCGTTAAGCAGCTTGTCCACCTCGGGGTTGCAATAACGGCCGTCGTTCTGGCCGCCCTTGCAAGTCACGAACTGATGAATATTGCCATCCGGATCGACCCGTCCCGACCAGCCACGCATGAGCAGCTCAAAGTTGCCGCCTTGCGCCTCACTCAACAGCGCCGCATATTCCGTCGGACGCAGACTCAGCTGAAAGCCCGCCTCGGCGGCCATGGCTTGCACCATCTCCGCGATGGCGGATGTCGTGGTGTTGTTGCCAAATGCCAGTTCAGCCTTGACCGTTTCCTTGCCGGCCTCTTTCAGCAAGGCCTTTGCCTTAGCCACATTGCGTGCGGGGATCGGAAATTTATCACTGTGAAAGGGGCTCGCGGGCGGGAACGGCTGATTCGCCGGTTCGAAAATCCCACCGCCGACCACCTCGTTGATCACATTACGATCCAACGAAAGCTCAAAGGCGCGACGTACGCGGGCATCCTTGAACGGGTTCGTCTCGGCGCGCTTGCCATTGCCTACATTGAAGTAGAACTGCTGGTATCCCAGACCGGAAACGTTAGCGAACTGCAGCGAAGGATCGCTTTTGACCTGTTGCGCGTCCGAAGGATTCATGCGCTCCAGAATATCGAGGCCGCCAGCACGCAGATTCGACAAGCGTACGGTCGAATCAGGAATCGGCAAGAACGTCACGCGTTTGAAGGCATAATCGCCGGCGTTGTAGTGCTTGTCGAACTTCTCCAGCACGATGCGATCGTTCTGCACGCGCTGGACAAACTGATAAGGACCCGAGCAGATGGGCTTGCGACCGACCGCGGCTGTATCGTCGGTAAACGTCTTGGGCGACAGCATCATCCCCGACCGATCTGACAAGGACGCAAGCAGTGTCGCGTCGGGCGACTTCAATTTCAATACCAGGGTCTCGGCATCCGGCGCGGAGACTTCCTGCACCGAGGTGAGCTCGCTCTTGCGCATGCTGTCGGGCAGCTTCATGGCACGCTCGATATTAGCCTTGGCGGCAGCGGCATCGAACGGCGTGCCGTCGTGAAAGACGGCATCCTTGCGCAGCTTGAACGTCAGTTCGGTATTGTCGTCATTCCATGACCAGGACTCGGCCAACTGCGGCACGAATTCCAGCTTGTCATTAACGTCGATCAGCTTGTCGCACAACGACGTAAAGACAATGCGGCCAACATAAGTACGAGCACGATGCGGATCGAGGACATCGGGATCCTCTTGCAACCCGATGCGAATCTCTTGCGCGAACGCACTGCCCGCGGCTGCGGCGAAGACCGCCGCGCCAACACCCAGCTTAAATGCCTGACGCTTCATGTTTTTTCCCTTGTCGATGTAATAGACGCCCGACCCGTGTCGGTGAGAGACCGGGCCGGGTCGTGAACCTATTGTGGCTTAGAAACCCACTGCTTGACCATCGCGACGTGGATCGCTGGCGGCGACGTAGCCCAGCTCGTTGTCGCTTTCGTGCATGCGCCAGATAAACTGACCCGCGCCGAAATCCATATAGGGATCGTCAACCGACTTCAGCTTGTGGCCCAGGGCCTGCAGGCCGTCGACCGTCGCGCGGTTCATCGTCGACTCGATATCCAGCGTGAAATCGCGGTTGACCTTCCAACGCGGCGCATCGCAAGCCGCCTGCGGCTGCTGATGGTAGTCGAGCATCCGGATAACGGTTTGCAGGTGCCCTTGCGGCTGCATATCGCCACCCATCACGCCAAAGCTCATCACCGGCTTGCCGCCACGGGTCAGGAAGCCCGGGATGATCGTATGGAACGGACGCTTGCCGCCTTGGACGACGTTGGGCGACTTGGGATCCATCGAGAAGCCCACGCCACGGTTTTGCAGGCTGATACCGGTACCCGGCACGACCACGCCAGAGCCAAAGCCCATGTAGTTCGATTGGATGAACGAGATCATCATGCCGTTTTCGTCGGCCGCGGTCAGATAGATCGTGCCGCCAGCATGCGGGCGGCCAGCCTCGAACTGCGTCGCGCGATCCAGACGGATGAGCTTGGCGCGGCTTTGCAGATAGGCGTCCGACAACATCTGCTCGGGCGTGACGTCCATGGTGCGCGGATCGGACACGTAACGGTAGAGGTCCGAGAAGGCCAGCTTCATGGCTTCGATCTGCACGTGCTGCGACTCGATCGAATCGACCTTCATGTTGGCCAGATCGAAGTGCGAGCAGATGCCCAGCGCCATCAGCGCGGCAATGCCCTGCCCGTTCGGCGGGATCTCGTGCAGCTCATAGCCGCCGTAGGATTTGGAGATCGGCTTGACCCAATCCGGTTTGTAGTTGCGCAGATCGTCCAGGGTCATCGCGCCGCCGCATTCCTTGGCGAAGGCGACGATCTTCTCGGCGATCTCGCCTTCGTAGTAGTCGCGGCCACCGGTAGCGGCGATGCGACGCAGCGTGTAGGCGGCCTCGGGAATACGGAAGTGCTCGCCCGGCTTGGGCGCGCGGCCATTCGGCATGAACGTTTGGGCGTAGCCCGGCTGATCGCGCAGGTCGTCAATCGCGGCGGCCCACTTGTGCGCCACGACGGGCGGCACGGCGTAGCCACGCTCGGCGATTTCGATGGCGGGCTCGAACAGGTCCGCAAACGGCAGCTTGCCGAATTTCTCATGCAGGGCTGCCCAGCCAGCGACCACGCCAGGCACGGTCACGGCGTCCCAGCCGCGCTTGGGCTGATTTGCCAGGCCATTAGCGTCGGTGCCGTATTTGGCCTTGAAATACTCCACGTTCCACGCCGCAGGCGCGACGCCCGAGGAGTTCAAACCGTGCAGCTCCTTGCCATCCCAAAGGATGGCAAAGCAGTCACTGCCCAGCCCGCAGGATACGGGCTCAACCAGGGTAATCGTGGCGGCGGCGGCAATCGCGGCGTCAATGGCATTGCCTCCCTTGAGCAGCATGCGCAGGCCAGCCTGAGCCGCCAGCGGATGCGAGGTCGACACGACATTGCGAGCAAACTGCGGAATGCGGTGCGAGGGATAAGGGTTGTGCCAATCGAAATTTTTCATGAAAGCTCTACGCTCAAGAGAAACAGAAAAGAAAATTCTGTACAGCCGATCAACTTACTATTGTGCTTTAATTAAATCAATTTGAATAATTGATTTCTCGTAAAAAATATTTTTATGAGTAGCATCCGGTTCCTTCGCAGCTTTCTGGCGGTCGCTCATCACGGCTCATTTTCCGAGGCGGCCGAACATATGGCGCTGACGCAAGCGGCCATTAGTTTTCAGATGCGCGCACTGGAAACGGATCTGGGGCGGGAACTATTCGATCGTACGGGGCGGCTGGCTATTTTGAATGCGGCAGGCCGTGAACTGCTGCCCGAGATCAAGCAGCTGGTCGAGTTCTACGACCGGCTAAAACGGCCGCGTACTTCGCCCGGGGAGTTGGCCGGTGCGGTATCCATCGGCGCCATCGTGTCCTGCATGGGAACGCTATCGAAGGTCGTTTCTCAACTCAAGCGACAGCATCCGTCACTGGATGTGCGCGTGTTGTCGGGCAAGGCAAGCGAACTGGCTAGCAAGGTGGAAGCCGGCGACCTGGACGCGGCGTTTGTCGTAGAAGGCACGCGCAAGGTGGCGAGCATGCAATGGACACCGCTATATCAGGAGCCGCTGGTCGTCGTCGCCCCGGCTGCTGTGAAAGCGCAATCGGCGGCGGCCGTACTATCGGCCAACCCCTTTTTACGATTCGATCGTACGCAGAGAACCGGCCGGCAGATCGACCGGGTATTGAGAAGATTAGGCATGCACCCAGAGGAGTTTCTGGAGCTGAACGCGATCGAAACGCTGGTGGAACTAGTGCGGCAGGAGGTCGGCGTCACACTATTGCCATTATTAAATGGCTCCAACTGGCTAAGCAGTCCCGACCTGCGGATAATCCGTTTACCCGATGAAGTCGGCCAGCCCAGCCGCAGTATCGGCATGGTCGAACGCCGGGACCACGCCCGTCAAACGATCACGCGCGAGATCTGCGCCCAGTGCCTGGAGCTGTTTCAAGCGCGTGGTCATGCACAAACTGTCGGATGATTCCGGTCCGACTGCACCGCGCTTAAAGCGCCTGATCGCCGTTTTCGCCCGTACGAATGCGGATCGCCTGTTCAACCGGCGTGACGAAAATCTTTCCATCGCCAATCTTGCCAGTACGCGCCGCCTTGATGATCGCCTCGATGGCCGGGTCTACCATATCCTCGGGCAAGACCACCTCGACACGAATCTTCGGCAGGAAATCCACGACATACTCGGCGCCACGATAAAGCTCCGTGTGCCCTTTTTGACGACCGAAGCCTTTGACCTCCGTCACGGTCAAGCCGCTGACGCCGACCTCGGCGAGCGCCTCGCGGACTTCGTCCAGCTTGAACGGTTTAATGATGGCGGTGACTTGTTTCACGTTATTCTGACCCTGATAAAAGACTAAACCGTTTCCCGGTACCCGTTGGTGACAGGATAGCGCCAATCCCGACCGAACGCGCGCGTGGTGATGCGCGGTCCCGGAGGCGCCTGCCGGCGTTTATATTCATTGATTCGGATGAGCCGCAGAATTTGCTCGACGGCCGGCTGCGCATAGCCCGCCGCGACGAGCTGCGCGGCCGATTCGTTGTGTTCGAGATGGCGCTCCATAATGCCATCGAGTACGTCATACGGTGGCAAGCTGTCCTGATCGGTCTGATCGGGACGCAGTTCGGCCGAGGGCGGGCGCGTGATGATACGGCGCGGAATCACCTCGGTTTCGCGGTTACGCCATTCAGCCAGACGGTAGACGAGCGTCTTCGGCACGTCTTTGATCACCGCGAAGCCGCCTGCCATGTCACCGTACAGCGTGCAGTAGCCGGTCGCCAGTTCGGATTTATTACCCGTGGTCAGCACCAGATAGCCGGTTTTGTTCGACAGCGCCATCAAGAGCGTGCCGCGCACGCGCGCCTGGATGTTTTCTTCGGTCGCATCGACCGGCAAGCCCTCGAATTGCGGCGCGAGCATGCCCTCGAAGGCCTCGAAAGCCGGCGCGATGGCGATTTCGTCATGACGCACGCCCAGACGCTGCGCCATGTCGGTGGCATCCGTCTGGGAAATGCCGGCGGTGTAACGCGAGGGCATCATTACGGTGCGCACGTTCTCGGCGCCCAAGGCGTCGACGGCGACCGCCAACACCACCGCCGAATCGATCCCGCCAGACAGCCCGATAAGTGCGCCTGGAAATCCGTTTTTCCCCAGATAATCGCGCACGCCCAACACCAGCGCGTTCCATACCTGTTCTTCGAGACAAACGGGGCTCGCGTCGGCTCGCGCGGTCTCTGGATGCACGGATCCCTTGCCGTCGACATCGATCAGGCTCACACCCTCGACATAGTCCGCCAGTCGCGCGGCGCATTCGCCTTGCGCGTTCAACGCAAACGAAGCTCCGTCGAAAATCAACTCATCCTGGCCGCCCACGAGGTTCGCATACACGACGGCACAGCCGGTGTTTTGCACGCAGCGACGTGCCACGGCCAGACGTTCGTCCTGTTTGCCAACATTAAAAGGCGAAGCATTGGGTACCAGCAGCACCTGCGCACCGGCCTGCGCGGCCGCACGCGGGGCGTGATCGAACCAGATGTCTTCGCAGATATTGACCCCGAACTTCACGCCTTTGACCTCAAATACCAGCGCTTGGTCGGCCGAGGCGAAATAGCGACGCTCATCGAACACCGAGTAATTCGGAAGTTCTCGTTTCCGATACACGCCCACCACACGGCCGTCGCAAATCACGCTGGCCGCGTTATAGAGATGTCCTTCATCGGCCAGCACATGCCCCACAATGAGGTGCAAGCCAGTCAACCCGGCACAGTCAGCGCGCAGCTGATCCAGCACGGCCTGCTGCCGTTGCACAAACGACGGGCGCAATAGCAGGTCCTCGGGCGGATAACCCGTCAATGCGAGTTCAGGCGTGACCAGAATATCGGCGCCTTGCTCGTGCGCCGAGCGGGCGGCTTGGAGGACGCGGGCGGCGTTGCCGGCGAGATCGCCCACGTGAGCATTGATTTGCGCGATCCCGACGCGGACGGCACGGCTAGACGACGATTCCAAAATGGGACTTCCCAGGCGGTTGACGACGAAACAAAAATTATCGCACGCCTGTATCGCCGGACGGGTCCCAGCCGACCTCGGTTTGCACAGAATCGCCATAGGCGGCCCGCTCGCGCGCCAACTCGCGCTGCAGCGCGCCGGCCAGCCCCTGCCCGACCGCGCCCACATCGGCACCCGATGGTTGCTGATAAAGACGCAACCCTAGTTCTGGCAGGATGGCCAACAGATGGTCAAACACATCACCTTGAATGCGTTCGTATTCCACCCAAGCCGTCAATGCCGCGAAGCAGTACACCTCGATAGGGATCCCATCTGACTGCGGCTCCATCATCCGCACCATCATGGACATGTCCTGACGGATTTCCGGATTTTGCTTCAAATACGCTAACGCGTAAGCACGAAACGTCCCGATGTTCGTCAGCCGACGACGATTGGCGGGCACCTGAGCGATATCGTCGCCCAACTGACTATTGGCCTCCTGTAAAACAGTCGTCTTTGCCGTCAGATAATCATGAAGCAGCCGGAACCGCATCAACCGTTTGGCCTCGTCGTCAGTCAGAAAACGGACCGTGGAGGCATCGACCCGCAGCGTTCGCTTGATCCGCCGCCCCCCCGATTCGAACATCTGACGGTAATTGCGATAGCTCTCGGAAAACAGCTTGTATGTCGGGACCGTGGTGACTGTGTTGTCCCAGTTCTGTACCTTCACGGTGTGCAGCGCGATATCGCGTACAAACCCGTCGGCGTTCGCCTGAGGCATCTCGATCCAGTCGCCAATGCGCAGCATATCGTTTGAGGTGAGCTGCGTACTGGCCACGAAGGACAGCAAAGTGTCCTTGAACACCAATAACAAAATCGCAGACACCGCACCCAGACCGGAGATCATCCACAGAGGCGACCGATCCAGCAGGATGGAAAGCACCAACACCGTGCAGATCACGACCAACATCAATTTGCCGATCTGGATGTAACCCTTGATCGAGCGCGTTTGCGCGCGCGGCGTGGCAGCGTACGCGTCCTGCAACGCGTTCAGCATGCCGGCAACCGCAGTGAACACGCAGATCCACGCCGCGCCATGGGCGATGCGCCCGACAACGCTGACCACGCGATCCATGTGCGGCACCAGCCCCACGCCCATCGACACGACGGCAAACGGCACGGCATACCAAAGGTTCTGATACGCACGCCGGCGCCTGAGCGCGTGATCCCAATTTTTCCGACCAGTCAGGATCAACAGCCGGTGCGCGCAGAACAGCACAATGCGCGCGCCCACCCACTGGGCAATCAGCGCGACCAGTAGCAGTATCCCGATGCCGACCAACGTTTGTGCCCACGGCGCATGGGGGACGTAGTCCCCGAACTGCTCCACCAAGCGATTCCAGTCCATAAACAAGCTCTGACTCCGTCGTATTGCCGGGGCAAGATCCCCACTCGTCGCCCTGCCGGCCAATTATCTACTATGTGCGCGCTGGCCAGGGGTATCGCCACCGGTTGGCGGGGCTCTATAATCCCGACCATCATGGCAAAAAACTCCACCTCCGACCAAAACCAGTTCGCCAATAAGGCGCAAGCCTGGTCCGCCCGGTTCTCCGAGCCGGTTTCCGATCTCGTCAAACGCTATACCGCGTCCGTCGATTTTGATAAGCGCCTGGCGCGATACGACATCCAGGGCTCGTTGGCGCACGCCGACATGCTAGCCGCGCAAGGCATCATTGCTGCCTCGGATCTATCCGATATTCAGCGCGGCATGGCGCAGATCCTGTCCGAAATCGAAGCTGGTCAATTCCAATGGCTGCTCGATCTGGAAGACGTGCACCTCAATATCGAAAAGCGTCTGGTCGAGCTGGTGGGCGATGCTGGCAAGCGCCTGCACACGGGCCGTTCGCGTAACGATCAGGTGGCCACCGATATCCGCCTGTGGCTGCGCGCCGAGATCGATCACCTGATCGACTTGCTGCGCCAGCTGCGCCATTCGCTGGCCACCGTGGCCCTGGAAAACGCCGGGACGATCATGCCCGGCTTTACGCATTTGCAGGTGGCGCAGCCCGTGACCTTCGGTCACCACCTGTTGGCGTACGCTGAAATGTTCGGCCGCGATGCCGAGCGGCTGGCCGACTGCCGCCGTCGCGTTAACCGTCTGCCGCTGGGCGCGGCTGCGCTGGCTGGCACCTCGTATCCCATCGATCGCGAACGTGTGGCCCGTACGCTGGGCTTTGACGGCGTATGCCGTAACTCGCTCGATGCCGTTTCCGACCGCGACTTCGCCATTGAATTCTGCGCCGCGGGAGCGCTCATCATGACGCACGTATCGCGTCTGTCCGAGGAACTCGTCCTCTGGATGAGCCCGCGCGTGGGCTTTATCGATCTGGCCGACCGTTTCTGCACCGGCAGTTCGATCATGCCGCAGAAGAAAAACCCGGACGTGCCCGAGCTTGCCCGTGGCAAGACCGGCCGCGTCAATGGTCACCTGATGGCGCTGCTGACCCTGATGAAGGGCCAGCCCTTGGCCTACAACAAGGACAATCAGGAAGACAAAGAAGGCCTGTTCGACACGGTGGACACGCTGCGCGACACGCTGACGATCTTTGCCGACATGGCGGCCGGCATCAAGGTCAAGGCGGACAACATGCGTGCGGCTGCGCTGCAAGGCTTTGCCACGGCGACGGACCTGGCCGACTACCTGGTCAAACGCGGCGTGCCGTTCCGTGATGCGCACGAGGTCGTGGCGCACGCCGTGCGCGATTGCGAACAGCGCGGTTGCGATCTGGCGGATTTGTCGACGGCTGAGCTCAAGGCCTACCACGACAGCATCGGCGATGACGTGCATCAGGTGCTGACCCTGGAAGGCTCGGTGGCCGCGCGTAATCACATCGGCGGCACCGCCCCGGAACGTGTTGCGGAAGAGGCGCGTCGTGTACTCGAAGAAACGGCGCAGAGCTAAGTCGCATCCGGCGCCGGTGCCCGGCGCCGCTTGATGCTGGCCTGCAGTCAGGCTTTACACCCTGACTGCAGGTCTCGCACGATACCCCTGAACGATTACTCGCCCGTCCATTCCGTGACGAATTGCCGGAAATCGGGACGTTCCACCGGCGGAATCGCGCATCCCGGCGTACCCACCGCCAAATATCCCAAGAAACGATACTCCAGCGGATCAAAGCCCAAGGCTTCTTGCACCTCTTCGAGGTACGTCCCCATGCCGGTGCTCCAGAACGCGCCGTAGCCGAGTGCGTGGACACCGTTCAAGATGTTCATGACGGCCGCGCCCGTGGCCAGCAGCTGTTCCTGCTCCGGCACCTTGGGGTTGTCGTGATGGATCTGATGAGCCAGACCAATGAACAGCGGCACCTCGCTCATCCACTGACGCACCGATTTTTCTTTTTCGGGAGTCATGCGCGGGTCGCCGCTACGCTTGACCGCGTCGAGCGCCAAATCGGCCAAGCGGCCGATAGCCTCGCCACGGATCAACACAAAGCGCCAGGGACGCAGCTTTCCATGGTCCGGCGCGCTCATCGCGGCTTGCAGGATCTCGTCCAGCTCTTCCTGCTTTGGCGCGGGCGCACGCAGGAACTTCATCGAGCGGCGCGAGGCCAACGCATGCAAAGGGGAAAAAGCAGTCATGGGCAAACCAATCTCATAAAAGTCATTCGAGAAACATTCTCATCATACTTGAGCGCCCCACTAAACCTCGCAGTTCCACCTCAGCCCAAATGGGTATGCCGCGTCGGCCGGTCATTGACCTCCATCTCTGACAGCCCATGCAGAATGCCACAGTCATCGGTATCAGCCCGTGCCGACAAACAGCGGCGACGTAGCTCCGTGAGCTGCGTCTTTAATTGAGTCAGCTCTTTGATTCGAACCTCTACGTGGGCAATATGCGCCTCGAAGAGTTCATTGATGGGTCCGCAGCCGGCTTGATGGTCGTCCGCCAACTGCAGAATGGTGCGGATTTCTTCATGCGTCATATCCAGTGCGCGGCAATTGCGAATCAAGCGCAGGCGCTCCAGATGCGCCGCGCCGTAACTGCGGTAGTTGCTGAGGGTACGCTCAGGCTCGGGCAGCAGGCCTTCTTTTTCGTAATAGCGCACGGTTTCGACGGTCGTGCCGGCGGTTTTGGCTAATTCACCGATTTTCATGGCGTTCTCCTCGAATCGCTGCGCGGCATGCCGCGAAATCTGGCAAGGGGGGTTGACCCTATAGTAACTCTAGGGTGTGAAATGCGCGCATTGTCACCACATCGCGGGATTCCGTCCTATGACTCTGCTGCGTAATCAAACCGATGGCCACGCGCATACCGACCACGCCCATGGCGAGCAGAATGGCCACGATCACTCGCATCATGACCACGAGGCATTGGACGCGCATGTCCGCGAGGGGCATCACCATGAACACGCCGACGGGCATGCCTGCGCCGGGCATCACCATGGTCACGCCCACGAACATGCGGAACAGGAATGCTGCACACCCTTCCCCTCGGCTGAAAACGCCACGCTGCGCGCCGGCCCCGGCCAGCAACTGACTCGTCTGCGCATCGGGCAAATGGATTGCCCTACCGAGGAGACCTTGATCCGCAGGAAGCTGGACAAACTGTCGGGGGTTCATGAGGTGCACTTCAACCTCATGCAGCGCATCCTGACCGTTGTGCACGACGATGGCGCGTTGGACCCCGTCGTTGCGGCGATCAAATCGCTGGACATGACGCCCGAGGTGCTATCCGACAAGGACGCCGACGGCCCTGCTCCGCAGGAAGCACCTTCGTCGCGTACCGGCATTCTGCTAGCCGTGGGCGGCGTATTGGCCGCGTTCTCGGAAGCCGCGCATTTTGCCAGTTTGCCCGTCGCCATCTCGGCTGTACTCGCCGTGGCCGCCATTTTGACTTGCGGTCTGGGCACCTACCGTAAAGGCTGGATCGCCCTGCGCAATGGCAATCTGAACATTAACGCGCTGATGAGCATTGCCGTGACCGGCGCGGTGCTGATTGGCCAGTGGCCCGAGGCGGCCATGGTCATGGTGCTATTCAATATCGCCGAGCTGATCGAAGCGCGCGCGCTGGATCGCGCCCGTAATGCGGTTCGCGACCTGCTAGCGTTGACGCCCCAGACCGCGACCACGCGTCAGCCTGACGGATCCTGGAAGACCGTACCGGTTTCCGAGCTGCGTATCGAGGACTGGGTCCGCGTGCGCCCCGGGGAACGCATCGCCGCCGATGGCGTTATCGCCGAGGGCATGTCCGCGATCGATCAATCGGCGATCACCGGGGAAAGTCTGCCCGTGGACAAGACGGTTGGCGACGTCGTGTACGCAGGGACGGTCAACACTACCGGCGCCTTCGACTACCGCGTCACTGCCGCCTCGGGGGACAGCACGCTGGCCCGGATTATCCATGCGGTCGAACAGGCGCAAGGCGCGCGGGCACCCACGCAACGATTCATCGACCGGTTCTCGCGGGTTTATACGCCAGTGGTTGTGCTGGTGGCGGTGCTGGTGGCCGTCGTGCCGCCCCTGCTATGGGGCCAGTCATGGATGGATGCG
Source organism: Bordetella sp. 15P40C-2 (assembly GCF_009763235.1). Lineage (NCBI taxonomy): Bacteria > Pseudomonadati > Pseudomonadota > Betaproteobacteria > Burkholderiales > Alcaligenaceae > Bordetella > Bordetella sp. 15P40C-2. The sequence goes on from NZ_WSJA01000037.1 coordinate 39,521, forward strand.
ATCTACCGCGCGCTGGCACTGTTAATCATCGCGTGCCCCTGCGCTTTGGTGATCTCCACACCAGTCACCGTAGTCAGCGGACTGACGGCCGCTGCGCGTCGCGGCATTCTGATTAAAGGCGGGATTTACCTGGAACAAGGGCGCAAGCTGACCTGGCTGGCACTCGATAAAACGGGGACATTGACGCACGGCAAACCGGTGTGCACCGACTTTACCGATGGGCTGGCTGCCGACGGCGGTTCCTCCTTGGATGACGCGTTGAACGCTCCCGCCGCGCTCCTGGCAGCCGCTTTGGCCGCACGCTCCGATCACCCGGTCTCCAAAGCCGTCGCCCAAGCGTACACTGCGGGACGGGCAAATGTCGGCCTGCCGGAGGTTCAGGACTTTGCCGCCCTGCCCGGCCGGGGCGTACGGGGTCGTGTAGATGAACAGCAGCTGCATCTAGGCAATCTGCGCTTGATGCGCGAGCTGGGCGTAGACACGCCCGCTTTAAAGGCGCAGATCGAAGGCTATGAAGCCGAGGGCAAGACCGCGATCGCGCTGACCGATGGCGCACGGATACTCGCTGTCGCTGCCGTGGCCGATACGCTGAAAGCCAGCACCCGCGAAGCCATCACCGACCTGCACCGCCTCGGCGTACGCACGCTGATGCTGACGGGCGACAACAACCGCGCGGCACGCGCCATCGCCGAACAGGCGGGGATCGACGAGGCCCACGGGGAGCTCCTGCCCGAGGACAAACAACGTGCCGTCGAAGAGAAACTGAGCGATCGTGATCAAGTCGGCATGGTGGGCGATGGCATCAACGATGCGCCAGCGCTCGCGCGCGCCGATATCGGCTTCGCCATGGGTGCCGCCGGCACGGGCACTGCCATTGAAACGGCGGATGTGGCGCTGATGGATGACGACCTGCGAAAAATCGCACAGTTCGTGGGGCTGTCGCGCGCGACTCACCGCGTCCTGATGCAGAACATCGGCCTGGCGCTAGGTATCAAAGCCGTCTTCCTGGCTTTGGCTATTACCGGCCACGCCACGCTGTGGATGGCCGTCTTCGCGGATGTGGGCGCGAGCCTGCTGGTCGTGGCCAACGGCCTGCGTTTGCTGCGCATCCGGTAACACCGACGCCAGCGTTCGGTCTATGTGCCCAGTCCGCTGAGGCGGCACAAAGCTGGCATGAGCGTATCGAGGGTCAAAACAAAAAGGCCGGCCCTCTGTTTCAGAGGAACCGACCTCGCGTGCGGTGCTGCAGACGCCCGGTTACGGGCGCGCAGACTCTTTACAGCACGGTGATTTGCGTGGCGCAGGGGCCCTTGGCGCCCTGACCAGCCACAAACGACACTCGTTGGTTTTCTTCGAGAGACTTGTGGCCGCTGCCCTGAATTTCGCTGTAGTGCGCGAAGAGATCCTTACCGCCCTGCTCCGGCATGATAAAGCCAAAGCCTTTGTCGTTGTTGAACCACTTCACGATACCGATTTCTGTCTTCAATGTAGATCCTAGTAATAGTAGAGACAACGTGCCTCTACACGCACTATGTTCTACAACCGTAGCAAAGTATATGGATGTTACTAATTAACACAACTATGAATTCCACATTTCGGACTCGTCTTAACCCCGCCACCTTGACCCGATGCCACCATATGCCATAGATGAACGCATAGGAAGACCGGTAAAAAGCTTGGTACTGACCCTGGGAAATTGCAACAAAAGGGAACCACAACCGTTTTTCTACCACTCAGTGCGGCATTGGGTGCAATCGCGTTGTGCAGCGCCCTTGCTATCCGGAGACAGCATGACCACCTTGAATACCTCAGCTAACAGCCCTCACCAAAATGAGCCCTCGACGTCCGAACAGCCGCAGGACGTACATGCCCATCAAACTCAGAGTGCTCGCGACGATTTGGCATACGGGGGTGTGACGGTTTGGATCGGCAATAAGAGCATCACCCGTACGGTACCCTTGGAGCAATTCGGACAGCTGTATTCCGACCCACTCACGGCTCAGTTCGCGGACGCGAATGCAGAGCTGAGAGCCTCCCGATGGAGCGATGCTGCGCCAATGCGATGAAGCTCGCGACCGGCGGTTGATGCAGTCGAAGTAGTATTAGGCCCTGACCCATTGATCGCCCCCTGCTGTTGGCCCCGAGCTCATGCTAAACACCGCTTTACAGTATTTCTTGGAAGTCGTAGATACTGGTTCACTGACACGGGCGGCGCAGACCTTGCATGTCGCGCCCTCCGCTGTCAGCCGCATGATCCGTAAATTGGAAGAAGAACACCAGACGCTGTTGTTCGAGCGCCATGCTCGCGGCATGGTGTTGACAGAGGCAGGGCAACTGCTCAAAGCCTACGCGCGCCGTGCAACCCTGGAGTCGGAACGTGCCCGGGCAGAAATCCGTGAACTTAACAAAGTCGGGCAGAAGCTCATCCGAATTTCCGCCAACCAGGCATTCGGCCGCGAACTACTACCTCGGGTCATTGCCCGGTCACTCTCCATCGAACCCTCCCTGCGTTTTGAGCTGACCTGCCTGCAATCATTGGAGGTCAATCGCCGTGTGCGCGAGGGCGAAGACGATATCGGTGTCAGCTATAACCTTTCGCCCCCGCAAGGGGTCACGGTCCAATACGCCCGAAAAATGCCCGTCTTCGCCATCATGTCCCCTTCTCACCCCCTGGCGCAGCACAAAGTCCTGTCACTGAGCGACATAAAGGACTACCCCGTGGCGCTGATGGGGCCGGGAAGCACCATACGCTTCATGGTCGAACTCTGCTGCATGCATGAGAATATCAAGCTTAATGTGGCGCTCACCTGCAACAACCAAGAAGGCATTCACACCAGCTGTATGGACGGCGGGGCGATTGGCTTTTCCAGTGACCTGACGGTCCGGGGACTCACGGAACGGGGCGAGCTTGTCGCCGTTCCGTTATCTAACCCCAGCCTGCACCAACGCAATTGCCATATTCAAACCATGGCTGACCGCCATCTGCCCGTGAGCGTGGTTCGCTTCTTGAATTTGCTGCGCGAACACATGGAGGCGGCCTATAACCATCCTGCATGGCAGATGGCCGCTATCCAAAGCGATACGAATCGCTAGGCCATCACATCTGCTGCCCACGCAGGCTCATGCCAGACGGCGTCATCATCCAATGGCCATACTGGACGCGGCAGACGCTTGAAGGCGACCTGTTTCAAATTGGGCGTCGTTAATCCGGGACTATCGACGTCATGGATGCGTTCGTTCGGAAAGAACTCATCAAATCCGGCTCGATAGTGTCCACGGCTTTTGACGATCACATGCCCCGCTTGCGCAATGTCTATACCATGCATCTCCAGGATCGCTGGCTCGGCAAGCTGACGCCGCAGGGAGCCTACCACCACAAGCATCCCTGATTCGACCAACTGCAAAAGACAAGTGGGCCCCAATGAAAACCGCCGCCCTCGCAGGATGCCGCGCCTGCCCATGCCCTCGCCGTCCGTCAGTTTCAACACTCGGGCGCGCGACGTATAGCGCCCCGAATAAGCACTTTCCTCACGGTTGAACACCGCGTCAAACTCCGCGCCGACGCCCAACGCGCCCGCTTCGGCGACCAGGAGCGGATCGACGAAAACCCCAAGGACCACATTGGGGATACGTGCCTCGTCGAAGGCCTTCAACAGCCAGGAGGTATTGCCTCGGCCCCCGCCTCCGGGATTGTCAGCGACATCGGCGAACAACAGCGGCTCTGACGCCTCGCGCGCCAGGGCCACGGCGCGCTCGACATCGATGGTGTTGGCCACGTAGCGCCACCGGTCTGACCAACCTGCACGTGCCACACGAAGCGCCGCGCGACGCGCGGCATGCAAGTCCCCGCGTGACGTAACGGTGACAGTGACGCCGCATTTAGGCAGGTCGGAAAACACAAAGCCAGCGCAAACAGAAACGTTGGCGATGGGCCCCTCACCGCGCTTGTCGATCAAACTCGTACCCATCGTGACCATATCGGCGTAGGGACCGCTGGCTGTCGACAACGTGACCGAGGGAGGCGTCAACGGAAGCCGTATGTAGGCCGTTTCCATGCGCGTTCCGTCCAACATCTCGTGAATCAGGTCGGCTGCGTCAGCAGCACGCTCGCGCTGATCGACATGCGGATTGGTTCGGTAAGCGATCATCGCGTCCAGCGCATCTACCGTTTCCTCGGACACATTGCAGTGAAGGTCATGCGTCGCAACGATGGGCACGTCTGGCCCTACTATCCCGCGTAGACGTTGTGCCAAAACGCCTTCGGTATCGTCTACGCCATCCGCCGACGAGGCGCCATGATTGGCCACATACACGGCGTCCACTGGCATGGCGGCCCGCAGGCGCCGCTCAACCTCGGCCAGGAAAGTGGACCATACCTCAACAGAGGCAGGTCCTCCTGGAGGCGCGCCGACCACGATTAAAGGTGCAGGCCGCCATGGCCCGAGCTGATCCATGCGGGCATAGAATCCCGTCACTTCACTCGGCAAACGGCTCACGCCGCGCGCCAGTTCGGTAATCACGTCACCCTCTTCCCAACATTGGGCGCGAAAGTCTTCTTCTACCGAAAGCGGAGAAAAAGCGTTGGCCTCCAGATGAAAGCCTAGTACAGCCACTTTCGGTGTGTTGCTACGCATATGGACCTCCTTGTCCCTAGCTGTTGCGCACGGTGTAGAACAAGGACATCTGAGGCTGGAAGTCTTTCCATTCCTTGCGCAAAGCGCTTACGGGATAGCTCGCGCCTAGCGGGATATAGGGCACGTCCTCAAACACCTGCAACTGAATCTCGCGGCATATCTGCTTTTGCGTTTCCAAGTCCGGCGCATTAAACCAATCCAGCCGCAGTTTTTCGATGCGTTCGCTGGTTGGCCACCCGAACCAAGCTTGTTTACCATTGCCGCGCAGCGCCAGATGACCTGCAGGATCCAAGTTATTCGGGCCAGTGTTGCCCGTAAAGGCGACGCTCCAACCACCCGCGTCAGGGGGATCCTGGTTATTGCGGCGCTGTACAGCCGTGCCCCAATCCATCGTCTGCACGTCGACGTTAAACCCCAGCCGTTTGAACAGATCGGCAGTCACCAGCGCCGCGGCATGCCATGTGGGGAAATCCACCGGATCCAGCAGCACGACTTTTTCACCCTTATAACCGGCCGCCTTGATTGCTTCGCGCGCGCCAGCGATATCCCGCTTGCCGGTAAGCTTTTCCATGCCGGCATCGCTGTCCATGGGCGAGCCCGGCACAAAAACGCCGCACTTATCGCTCCAGTATTCTGGAAAATCAGCGCCGTTCATGGCCGTCATGTACTCGGTTTGGTTCACCGCACTGAGTACGGCTCGGCGAATCGCAGGATTGTCAAAGGGCGCGTGCAAGTGGTTCAGACGCATGACGCCAATCGTGGGCAGACTGCGCTTGACCAGATGGATGTTGGGGTCCGCCGTCAGAATGGGCAGAAAATCGTTGTCGACCATCTCGACACCATCGACTTCGCCTGCCTGTAGCGCGGCAATCGCCGTGGCACGATCAGGAATGATGTGCCAATGGACTTCGTTCACGTGTGCCACCTTGGGCCCAGCTGTGAACTCCGGCTTGCGATCATCCTCGCGTGGTACATAGCCAGCGAATTTTTCGTAGACCACGCGCGAGCCAGACATCCATTTTTCGGGCACGAACTTGAAGGGGCCGCTCCCCACCACCTCCTTGATGGCTGCCGTTTCGGACGTTTGCGCCAAACGCTCCGGCATGATGCAAGCCATATTGCCCGATTGACGTCCGAGCGCATTCAGAATGAGGGGAAAGGGTTTGCTCAGCTTGAATTCGATCGTCTTGTCGTCCAACGCCTTCAACGATTCCGTCGACTGCATCAAGGACCTTCCCATCAGATCTTTCTTGGCCCAACGCAGGATACTGGCTACGGCATCCTGCGCACGAACCGGTGATCCATCGTGAAACACCAAGCCGTCACGCAGCGTAAGCCGCCATAGCAAACCGTCGTTCTCGCTGACGTGACTGGCCACCATTTGCGGGCTGGGCTGGTAGTCGTTGTCCAGGCCATACAAGGTGTCGAAGACCAATTGGCCATGCTGTTGTGTGACTGCTGCCGTCGTGAACACCGGGTCCAGCAAGGTCAGGTCCGCTTGCGGCACCCACCGGAAAATGGGCTTGCCCGATTGTGCGAATGACATACCAGGCATTGCCCACGCAAACGCCGAGGCCGAAGAGGCCAAGAGGAAACTTCTACGATCCATTTCGATCTCCAGAACAAAAGGACAAACGCTCAGTACGCACCGCCAATACGGTGCCTCGCAACAAAATGACCTTCGCCGACCTGTACAAGGGGCTGCACCTCGGGCTCGTCGCCCACGGCACGCACAGGGCTCGGCAACTCGGTTAATTCCAGGCTGCCGCCGCGACGTGCGCCAGGATCGGCGATAGGCACCGCCTGCATCAGCTTGCGGGTATACGCATGCTGAGGATTCTCGAATATGGCCTGACGGGGGCCGATCTCGACGATCTGGCCCAAATACATGACGGCAACGCGATGGCTGATGCGTTCCACCACAGCCATGTCATGGGAGATAAACAGCAGGCTGATCCCGAGGTCGCGCTGCAGATCAATGAGCAGATTCACAATCTGCGCCTGGATAGAGACATCCAATGCGGACACGGATTCGTCAGCAATCAATACCTTAGGGTTCACCGACAATGCGCGAGCGATACAAATGCGCTGCCGTTGGCCACCCGAGAATTCGTGCGGCCAGCGGCGTAGCATCGACGCATCCAGCCCCACCCGCTCGAACAGCTCGGCCGCGCGACGGTCTGCCTCGGCCCCATGGTATAGGCCCTGGATGATCATCGGCTCTTTCACGCAATCGCCCACACGCATGCGCGGATTCAAGGACGCAAAAGGATCCTGGAATACGAACTGCATATGTCGGCGTAGCAGCCGCAGCCCAGCGGCATCGTCGGGATTGACTGCTCTGCCCTCAAAGACAATCGTGCCTCGCGTGGTTTTGGCCAAACGCAATAACGACCGACCGGTGGATGTTTTGCCGCAACCTGACTCACCCACCAATGCCAGCGTCTCACCCGCGTGCAGATCGAAGCTCACCTGTTCCACAGCATGAACGCGTTTCTTGACGCGTGCGAACATCCCGCCCCGCACGTCGAACCTAGTCGTGAGGTCGCGCACACTTAGCACGACGTCTGGTTTGGCCGCCACTGCAGGCGGCGGCTCTTTCTGTTCGGTATCCGACAACAGCGGAAACCGCGCGGGCAAGGTGGTTCCTCGCATCGCGCCCAGGCGCGGCACCGCAGCCATCAGCGCTTTCGTATAAGGATGCTTTGGGGCCTTGAACAAGCCATGGACATCATTGTTCTCGACCACATCCCCCTTGCGCATCACCATCACCCTGTCGGCGACTTCCGCGACAACGCCCATATCGTGGGTAATAAAAATGACCCCCATGTCCATTTCGTGCTGCAACTCACGAATAAGCTGCAGGATCTGCGCCTGAATCGTGACGTCCAGCGCGGTAGTGGGTTCATCCGCGATCAACAAGGTGGGCTTGCATGACAATGCCATGGCGATCATGACGCGTTGGCGCATGCCCCCAGACAACTCATGGGGATAGCGGCCCAACATGGCGCTGGCACCTGGGATTCGAACCTGATCCAAAATCCGGATGGCTTGCGCACGAGCCGTCGCCACATCGCCTGGCTGATGCAGTCGTATGGCTTCTATGATCTGCGCCCCTACCGTGAACACGGGATTCAACGAGGTCATGGGCTCCTGGAAAATCATGCCAAGATCATTGCCCCGCATGGCCCGCATACTGTCTTCCGACGCAGCCACGATATCCACGGCCTCGCCCGAAGCACGATGAAGCGTTATGCGACCGCTTTCGATGCGCCCGCCACCAAACTCCACCAAGCGCATCACTGCCAAGGACGTGACCGACTTTCCGGAGCCGGATTCGCCCACGATAGCCAAGGTTTCGCCACGATCCACGTGCAAGTCGAGCGACTTAACGGCGCGGAAGGTGTTTTCGCCAGAGCCGAAGGCGACCGACAAGCCCTCGACTTCGAGGACGCGTCGGTTTTTTGAGGTACGTGCATCCATCGTCAAATCCTTTTGGCCATGCGCGGATCGACCGCGTCACGCAGTCCGTCGCCCAGCATGTTGATAGCGAGGATCGTGATTGAAAGGAATATCGCTGGGAAAGCGATCAAGTGCGGCTTGATCTGCCACAGCGCACGGCCCTCAGCCATGATGTTGCCCCACGAAGGAAGCGAAGGCGGGACGCCCGCGCCAATAAACGACAGACTGGCTTCAGCCAAAATAGCCACGCCGCAGATATAGGTCGCCTGCACCATCAACGCCGCCAAGGTGTTCGGAAAGATATGGCGCGACACGATACGCAGCCGGCTCGCTCCGGCGGCTACCGCAGCCTCTACGTAAGGCTGCTCACGCAACGACAGCACCAATCCCCGCACTAACCGTACGACACGCGGGACTTCCGCGATCGTGATCGCGATGATCACGTTCTGCAACGACGCGCGGGTGAGCGCGATCAAGGCAATCGCCAACAGAATGGTAGGGATGGACATGAGTCCGTCCATGATCCGCATCACCACGGCATCGACCCACCGTACGAATCCCGCTGCCAAGCCAATGACGACACCAATCAAAGTTGATAGCGCCGCGACCGTGAATCCGACGAACAACGATATGCGCGCGCCATAGATCACGCGAGAGTACACATCACGCCCCAGCAAATCGGTGCCGAACCAGAACTGTGCACTGGGCGCCCTGGTGCGATGAATGGGTGATAGCGCCGTGGGATCTACCGTCGCCAGATAAGGCGCAAAAATCGCGATGAAAAAGAGCCCTAATAGCAGCAGACCACCAACGGCTGTGGTCGGATGCCGCTTCAAGAAACCGATTAACGTATTCATTAGTACTTGATCCTCGGATCGAAGGCGCGATACAGCAGGTCGACCAGCAGGTTGACCAATACGTACATAAAACTGAAGAGCAAAATGACGCCCTGGATGATCGGGTAGTCGCGCCGCAGAATAGCGTCGACCACCAGTCGCCCCAGCCCTGGGATAGAAAACACGGTTTCGATCACCACCGTGCCGCTGATCAATAACGCCACCCCACTGCCGATAACCGTGACGATGGGGACGGCGGCATTCTTCAATGCATGGCGAAAGAGCAGCCCGCGATTGTTCACCCCTTTCGCACGAGCGGTGCGAACATAGTCTTGGCTCAAGGTTTCCAACAGCGTGGCGCGCGTGATTCGAGTGATCAAAGCGACATAAACACTACCTAACGCTAACGCCGGTAAGACCAAAGTGTGTATGGAGGCCCAGAATCCTTGCGATAGCGGAACATAGCCCTGCACAGGGAACCATCGCAGCTGCAGTCCGAAATACCAGGCCAGCAAGTAACCCACGGCAAACGAAGGCACGGAGAAACTGAACACTGCCAGGACCATGATGGTGCGATCCTGCAGGCGGTTGTGCTTCCATGCCGCCAAGGCGCCGATCGGAATAGCGATGACAACGGAAACGATCAAGGTCATCACCATCAGCGAGAACGTCGGCGCAAGCCGCTGGCTGATCATGTGTTGCACCGGCTGACCGGTGAACAAGGAGACGCCCAAATCTCCGTGCAGCACGTTCCAGCTCCAGACGCCAAAGCGTTGCATGAACGGTTGATCTAAGCCCAATGTGGCTCGGATGCGCAGAATGTCTTCTGGCGTCGCATCTTCTCCCGCCAGCAAGGCAGCAGGGTCACCTGGTGCCAAGTCCAGCAAGCCGAACACAAATAGCGCAACGACCAGCATGACCGGAAAAGTCATCAGAAGCCGTCGCAATGCGTACGAAAGCATTGTTTTCCTTTTTTCTAGTCGAGGCGCGGCAGAAGAACCTCCTGACGGCCACCCGAATTGCCCTACCACCCGACGTGGAGCGAGTCGCCAGGTATTCTAGGTAGGCGAAGAGCGTTCAATCCATATCAATATTTCTCAGACATCGTTGCCTTTATTGGAAGCCTGCCGCAAAGCGTTAACCTGATTGGTTTTGGGGCCGGGCGACGCCTTGCAGGCCTAGGGAATTCCCCGACTCTGCGACGACGCAAAGGACGCTGGCTAACTTCGTTTTTTGGCTTAGGCGGGGTTCCTGGCCTGAGACCGAGAATGATTCTGTCTTGCGGGGTATCATCCCCTCTTCACTTGGTCCACCGTATCCATGACGGAGCGGCGTCTGGCCATCGAGTCGCCCGTCGGACCCACTGCGTCAGACATCACGCCAATTCGCGGATAAAAGAAGAATGCACGAATGAAGTTAGCCACCTGGAACGTCAACTCTCTGAAGGTTCGCCTGCCCCAAGTTCTCGATTGGTTGTCGGCCAATCCGGTCGATGCGCTCTGTCTGCAAGAGTTAAAGCTGACGGATGACAAATTTCCATTGGATGCTTTTACCGAGCTGGGTTATCAGGCCGTCTGGGCAGGCCAGAAGACCTATAACGGCGTCGCGATCATCTCGCGCGAGACGGGTTCGGCGATGGTGCGCAACATCCCGACCATGGACGACCCGCAACAGCGCCTGCTGGCCATCACCCTGCCCGCCCCGGGTGGCGATGTACGCGTGATCTGCGCCTATTGCCCGAATGGTCAGTCGCTGAATTCCGAGAAGTATCCCTACAAACTGGAATGGTTCCGCCATTTACGCGATTGGGTCGCCGAGGAACTCAAGAGCTATCCGCGGCTGGCATTGCTGGGCGATTACAACATCGCCCCTGCCGATGAGGATGTCCATAACCCTGAGAAATGGGAAGGACAGGTGCTGGTGTCCGAGCCCGAGCGAGCAGCATTTCGCGCGTTGATCGATCTGGGGCTGACGGATTCCTTCCGCAAATTCGAGCAGCCGGAGAAGTCTTTTTCCTGGTGGGATTACCGACAGTTCGCTTTCCGCCGCAATGCGGGGCTGCGGATTGACCACATTCTGCTGTCTGAACCACTGACCAAGCAATGCACGGCATGCGTGATTGATAAGGGGCCGCGCGGCAATGAGCAGCCCTCGGATCATGCGCCGGTCATTGCGACACTGAATCTGGAATGACGCTTCAAATGCCGCAGCGAAATGTGATATATTTTCGGTCTATCGGGGCGGTAGCTCAGCTGGGAGAGCGTCGCGTTCGCAATGCGAAGGTCGGGAGTTCGATCCTCCTCCGCTCCACCAAGATTCCCGGTTAAAACAAGGCACGACGTCTGACGATATCGTGCCTTGTTTTGCATTTTGCGGCGCTAAGGCAATCTGCCCGGGCTCGCCTGATCAATGACCGCATCCTGACAGCAAAACCCTGCTGCATTGCTACGAATATGCAGGGTCTCGTCCGTACAGGGGTGTCGGAAGCGCAGTTCAGCAGCGTGTAGATGGAGTCGCTTGTCCAACGCTAGGACATGTGCGGGGGCATACAAGGGATCACCCACGAGAGGCAGCCCGACATGGGCCATGTGTACACGCAATTGATGCGAACGTCCGGTGATGGGCTCAAGCCATATCTTGGTACAGCCCGGTAGCGTACCGGCCTGGTCGGGATGGCGTTGGAAGCGCGTTTGACTCGGCTTGCCTACGGTGTAATCCACTTTTTGTAGAGGGCGACGCTCCCAATCGCAGATTAACGGTGCATCAATAAGGTGCCATGCGCCATCCGGTGCTTGCTCGACTTCGCCATAGACAGTAGCTATGTAGCGTTTAAAGATTTCACGCGCGGCAAAGGCATCGCCAAGACGGCGCTGCACTTCTTTCGAGCGTGCAAATATCAAGAGACCGGAGGTGGCCATGTCCAAACGGTGCACTACCAGCGCATCCGGCCAATACAGCAGTGCTCGATGCGTCAGGCAGTCTTGTTTGTCAGGCCCTTTGCCGGGTACGGAGAGAAGTCCTTCGGGCTTGTCGAGCACCAGCAAATGTTCGTCTTCGTAAAGACACGTGGGGCGAGGAAATGCCAGCAAAATGAGTTAGAAACTAGAGTGAACAGGCAGCCTCGATCATATCCACTAATCAAGAAGACCGCTGCCGTGTCAGCCATCAATCCGCGCAGACTCACGGTGGCGGAGGCCGCCTTGCCTTCGGCCTTCCGGTTGGCGAGAATAAATCCCGCGAATATGAAACAATAGGCCGCTTTATTCAAACTGGAGAAATTTCCATGGGCAACAAAATCGTTACTGAAGCCGACCGCAAGCGTACCCCCGCTCCCGTCGCTCCGAAGGGAGTGACCTTTACGACGCAAGGCCGCGGCCAGCGCGTGAGCCGCGAGCGTGGTTCGCACACCCACCACAAGAAAAACCCGGGCAAGCGCGCTCACTCGGGTTAATGTTGCGGTGGCCAGCCACCGGCATTCTTCCGCCCGACCGGCAGGGCCGCTGACCCTGCCCTTGGGTCTTACCCGCGAGTAGGACCGGGAGGGCTCCCCTACTTTATTCCTTCATGCCAAGAGTCCACCCGTGACGTCCGTTCCGGAATCTTGGGAATCTCGACATCTGAGTTGGACAATCGCCCTCTCGGCGATTAAATGGCCTGCGTGACGATGGCCTGAGCCGCTTGCCGCAAACTATGGCGGCGGACCATGTAAAGACCTGCAAGACCTCACTAGCTGACAGTCCTGAACGGACTGTACAGCGGGTTTTTATGCACTGCAAAATTTTGTGCATAATAGCGCCCCCTTATCGGATATAAACAAAGTGGTTCTCAAGCCACCTCCGGATCAACTCAAGAGGAACCTATGCGGTCAGCACCTTCCACCATCATCAAGAAACATTGCAATGCGCTCATCGCCGCCGGACTGGTCATGATCTCGTCCGTGCTCGCGCCAGCCGCTCAAGCCGCGGATTGGCCGGAGAAGACCGTGAGTATCGTTGTACCGTTCCCGGCCGGCGGCTCCACTGACGTGATCGGCCGTATGCTCGCCGAAGGCCTCGGCCGCCTGCATCCCGACACCAACGTGATAGTGGAAAACGTCCCCGGCGGCGCGACTCTGCCCTCGGTGTTCGCCACGATCAAGGGGGGTGAAAACGGCAACAAGATTCTGATGTCCGCCGAGACCAGCCTCTTTATCAACAAATACTCCTTCAAAAAGCCGCCCTACGACGCGGATGCCGATCTGGCCAGTGTGTCGTATCTGTATCGCACGCCGCATTCCCTCTCGGTTAACCCTAACTCCGAGTACAAGACCTTTGCCGACTTTGTCGAAGCCATCAAGAAGAACCCCGGCAAGATTTCCATTGCGGTCAACGTGATCGGTGGTTCGGCCCATTTGTCGTTGGAGCGTTGGAAGCAGGCGAACAATCTCGACTTCGAGATCGTGCCTTATAAAGGTGGCGTTCAAGCAGCCAGTGACTTGATGGGCGGCCATATTGATGCTCACGTCGATGTGCTGGGCAACACCTATCCGTTCGCCGTGGGCGGAAAAGTGAAACCTCTCGCCATTCTGCAAGACCTGAAAGTCAGCGAGTTTCCCGACGCCGTACCCCAACGTGAGGACAACCCGACCGATCTGACGGTGCCCTCTGTCCTGATCTTGACCGTCAACGGCAAGACCCCGAAAGCGACCATCGACAAGATTTACGAATCGATCAACAAGGTCGCGCAAGAAGAGGCGTTCGTGGAGAAGATGAAGACGCTTCAGTTTGAACTCATTGCCGCGACCCCTGAAGAAAGCGACAAGTTCCGAGACACCGCTTCGGGCGAGTTCAAGAAGATGTTCGAAATGTCCGGTTTGCCCCAGAACTAACGAAGCCAATGAAAACAGCAGAATTCAAAAAGCTTGACGGGCTGGACCTGTCGAATTTATTGGCGCAACGGCAAACCACGCCTTACGAGCTGATGCAGACCTCCATCGAGCTCGCCACGAAGCTCGATCAGGAATTCGATTTTCTGTGTCATGAGCAGTTCGACGAAAGCCTTGCACTGGCGCAGAACTGGGAAGAGCGCGGCGCATTTCGGGGCATCCCGTTCCTATTGAAGGACTCGGGCCTCGCATCACGGCGTTTTCCGTCGCATGTGGGCTCTGCCCTGTTCAAAGACAGCAAGTACGCGGTGGACTCGTTCCTGGCAGAGCGCTTCGAAAAGGCGGGCTTTATCGCCTACGCGCGCACCACGGTGCCCGAGTTGTGCATGGCGCCGACCACCGAAGCCACGGTGTATGGGAAAGTCACCAAGAATCCCTGGGATGTGACACGTTCGCCCGGGGGTTCCAGCGGTGGTGCCGCAGTCGCGGTCGCGACTGGCGTCGTGCCAGTGGCCCATGGCAGTGACGGCGGTGGTTCTATCCGTATTCCCGCTGCATGCTGCGGCATCTATGGATTCAAGGCGTCGCGGGGTGTGGTGCCCATGGGCCCACTGCGCGGCGAAGGATGGGGCGGCCTGGCGGTCGACGGCGTCCTGAGCCGCACGGTCAGAGACACGGCTGCTGCGATGGACGCCATTGGTGGCTATGCGCCGGGATCGCCCTATGCCGCGCCGGTATTCGAGCGGTCGTTCATGGACGCTGTGCAGCCCAAAGCGTTTCGCAAGCTACGCATCGGTGTGTGGCGCGAGACATTCGGCGGCGTCACGACCGATCCAGAGGTGTCCGCAGCCCTCGAAAAGACGGTGCAAATCTGCAAGGACCTGGGCCATGAAATCGTCGATCTGAATATTCCAGAATTCGACTATCAGAGCTACATCAAGGCACATACCAACGTTCTGGCGGGCAATATCGTAAATAGCGTCGAGGCAAAACTGCAGGCTAGCGGCCAGACCTTATCGACGTCGGATCTGGAACGTGCGATCTACACTGGCTACGAATATGGAAAAACCCTGTCTGCCCGCGACTATATCGAGGCGGTCAACACTTTCCATGCGGTCGGTCGCCTGATGTCTGGTTGGATGCAGTCCATCGATATCCTGATGACTCCGGCGCTGTGCAAGCTGCCGGCCAAACTGGGTGAACTATCCATGGACCGGGACTTCTGGGATCTCAGGAAGCGGGTGGGGAATTACTCTTGCTTCATGGCGATCATCAACGCCTCCGGACAGCCTGCGGCTGCCCTGCCTACCTATTGGACGGGCGAAGGGCTTCCCGTGGCAACGCAGATCATTGGTCACTTTGGCCAGGACGATGTGGTGCTACAGCTCTCCGCGGAAATCGAGTCGACCAAACATTGGCGTCCTTTCCACTATGAATACCAAGTCTGAGTGATCAGGCGAGGTTTCAGTGGCCGCCCTATTCCCAGACGGGCGCGAACACGTTCTTAGTACTCACGTACGTCACACCAAGTGAGTTAGTTGGCAATATCGGTCCGCAGGGACCGGTATTGCCGCTGCCACTGGTAAATCACCATATAAGCACTTGATCGGGATGCTCGACCATAAAGCAACCACGTGCGTCGTTTTTCGGCTATAAACTAGCCGAAATCCATTTATTGTGACGATATGAAAGTATTCAAGGTATTCCTGATTTGGCTTTTTGGCCTGTCCTGTGGCCTGTCGATCGCGAGCTGGTTGATCGCCAACGAACGGATCGGCGATGCCATTGTTTTTGTGTATTTTTCCAATGGCTTCGCTTTATTGGCGCTGGTCGCCTTGATGTATGTGCTGCTGAACAAAGCGTGGAAGCATACAAAGTTGTAGACCCGACGTAGCGTTTTCGTGCCTGGGATGGCTCATTAGTCTGGAATCAAACGCTTTCCCATGCTGATGACAGCATCTTGACCAAAGCCCAGGCTTTCGTAAAAGCTTTGCACGGCCAGGTTGTCTGAGCGGACTAACAGGTTGATTTTAGGGCAGCCCATTGCCAACAGCCTGGACTCTATTTCCCGCATCATTGCCGTGGCATAGCCGCGCCGCTGAAACGCGGGGGCCACGGCCAAATAGTTGACCCACCCGCGATGGCCGTCGTAGCCGCCCATGAGCGTTGCGACAATCGCGCCTTCTGCTTCGCCGACCAAGAACAGGTCCGGCTGTACGGTCAGTTTGCGCGCGACGTCCTTGGCGGGATCGTTCCAAGGCCGTGTCAGGCCGCAAGCACGCCACAGACCGACGACATCGGCTTCGTCCGAAGGCCGAAACGACTGGATGGTCAATGAAAAATCAGTCATGGTCATTCCTTGAACAAGAAATGAAGACCTTGCGATACACGGCGGTATGGGGAATCTGGCAAACAAAAGGCCACGTGTGTATCGTGGCCTTCCGGGAAGAGGCACCGACTCGGGGCGCCTGAATGTGACTTGCCACTCAACTTAGATGTCGAGGGCCTCGTCGGTGGGCTGCCAAGCAGGCGGTAGCGATTTTCGCGTGGGTCATATGGGAAGAATACCCCATACAACCCGCGCATGTCTGCTTGCATCTGCCTAACAATCAGGCAACCTGCACCAGTTCGCGTTCGTCAGCGTACTCGTCAAGCGCCTCGGAACCGAGCTCGACCGCCTGATTCCACGGCCGGTCGCCTTGTTCGTCTTTCACCCTGGTTGGCAAGCCCATTTTATCCAGCAAGTTCAACAACGGACGGGGCGGCAGTTCCTCCACATTCATCATGCGACGCGTGTCCCAGATACCCTGAGCGATAAGCATGGCCGCTGCGGCCGCGGGTACGCCAGCAGTGTAAGAAATGGCCTGGCTGCCGACTTCGCGGTAGCAGGCGGCGTGATCGCAGACGTTGTAGATCAACAGGTCTTTCTGGCGACCGTCCTTGATGCCGTGCACTTTGTTGCCGATGCACGTATAGCCCTGGTAGGTGGGTGCGAGCGATGCGGGATCCGGCAGCACGGCCTTGACGACTTGCAGCGGCACCACGGATTGACCATTAGGCAATTGAACGGGGTCGACGGACAGCAGGCCCAGCTGCTTGAGCACCGTGAAGACGTTGATGTAGTGATCGGAGAATCCCATCCAGAAACGGATATCGGGTACATCGAGCACGCTTGATAGTGAGTGCAGCTCGTCGTGGCCGGTCAGGTAGGTGGTCTGCTGGCCCACGACGGGCAGGTTCCACTCTTGGCGCACCTCGAACATCGAATTGGCTTTCCACTGACGATTTTGCCAAGACCAGACCGTGGCGATGAATTCACGGAAATTGATCTCGGGATCGAAGTTGGTGGCAAAGTAGCGGCCGTGCGAGCCGGCGTTGGTATCGATGATATCGATGGACGAAATCTTGTCGAAATAGTCATCGGCTGCCAGGCGCGCGTACGCGTTGACGACGCCGGGATCAAACCCGATGCCCAAGACCGCGGTGACGCCGGCGTCGGCGCATTCCTGACGGCGTTTCCATTCATAGTTGGCGTACCAGGGCGGCTGCTCGCATACCTTGGCGGGGTCTTCATGAATGGCAGTGTCGATGTAAGCCGCGCCCGTGTCGATGCAGGCGGAAAGCACCGACATATTCAGAAATGCCGACCCGACGTTGACCACGATCTGAGCGCCAGTGTCACGGATCAACTGCGAGGTGGCCCGGATGTCCAGCGCATCCAGGGCGTGGGCATTCAGTATCCCGGGCTGCTGCATGCTGCCTTTTTCATGCACGGACTGGATGATAGCGCGACATTTTTCCACGGTGCGCGAAGCGATATGGATATCGCCCAGCAAAACATTGTTCTGCGCGCATTTGTGGGCCACGACATTGGCGACGCCGCCGGCTCCGATGATGAGGACATTTCTTTTCATCTTTCGCACTCCCTTTGCAACCAGTTAATGAGTCAGGCCGGCCTAGCCGCCTAAGCTGTCGACGTAATCCTGATAGGTAAATGAACGCGCGAGGCGCACGGTTCCATCCAGTTCCTTGACGGCGATGGATGGCATGGAAAGGCCGTTGAACCAGTTCTTTTTAACCATCGTGTAGCCCGCCGCGTCGCGGATGGACACGCGCGAGCCGGGTTCGAGCGGCTCCGGGAAGTCAAACTCGCCAAAGACATCGCCCGCGAGGCAGGTCTTGCCACAGATCATGTAGCGATGCGGACCGGCATTGGGTTCAACGCGTGCGTTGAGGCGATAGATCAGCAGGTCCAGCATATGCGGCTCGGTGCCGCTATCGACGACGGCGATGTTCTTGCCGTTGTGCAGAGTGTCCAGCACGGTGACTTCGAGCGATGCGCTGTTTTGAACGACGGCCTCGCCGGGTTCGAGATAGACCTGTACATCGTAGCGTTCAGCGAAGGCACGCAGGCGCTGAGCCAAGGCGTCCAGCGGGTAGCCAGGGGCGGTGAAGTGTATGCCACCGCCCAGGCTGACCCATTTAACACGCTGCAAAAAGCGTCCGAAGCGCTCTTCGGCCTGCGTGAGCAGCTCGTCAAAACGCTCGAAGCTGGCGTTCTCGCAGTTGTTATGGATCATGAATCCGTCGAGCTGATCCACGACGGACGCGATTCGCTTGACGTCCCACTCGCCCAGACGGCTGAATGGCCGGGCGGGATCCGCGAGGTCGTAGGTGGACGAGCTGACTTGCGGATTCAGACGCAGGCCGCGCGGGATGCCGGCTGCCTGCGAGGCGTAGCGCTCGAACTGCGAAATGGAGTTGAAGATGATCTTGTCGGCATTGGACACTGCCTCGGCAATCTCGTGATCGGCCCAGGCGACGCTATAGGCGTGGGTTTCGCCACCGAACTTCTCGCGTCCAAGCTTGAGCTCAAAGAGCGACGAAGACGTGGTGCCATCGAGATATTCGCGCATCAAGTCAAATACCGGCCAAGTGGCAAAGCACTTTAACGCCAGCAAGATGTTGGCGCCGGATAACTCGCGTAGTCGGGCTGCCTTGCGCAGATTTTCCTGCAAAGCAGTCTTATCGATAAGGTAGTACGGGGTCTGGATCATGACGTAAGCAATTCGATGCGAAAGCAACCTCCGCTCGCGCGCAAAGCCCGCGATGGGCGTCGATTGTCGTGGTGATCAGAAAATGGCCGCGCACGCCGGAAACACGCAGCAAATCGCATTGCTGCGTCGTGACCGCATGCTCGAAGCCTCGAGCGCTGGACTTAGCTCGGCATTCGGCCGCTATACATCTGTATCTGCACAGCGTGCGGCAGAACGAATTTTTGCTGTCGTGCGTTGGATAAGGTCGCAAGCAAACCCACTATGCGGCGGGCGATAGTGTGGATGGCGCGAACAATATGGTGTCGCTCTGAGCGACAAATGCGATCTTCCGTTTGGGAGGTGTTCAGAGCAACTGAGACGATCCCCAATTGGAAGAGGGCGTCGATCGACATGGCGTCCTCTCCAACCAGCAGACTAAAAACAATAACATCGTGTATCGCGATGCGAAGGGTAGTGTATCTTAGCAAACAGGTCGCTGCAACGGCGCCGCCCTCCCCGCCACCCGTCCACACCGAGCATACGTTCATTCTCCAAGCTCGCGCGTGATTTTTTCGGCCTCGCGTTTGAGCTCGGCATAGATGAATTTTCGACGTTCGGGGTCCATGCGCCCGTAGTGCGCGGCGATGCTCAGCGCGGGCATTGACCCGAGCCTGGATAGCACTGCGCGACTATAACCATCAGGACACGCTCGCGAGAGCCGGGCTGATCAGCCGACCGTCGCGAGCCGCTGTCGGGGCTATACAGATAGATCCGGTGGGGCGCCCTCGTAGGCGGCTTGCAGCAAGGCAGACAAAGCATCACGTTGCATCGGCCGCGGATTCCAGTACGGCTGTGCCATCACCAGATCCACTGCTTGATCTATCTGGTGGGATTGCAGGCCAATATCACGCAAAGCGCACGGTACGCCCAAATCGCCTACCAGTTTGTACAGGCTTGTCGCGGCAGGAGTCTGCGAATCTCCAAGGGCGCGCGCGATGCGGTCCATGGCCTGAGGTGCCGCTGCACTGTTGTATGCCATGGCATAGGGCAGGATGATCGCATGCGTTTGCGCGTGCGGCAGATTAAAAGTCCCGCCCAGGGTATGGCAGAGTTTGTGGTGCAGCGCCATGCCGACATTCCCCAAAACCGTCCCCGCGAGCCACGCACCATATAAACAGTCACTGCGTGCCAGACTGTCTAACGGTTGAGCCACAACGCGACGCAGACCTCGGGCCAGCGCACGAATCGACTCTTCTGCGAGAAGGCCCATGATCGGGTTACCGTCGCGCGCATACAGCCCCTCAGCGGCGTGCGCCATGGCATTGAGCCCACTGGCCGCAGCCAGCGCCGTGGGCAGACCCGCGCTCAAATCGGGGTCGTAGATGACCGAACGCGGCAGGACGCGGACATCTTTGCCCGTGGTTTTAATGCCGCCCTCCGTCATTCCGTAGATGGGTGTCATCTCTGAGCCAGCGTAGGTCGTCGGCACGGCGACGATAGGCAGACCACACTCCAGTGCTAAGCCCTTTGCCAAGCCCGTGGTCGAACCGCCGCCGATCGCAACCGTACAGTCGGCCGAGAGTCGCCGCGCGACCTCGGCTGCGTCACGCACGGTCGCGACGGGCACATGCATTTTGGCCTGGTCATACACCCCCACGCCACGGGCACCCAATAGCTGCAAAGCCAACTCCGCTATTGGGCGCTGATTCGGCGTGGACAACACCAACACACGGCTCCCGCTCAGTTGCTCGACTTCCGCCTCCAAGTGGCGCAGCGCGCCGGTGCCAAACACCACCCGGGCGGACTGTGCGGTATAGACAAATTCATGCATAGATACTGTCCTGTGCTAACGCCCGCCCCTCGCGGATACCGGGTTAGTTCACCTGAGCGCCGGATTTCTTCACCAAATCCGACCATTTAGCGATCTCGCTCTGCTCGAACGCCGTCAGGTCGCGCGTCGACTCGCCGCCTTGCTCAACACCTTGTCCACTCAAGCGTTTGAGCACTTGCGGATCGGACAGTGCCTCGCTTGCTGCTTTACGCAATGTCGCCATCACCGGCTCCGGCGTTGCCTGCGGCGCATACAACATAAACCACGCTACCAGATCGAAATCACTGCCAGTCTGCTCAGCGATGCTGGGCACATCGGGCGCGGCGCTGCTACGGTTGGCGCTGGACACCCCGAGTGCGCGGAGCTTTCCGGATTGAATATGCGGGAGTACCGCAGCGGGATGATAGAACATGAACTGCACCTGGCCCGACATTACATCCGAGACCGCCAAGCCGCCTTCCTTGTAGGGCACATGAACCATTTCGCCCCCCAATCGCGACTTGAGCAACTCCCCGGCCAAGTGGCCCGAGGTGCCACTGCCAGCCGATGCGAATGCGACACCCTCACCTTTGCTCGCGGCAGCACCGAGATCCTTCAGTGTTTGAATGCCTGACCCGCTACCCGTGACCAGAAACGTCGGCGTCTGTCCGACGAATGCCACCGGTTCAAAATCCTTCACAGGATCGTAACCGGGGTTTTTGTACAAAGCCTGGTTAATCGCATGCGTGCCCACCGTACCCATGACCAATGTGTAGCCATCGGCCGGCGCGCGGGCTACCTGAGTAGTCCCGATCGTACCCCCACCACCGGCTCGGTTTTCGACGACGATTTGTTGGCCCAAAGGCTTGGACATGGCCTCAGCGACGATGCGGGCGATGGTGTCGGTGGTCGTTCCGGGACCGAACGGCACGACGATGCGAACGGCACGATCGGGAAATGTCGCGGCTTGAGCAGACATGCCGACCAGGCCGAGCGTAGCCAACGCCGCGCCGATCAGAGTACGGCGCAGTTTTCCCGGACGAGATAGCGGATTAAATTTGTGCATGGTTGTCTCTCCTGATTGTTGTGATTGCGACGCGCAGCGAGGGCGCATCGCCCGTGTTGGCGCTATGACTGCGCCTTCCCGAATCCCGGGGGAACTTCACCGTGGTACTGCAATTCGCGCGTAGCTTGATACGACAGCGCAAAGCCGATGGGAGCCTCCTGCTCCTCGGTCAAATGCGCAATGAGACCAGCCGCCCGAGCCAAGATTGGCACTCCCTTTAGTGCCGATAGCGGAAACCCAATACCCAGCAGTACGGCTGGAATTGCGGCCGACACATTCAGGCGCAAATCCTTGCCCACCACTTCGGGAATAACTTTTTCAACCGCTTCGGCAATAGCGATGTACTGCAAACCCGCTGCGCTGTCACGCGCAACCTCAAACAATCGGGCCACGCGGGGGTCCCGCTCTTTGTGCAGAGGATGCCCATAGCCTGGAATTGCTCGCCGCGCCGCGCGATACTCTTGGACGACCACACGTGCTGCCTCCACCAGATCTCCGTCGCGACCGGCGCGAGATTCGATCTCATGAAACAGTCGGCCCGCCGTTTCTGACGCGCCCAAGATCACTGAGCCGCAACCCAGAATCCCTGCCGCGACAGCTCCCTGAAGCGCGTCCGGTGCGGCTGCCAAGGTCATACGGCTCGCTTGCACACTCGGCACCAGTCCGTGCTCGGCGATGGCCACCAACGTGGCATTCAACACCGCGCTGGCGGCCGAGTCGGGACGACGCCCCGTGACCAGCAGATAGAAATAATCTCCAAAATCCATCTTGCCAATCAGGTCCTGACACAGGTCAGCGCCGCGCACGACAATGGTGTGTTCGTCGGACGTGCAGATCGCAGTGCGTGGTACGGTTTCCTTGCCGATTTTCATGACATCTCCTTGTTTTTGTAATGTGACCGAGCGCGTTCAGGCCAGGCGTGCACGCAATGCCGCACGGATCTCGTCGTTATGCTCGCCCAGTGTGGGTGGCGGGCGCACCTCAGTAGGCCGCTGCCCGTCGAACGAGACCGGAGAACGCACCGTTTTCCAAGGGCCACGTTGGGGATGAACCCCTTCGATCTCGAGTTCCAGATGGCGCGCTTGCGGATCTTGCAGCGCTTCACGTGTGTCATACATGGGTGCATGCGGCACGTCGAGCGCTTGCAGACGCTCGCACCACACAGCCCGTGGTTGCGCGGCGAAGCGCTGGCCGAGCAAATCAATCAGGTCTTCCTGATGGGTGATTCGGCCCTCGCGCGTCGCGAAGCGCGGATCATCAAATAGACCCGGCCACTCAATTGCCTGCGCCAGGCCACGCCAGAATTTTTCGGGCGATGACATGTGCAGCGCGATCCATTTATCGTCGGCACACCGCAGCGTGTACGACTGTGACACGCTGGGGCGGCTATAGGGCCCCATGATTTCGCCTTCGGACAGGAAATGCGTGAACGCGTCCAGATTGAAATGGCACATGGCCTCAAGCATGGACACGTCCACTCGTCTGCCCTGCCCGGTTCTCGCACGCTCGACCAAGGCGCCCAGAATTCCATAGGCCGCATAAAATCCCGTCAACGAGTCGGCAATGGCCGGGCCCACCACACGAGGGTTTGCCGGATTGACCAACAGATTCAGAAAACCGCTGGCAGCCTGAGCCACCGTGTCATACGCTGGCCGGCCTGCCGCTGGCCCGGTCTGTCCAAAGCCACTGATCGCGCAATAAATCAGTCGAGGATTCATCTCTCTGAGCCGATCCTCCCCCGCCCCCAGACGCTCGGCAGTGCCGGGGCGGAAATTCTGAATGTACACATCAGCGTCTTGGATCAATGCATCGAAGACCTGGGCGTCCTCAGGGTCCTTGGTATCGAGTTCGATGCTGCGCTTATTGCGGTTATAGGTCTGGTAATGCGGGCTATACAGTCCGCCCTTGAATGCGCGAAACGGATCGCCAGTCTTCGGCTGCTCGACTTTGATCACATCTGCACCCAGATCAGCCAGCAACATCCCTGCCGCCGGCCCCGTGATAAACGTGCCTTGCTCAATGACCTTGATGCCCTTTAACACTTTCCCCATGGGAGCTCCTGACTGCATGTCTTAACGTGCCGTAAGACTATCCAGCCTCACCTAAAGATGGAAATGATTAATTTCGACGATTATCATTGACCGCATCGATCATTGGCGCACCACACCATGGAACTCAGGCACCTTCGTTATTTCATTGCCCTGGCGGGCTCACTGAATTTCACCCGTGCAGCAGAACGCGTGCACGTCACTCAGTCGACGCTCTCTCATCAAATCCGCCAACTCGAAGAAGAAATCGGCCAACGACTCTTTGACCGAGTAGGCAAACGCGTCGTCATTACCACAGCCGGAGATACCTTCCTAGCCTACGCCACGCGCGCCCTGCGCGAGATCGACCAGGGGCTCAGCGAACTCAAACATAGCGCGGCGTCAATGACCGGCGAGCTCCGACTAGGCACCACGCACACCTTTAACCAGAGCTTCATCCCGGATTGCGTCGCCCAATTCCTGCTCCACAATCCCACCATGAAGGTCATCATCGAAGAGCTCACCGCCGACATCATCGTCAGCCAACTCGAGCAGGGCCAACTGGATCTCGGCGTCGCCTACCGGCCCGAATCCACCAGTGGCCTGACATTCGAGCCGCTCTTTAACGAAGAACTGATCCTCATCGTCTCCCAGACCCATCCCTTGGCCCGACGCAAGCGCATACGCCTGATTGAACTCCATCGAGAATCGCTGGTCCTGTTGCCGGCCAGTTTCTCTACCCGGCGACTCCTGGATGAGTGTTTCGCCGCGGCCGGCGCAGAGCCCAACATCGTCGCCGAGATCAATACCGTCGCAGGCATGCTCGGCATGGTCATGCGCCTGCCCGTCGGCTGCATTGCCGCCGCCAGCGCCATCCCGCCCAACCCTTCATTGCGCCTCATCCCGCTAGAGGGCCCCACGCCCATGCGCACACCAGGTCTGCTGTTTAACCCACGGCTACCCCAGACTCGCCCCGGCTTGGCCTTTGCAGGGCTCCTGCGCAAACACGCCGCCAAAGCCGGCGCGCGGGTGGAGTAAAGGCGATAAGGGTAATAAGGTCGTGGCAGCATGGGTGGATCATTCCAACTGCCTCGATATATGCCCGGCCAGATCCATCAGCCGAGGAATCAGCCTGTCGCGCAGCAGTTCCTCTGTGATCAAAAATGATGGACCGCTAATCGACGCCACGACCACGTCCGAGCCGCCTTGCCAGGAAATCGGCGTAGCGGCGGCATTGACGTCGGCATTCCACTCGCCCAGCGACACACAATAGCCATCCCGCTGGTAGCGGTTGAGTTCCCTGTTCAAGGCCTGGAGGTCGGCAGGCTCGACCGCAGGCTCCCCCTTTTGTTTTAGCGCGGCCACGAGATATTCACGTTCGTTGACGGGCAGCGCAGCCAGGAAGGCTCGGCCGATAGAGGTGCTCAGGATCGGCATGCGAACGCCGCGCCCCATCCTGAGTGTCATGGTCGTGTCGCTGCAGCAAGCCTCCAGGTACAGCATCGACAAACGATCTCGCGTGGCTAGCGAAATCAATGCGCCTGTGGCGTCCGCGAGCGCCTGCATATGCGGACGCGCGATTTCCGCCACGCGCAAGTTAGCCAACGCCGAGTACCCCAGCGCCAGCACGGACGGCCCGACTGAATATTCCCGATTCTTGGCATCGTGCCTGAGATAGCCAAGCTCGACCAAGGTTTTTGTCAGCCGCGAGATGGTGGACTTGGGTAGTCCGGTATAGGCCGCCAACTCGCCGTTGGACAGGCTGGGCTCGCGCGCAGAAAAGCATCGCAGTATCTCCAGCCCCCGCGCCAGCGCGGCTACGCCAGAGACCGCTATGGGTGCATCTTGTTCCGCCATACGGAATAAACAATCGTTTTAGTTCGATAAGTGGAATAAATCTGTCGATATACTACACGGCCCGGGACCACAAATATCAAAACAACCAGGCCCTGGCTTTTTGGCATAGCGACCAGGAAGTAAAGAAAAACGAAAGCGATATTGCACGGCAATTGGTCTGTTCATTTAATCTTTAAAGAGAGACACCTGTGAAATCTCACGGCAAATTTTTGAAAACCGGTCTGTTGACTGTTTTATGTGCATCGGCTTTTTCGCTTCCCGCAGTGGCGCAAGTGAAAATCGGTGTGGTGAATAGCCTGAGCGGTAACTTCGCCGCCTTTGGCCAGCGCTACAACACTGGCATGCAGGTCGCGTTGGAGGAGATCAACGCGAATGGCGGTATCAATGGCGAGAAGCTCGAGCTGATCACGCAAGATGACCGCTCGGACGCGCAAAGCGCGTTGGCGGCGTTGGAATCGCTAAATAAGCAGGGCGTGCCGCTGATCATCGGTTCGTATGCCTCGGGCATCACGGGCCCGATGTCGAAGGTCGCCACGCGTCAGAAGCTGCCGCTGATCGTGCTGGGAAGCGCCGATGACTCGATCACCAAGCCGGGTTCGAAGTGGGTGTTCCGTGCCAAGCACAACTCCACGATCGTGGCGAATGTGTATTTTGACTATTTCGACTTTCTGCGCAAAAGCAATCCGGACATGAAGAAGGTCGCGGTGATGCATGGCAATGGCGCGTGGCCCACGTCGGTGAGCGAGGAAGGCGTGCGCCAAGCGGAAAAACGCGGCTATGAAGTCGTGGGCAAGCAAGCCTATGACCAGGGCACGACGGACTTCCGTCCGATCTTGAACAAGTTCCGCTCGGCGAATCCGGACATCCTGTTGACCAGCTCGTACGCCGATGACGGTATCGCGATTGCGCGTCAGATCAAGGAAGTGGGCCTAAACACCAAGGTCGTGGCCATTGATACGGCGTCGTCGATGATGAGTTTTATCGACCAGGTCGGCGATAAATCCGAGAACATCGTGTCGGCCGTGAGCTGGAGCCCGGACGTCAAGTACGAAGGTACCCCCGAACTGGCGAAGCGTCTGAAGGAAGCTGCCAAGGAAGACCCGTCTTTCTACGAGGCCGAAGGCTATCTGGCATTGACCGTGGCTGCGGATGCGCTGCGTCGTGCCAAGTCGACCGACCGCGAGAAAGTGCGCGAAGCCCTGGCCGCCACGAACCTGAAGACGCCGGTCACCGACGTGACGTTTGAAGAGTTCGATGGTTTCACGGGCCAAAACCCGATCAAGAGCGTGATCATCCAAATTCAGGATGGCAAGCACGTCACGGTCTTCCCCGAGAATCTGGCCTCGCAAAAAGCCAAGCTGTCGAACTAAGTCTGCCTCACGACAAGAAAGCGTCACAAGCGGCAAAAAAACGTGCTGCATGTGGCGCTTTCGACACGCGTTCGACCACGTACCAAATATAGCCGGTGCAGCTAGCCGGCCAAAGGTTTCACAATGGATTACGTTTCCTTATTTCAGAACCTCTCTAACGGGGTTCTGATTGGGGCTGTTTACGCCTTGATTGGCGTGGGCCTCACGCTGGTGTTCGGCGTCATGCGCACGATCAACTTCGCTCATGGCGATTTTGTGGTGTTGGGCATGTATTTCGCCGTGGTGCTGAATTCGCTTTTCGGGTGGGATCCTTATCTCACGCTCGTCTTCGCGATTCCGCTTGGCTTTATTGTGGGCGCGTTGATTCAGAAGCTGATTCTGACGCGCGTGATCGATGCCAAGCCAGAAACGATGATGCTGGCGACGCTGGGGATCTCGCTGGTGATCGGCAACCTTCTGCTGCTGACGTTTGGCGGTGAGCCGAAGTCGGTGCATGTGTCTTATGCAGCTAGCACAGTGTCGATGGGCGAGATCCGCGTGTCGGTCGTGCTGCTGCTGGCGGGCCTGGCGACAGTGGCCGTGATCGGTGCGCTGTACCTGCTGTTGAACAAGACGGAAGTCGGCCGCGCGATCAAGGCGACGGCAGAGAACCGCTTGGGCGCGGAGCTCGTGGGCATCAACACCAAGCGCATCCAGGCCATCGTTTTCGGCTTGGGGATGGCCTTGGCCGTGACCGCGGGCGTGGCGCTCATTCCCCTGTTGTTTGCTTCGCCCGTGACCACGGGTGCAATGTTTACGCTTAAAGCGTTCGTCGTCACCGTGTTGGGTGGCCTGGGCAATATCGGCGCCGCGATCATTGGCGGACTGTTGCTGGGCGTAGTGGAAGTGATGGGTGCATCCTATCTGGATTCCGCGTACCGCGATGCCTATGGTCTATTGGTCTTCCTGGTGGTGTTGTTGGTCAAGCCCGAAGGTCTCTTTGGTAAAACGGTGAAGCGCGTATGAACAAGCAAAGTCTTATTCTGGCGGCGCTGGTCGTCGCGGCGGCCTGCTATCCCCTGACGGGCGACGCCTTTATTACGGTCGGCATTTCCGTGCTGTTGTTCACGGGGTGGGCGACGTCGTGGAATATCCTCGGTGGCTGGGCCGGACAGTTGAGTCTGGGTCACGCCAGCTTTGTTGGTCTAGGCGCGTATTTCGTCGCTATCGGCGCATCGGAGTTCGGTTGGGCGCCCTGGTGGTCGATGCTGATGGCGATGGCTGTGGCAGCGGTCATGGCGCTGGCCTGGGGCAAGCTGACGTTCGGTCTGCGTGGCCCTTACTTCACGCTCTCGACGATTGCGATCGCGGAGATTCTGCGATTGGTGGCGATTAACGAAGGTTGGCTCACTGGCGGCGCGTCCGGGGTGTTCATCGATGAATTGCCCGAGCCGTTTGGCGTGGACCTGTTCGACAAGACGACGCAATACTATCTGGCGCTCGTCTACGCTGCGCTGACGATCGCGATCACGATTTATATCTCGCGTCGCAAGTTCGGTTACCAGCTCAAGGCCGTACGCGATAACGAAGAAGCCGCGATGGCGGCGGGGATCAATCCCACGGTGATCAAGCTGAAAGCCTTTGTCGTCTCGGGCGTTTTGACCGCGCTCGGTGGCGGCATCTACGGGATTTTCCTTTCGTTCATCGAGCCGCACATCATTTTCAACTTGCTGTTCTCGGTACAGATCGCATTGACCGTCATTATTGGGGGTCGTGGCACGATCTGGGGCCCGGCGGTGGGTGCCGCACTGTTGGTGATTTCGGGAGAAGTCTTTAGAACGACGTTTGCACAAGCCAATATGCTGCTCTATGGCGTGCTGATATTGGTGGTCATCCTCATGTTGCCGCGCGGCATCGTTGGCGAGTATGCGCACAAACTGATCAGGAAGAAATATGCAAACCGTGCTTAAGGCTGACAATATCAAGGTGCAATTCGGCGGCCTGATCGCCGTGAACAACGTGTCGCTGAGTCTGGAGCGCGGCCAGGTGCTGGGCCTGATCGGGCCCAATGGGGCTGGAAAATCGACACTGTTCAACGCTGTCACGGGCTTTGCGCCGGTGAGTTCTGGCACCGTCACATTCCTAGGTCTGGATGTCACGAAGCTGCCTCCGTATGTGCGCACGCGGCTCGGCATGGGGCGCACGTTCCAGACGGAACGCCCTTATGAGGAAATGACGGTTCTGGAAAACGTGCTGGTGGCGGCGTTCTTGAAGCACCCGCAGCGCAAGGACGCGGAACGCGCCGCGCTGGACGCGCTGAAAAAGGTCGGCCTGTCCGACCGCGCGAATCAGCTGTCTTCGGATCTGAACCTCGCCCGCCTGCGCCGCCTGGAGCTGGCGAAGGCCTTGGCGTTGCAGCCAGAGGTGCTGTTTCTGGACGAGATCATGGCGGGCTTGAACCCCCCTGCCCTGAAGGAAATGATCGAGCTGCTGCGTACCTTGACCGCGACGGGTGTTTCCATCGTGATGGTCGAGCACATCATGGAGGCGATCATTCAGCTCGCCGACCATGTGATCGTGCTGGCAAGCGGGAACAAGATCGCGGAAGGCGCGGCCACAGCGGTCATCAGTGATGAGAAGGTCATCGAGGCCTATCTGGGCACGGATTGATGGATATGAACCAAAACGATGAAGTCATACTGAAGGTCGAGAGTGTCGACCTGGGCTATAGCGCACTGCAGGTTGTGTTCGGCGTTTCGCTGGAGATCAAAAAGAACGAGCTGGTTGGCCTGGTAGGCGGCAACGGTAGCGGCAAATCGACGATCTTGCGCGCGGTATCGGGAATGATTAAACCGTGGCAAGGCCGTATCCTGTTCAAGGGCGAGGAAATCTCCGGACTGGCCCCGCACGAGATGGCCGAGCGCGGCTTGGCCCACGTACCGATGGGCCGACAGCTATTTCCTAACTTGACGGTCAAGGACAATATCCTGCTGGGGGCTTATCTGCCGCGCCTGCGCGCCAAGCGCAAGGCGAATCTGGATAAAGTGTTCTCGCTGTTTCCCGATGTGGAGAAGTTCGCGAATGTCGAGGCCGGATCGCTGTCGGGTGGTCAGCAGCAGATGGTGGCCATTGGCCGCGCGCTGATGTTGGAGCCGGATCTGCTGTTGATGGACGAGCCTAGCCTGGGGCTGTCACCGTTGTACGTCAAGCAAGTGATGCAGACGATCCGGCGCGTGGCAGACCTGGGGTTCCCTGTGCTCCTGGTGGAGCAAAATATCAAACAGGTGCTGCAGTTCAGTGATCGCACCTACGTGCTGGAAAACGGCAAGCTGGTTCTGGAGGGTCCTTCATCGACGCTGGAAGGCCACCCCATGATCAGAAAAGCTTACCTCGGGCTGTAATCGCGAGGCATCACGCAAGTGGATGATTCTTTTTCGGAGAATGCAGTAATGAGTGATTTACCGGTAGATCCGTTCGCGGAACGCGGCCTGGAAGGCTTCGCACAGGACTTCCGCGCGGGCAAGGTCACGTCCGAAGCGGTGACGCGGCAGTATCTGGAACGTATTAAGCAACTCGATCCGAAGCTGGGCGCGTTCGAGACCGTAGCCGAGGAAAGCGCGATTGCCACGGCGCGCGCCATGGATTTGCTGATGCAGTCCGGTACGGATCTGGGACCTTTGATGGGCGTGCCCGTTGCGATCAAGGATGTGTTCGTGATCGCCAACATGCCGGGCCCCAAGGTGGGCTCGAACATCACCTTGCCGGATGTCCTGGGCACGGAGGAAGCGACGTTTATCAAAGCACTGCGTCGCGCGGGCTGCGTGTTTCTGGGCCAGACCAAGGCGGTGGAATTGTGCTTGGGTATCACGGGCCATTCCGCCCCGCGCGGCACCCCGTGGAATGCGTCCGATCTCGAGAACCATCGCGCACCGGGTGGATCGAGCTCCGGATCGGGCGTGGCGATGGCCGCGGGGCTATGCGCGTTTGCCATCGGGTCAGACTCTGGTGGCTCGGTTCGGGTACCAGCGGCATTCAATGGCGTGTTTGGGATCAAGACGACGGCGGGACTTTGGCCAACGGATGGTGCATTCCCGCTCGATCCGCGTGTCGATTCAATCGGGCTGCTGACACGTTCGGCCAAGGACGCGCTGCTGGCGTTCAACACGATTTCCGCCGTGCTGTTCGGTTGCGAATACGATGCACGCCCCACGGGCGTACGGTTGAATCGTATGTGCTTTGGCGTGCCGCAGAATCATTTCAACGAGAACGTCAACGCGCAGATCAGTGCCGCGTTTAAGCAGGCCAATGAAAAACTCGCCGGGCAAGGTTGTTTGCTGGAAGACATCGTCGTGCCGGAGGCGCCGGAGCGAGCTGGCTATTTCCCCGTGTCCATGCCGGCCGCGCTGCTCTCGATTTTGGGAAAGGACAACTTTCTCGCGCAGAAACATTTGATGGATCCCGTGATTGCCAAGCGCATCGAATCGGGTTTGGAATCCAAAGCCTACGAGTTTCTGGCGTTGGAAGACAAGCGCACCGCCAGCCGCAAGAAGGTCGAGGAACGATTTACCGGTTTTGACGCGTGGGTGAGCCCGACGACAGCCGATTTCCCGCCTTTGCTGTCCGAGCTCGAAGACCCCGCCAAGGGGCTGAGCCTGGCCTTGGGCATGACGCAGAACACCCAACCCGCCAACTATCTGGGACTCTGCGCGGTGTCGCTGCCGTTGCCGGTCGAGGGTCTGCCGATCGGCTATCAGCTCATGGGCGCACCCAACACCGACCAGCGGCTGTTGGAAATCGCCGTAGCGGTCGAGGAAGCGTTCAAGACTGCTTGATGGCAGGATTCGCGCATCCCGAGGGCGTCTGATCACCGGACGCCATGACGAAAAAAAGCTGACCCTCGGGTCAGCTTTTTTCTGCGCGTCTACCGCCACACGCCATACGGCGCGGCCCGCTAGGACTCCCGCATTCACCCACGCACGCCGGAGGTCACGATAGGCGGGCTGACTTTTGAGCTACTAACCTTGGGCGTCGCCCCTTGCGCTAAAGCATCACGGGTGGAAGAGTCTGGCAGGAACTCAGCGATTCCTACGTACATACGCAATACGGTAAAGACTATGGCAAGACTGAGCCCGGCGACAGGCATGGCATTCTCTATATGGTGCGAGGCGAGTTTGAACGTCAATCGTCCAGATCATCGTGGGATGCGCCCCATGCGAGCAAACGTTCCGGCACCTCTTTATACGACTCCACAGACCTGACCGCGTCGAAGTGGCCACAACATCTACTCTGGCTGCTTGAAGTATAAAGAATAAAAATGTGCGGCTAGAACGATGAGAGTGGTAAGGCGCGTTTGTGAGCCAAGTTGTCGCCAAAAGACGACGTGGCGCCTGTCTGGACGCCACGTCTGACCGCCATCAAGACTTAGAACGGGACCGCCAACTTCAACGATCCCGCATGGCTTTTCGCGGACGAGGAGAATTCGCCGTCGTATTGCACGCGCATACTTGCGCCCTTGCCGCTTAGCATCTGCAAGCCCAGACCGACACGCCGTACGACGCTGTCCATCGGCATGGTCGTCTGGAACGTGCCACTGCCATTTGGTGCCCCGTCCAGACTTGCCTGGGTGGTCCAGCCGTCCACGGACGACAGCAGCAGACCCGCGTAGGCAAACGGCCGCAAGACGATGCCTTTGGGCAGTTCCATGCGCGCGCCGACTTCGAACGCGGGCTCCAGGCCCAAGACGAACTGTTCGCTGCTCTGGACGTCCAAGCTGAGTGCGTCGCCAGATTCCTGATAACCCGGTACACGGGCATACTGGCCGGTTAAATCGACGAACGGTTTGACGTAGAGCTTGCCATTGGTAAACGTGCGGGCCGCACGCAGCCGCGTTCCCACCGTCACCACATCGGGATGCGATCTGGCGCGCTCTTCATAGTTGGGGATGCTGAGGGAGCGATCCATGTCGAATGAGCCGTATCCCGCGCTCAGCGCTGCGGAGTAGGTCCACGGGCCCTCTTCGCGTTTGAGCACAAGACCGGCGTACCCCGCATCGCCGTCGCCCTTGACACGACTGTCATCGCCCCGCACTTGCGCCGTCTGGTATGCCACCGAGCCTCCCAGAAACCAGTGCGGCGCAATCTCGCGCTGACCGCCGAACTGGTACGTCACGGTGTCGTACGAATACCCCGATACCGTGCTGTAGCCGTCCTGGTTGGTACTACGGCGGCTGACATCACCCCAGACGCAGGATTGTTCCTTATAGGGCGCGTTTGTGTCTGTCCACGTCGGGCAGGACATCATCGCGCGGGTAAAGCGCCCCATGGCCAACTGAGATTGCGCGCCCGGCGCAAGTGTGACACCAGGAGATAGATCGGACATGCGCTGTTGGTATGTGGCCGCCCCCGCACGCGCGATTGTGTCTAGCGTCGCGTAGAACGTGGCTAGCGCGGGCGAGCCGCCCGCGTCCCACCCCTCTTGAAGATGTCCGGCGACGCGTTTCTGATTCCCGCGCAACTGCATGTCTTCGGCATTGAAGTCGGCGCGGGCGACAAAGAGTCGAGTCGCGTTACCGGCATTGCGAGTGGCATAGTCAAAAAGGAGGGTATCCAACGGCGTTAACCTGCCCGTCGGAGTGCCACTATCCGACGTCACGATAGCGAGCTCACGCCGCGGGAGCAATGCACGCGATAGCACCGTCAGTTCACCATCGAGGTGAACATCGCCGCTGGCATGGATCGCGTCAAACTGCTGAGTGTTGAAGTCAGCGCCGAGCTGCAGCATGCCGTCGGATGTCTGCGTCAACGAACCCGTGTGTGTCGTCGCCGTGTATTGGCTGCGCGCCATTCCTGGCACATCAGCCTCAACACCGCCTAACAGAACGCGGCCGCGATTGAGCAACTGCCCGTTAAAGGTTGCGCCCGGCACGTACAGACCGTCGTTGGTCATTGTGCCGCCGTGCAAGCCGACCGATCCGAACACGCGTCCCTGGTTGGACACATCGAGTGTGCCGCTGGTCGTGCGAATGGCGGTGGCGCCGTTGCCATACACGGACCCCGACTCGCCGATGGTCATCGTACTGGGGGACACACTGTCTACCCAGATGGCGGCGGCGTTGGAGCCAGACGCCCCGCCGCTGACCGCGCCATCGATGTTTAACGCGACGCCCTTTTGCGATCCGGCGCTCTGCGCAAAAATGCCGATACCATTTTCGCCAGCGGCCGACACGGAAGCGCCCTTGGCCAGGTTCACGTTGACCGAGCCCGTGCCCGTCATCAATGCGGGCGATACGCTGCCGGCAAAGACGGTCTGGCCATCATTGGACAGCAAGAGTCCCCCGGCACCGGAGACGCTTTGTGCCAGAACACCGACAGCGCCGGCGCCGCTGACGGCAATCCGACCCTTGGCGTTCACGGTGACATCGCCGCCATCTCCCATGCCAGGCGAAACGCTGAGAACGCCCTGCGGATCGATCGTGAGCGTCGTCGCCGTGCCAGGCAAGCCCAGCACGCCACCGCCGCCACCGACGCTTTGCGCGATCACGCCATGCGCACCCGTACCGGCCGTGACGATAGACGAGGATGAGGAAAGATCGATCATCACGTCACCGCCGTTGGTTTCGGTCGCACGACCTAACGCGTCGACAGCGCCGCTAAGCTGGACCGTGGCGCCCGTAACCGCCAGCTGGTGCTGCGAGTTCACGATCATCCCCCCGCCTCCACCGACACTTTGCGCGACGATGCCAAAGGCGTTGTTGCCGGCAGTGGCGATGTTCAGTCCGGCGTTATCGGAGAGAGTGACCTCGCCTCCTTGAGATCCGCTTTGTCCTCTAGCGCTCGAGACAGAGAACTCCACCGGGGGCAAGGCAAAACCGCTGGCGTCAGCGACGACGTGCGAGCCTGCCCCCGCAAAGCCGCCGCCGCCTCCCACCGACTGCAGCGCAATACCAAACGCGGCTTCGCCGTGAGTCGTGATGGTAGAAGGACTCGTGTTCGCGACGACACTGACGAGGCCGCCGTGGCCGCCTGCGTCCACACGGCCGTCCGCGCGCATGCCCAGGGTAATCGACCCCAGGAAACCATCCGAGCCGTCAACAGCGTGTCCACCGCCCCCGCCCACACTCTGAGCCATGATGCCGGAAGCGCCGAATCCCGAGGTTGTGATGGACGCACCGCTCAACGACGTCGTCACATCACCGGCATGCGCGCCCTCGCTGTCCTGAGCGCCCAATGTCATTCGGGTACTCACCGAGTATTTCGCCGGATCGATCCAGCCGGTCCCGGTGGCGAGCGCGCTACCGGCCTTGCCGCCGCCTCCGCCGACGCTTTGGGCCATGATGCCATTGGACCAATCGCCTTCGGTGAAGAGCGTCGCGCCAGCATTCAGCTTGATATCGACTGCGCCGCCCCGGTTATTGCTGCCTCCCGCCTCGCCTAGCGTCAATGTATTTTGAAACGATCGAGCGGGTGATTCCGGCGGCAGATCGCGCAACATGTCTGCGACCTGTTGAGCGACATTGCTTGTATGTGCGCGCGCGAGATCGGCAACGATAATGGGATTATCAAAAGACGCATCGGAGCCGGCCGAGCCGCCTTGTCCGCCCCCGCCGCCGATGGATTGAGCTTGCAGCGCGGCCGCATCGCCGCCATGGGTGGCGATCACACCGCTGATGATGGCTTCGACGGCCGCGCCGCTGGCGATGGCTCCACCCTCTCTGCCGAGGGTGAGCGTCATGCCACCGGGTCGGGAAGTCTGCGCGCCCGACAAGGTGAGCGAACCCCCTTGTGCCGAGCCGCCCCCGCCGCCAATACTCTGCGCCAGTACACCGATCGCACCGGACCCCCAGGTCTGCACGACCCCGGTTGGC
>NZ_WSJA01000038.1:0-54179 GCF_009763235.1 Bordetella sp. 15P40C-2
ACCAGATCCGCATCGGCCACGCGCTTGAGCAGCGCGGGATTGATGCCCAGGCCCACGTCACCGATAAAGCAGGGGTGATCGGCCGGGAACAGCATCTGGCGGCGGAACGACACCGCGGTCGGCAGCGACAGGCGTTCGGCAAACGCGGCGAATTGTTCGACGGCCTCGGCGCTCCAGCGCGTGCCGCCCAGAATGGCGACCGGCGAGCGGGCCTCGGCGAGCAATTGTTCGAGCTGCTTGAGTTGCCCCGCGGTCGGTGCGCTGTCGATGACTTCATAGCGCGGCGCGTCCGGCACGGTCGCGGTTTCGGTCAGCATGTCTTCGGGCAGCGCGATCACAACCGGACCGGGGCGGCCCGAGGTGGCGATGTGAAAGGCGCGCGAAATCAGCTCGGGGATACGCTCGATCTGATCGATTTCCGTGACCCACTTGGCCTGCGTGCCGAAGACGGCGCGATAATCCATTTCCTGGAACGCTTCGCGCTCGCGCATGCCGCGTTCGATCTGGCCGACGAACAGAATCATCGGCGTGGAGTCTTGCTTGGCGATGTGCACACCCGCCATCGCATTGGTCGCACCCGGGCCACGGGTAACCATGCAAATGCCGGGTTCGCCTGTCAGCTTGCCGTGGGCGTCGGCCATCATGGCGGCGCCGCCTTCCTGGCGGCAGACGGTCACGTCGATCTTGGCGTCGTGCAAGCCGTCCAGCACGGCCAGATAGCTTTCTCCCGGCACGCAGAACACGTGTTTGACGCCGTGAGCGGCCAGCTGATCGACCAGAATATGTCCGCCCAGCCGGGCTTGTGCAGTAGAAGTCGAAGTAGTCATAGCAAGCTGAAAAATGGTAACGGGCTAATAAAACAGCCCGATTGTAGGCTGTTGAGCATAATGTTCCTCGCTTGCACATGGCAATTGATAAAATTGCACAACAAATTGATTTGGCGGCACGTTCTATTGCCTGACCGGCAGTCGCGCCACCGCTGCTTTTTACTCTGACTCATGCGCAATGGCATACCCAATCTGAGCGCCTTGCAGGCGTTCGAAGCCTCCGCCCGGCTAGGAAGCTTTTCCCGTGCCGCCGAGGAGCTTTCATTGACGCATAGCGCCGTATACCGCCAGGTTGCCAGCCTGGAGGCGCGCCTGGGCGTTCAGCTATTCACCCGCGTGCGGCGGCGCATTATGCTAACGGAGCATGGGGCGGAGTATGCAGGCCGTATTCGCCACCACCTGGATCAGATTGAAAAGGATACGTTTGGCCTGGTCAGCCGCACCGGCATGGGCCGCAGTATTCATATTGCCGTGGTCCCGACACTGGCGACGACTTGGTTGATTCCGCGTCTGCCCGCATTCCAGCAGCAGCATCCCGACATCACCGTGAGCCTGTCGGTGCGCACCTTGCCGTTTCAGTTCAAGGATCAGCCGTTTGATGGGGCGATCTATCACGCCAGCAGTCTGTGGCCGGGCACCCAAGGCGTGCTGTTATTCCCTGAAAAAGAATTGGTGCCGGTTTGCGCCCCACATTTGCCGCGCCGCGAGGAAGACGGTCTGACGGGTCTGACGCACCTGCACTTGAGCTCGCGCCCGGATGCCTGGCGGCTTTGGTATAGCGCGAATCATCTGAATTACGGGCCGCACGCCGCGGGGGGGCCCCGCTATGACTTGTTTACCATGATGTTGGCGGCGGCAGAAGCGGGGCTGGGTGTGGGGTTGGTGCCGTATTTTCTCGCGCAGCCCGCGCTCGAAGCCGGCAAGCTCGTGCAGCCCGTGCCCGAGGTGCTAAGCGTGGTCCAAGGCTATTACTTTGGCTATTCCCAGCGCGATGAACGCTCAGAGGCTTTGAAGCTCTTTGAGCGATGGTTACGATCGGTGGCCTAGACGATGTCGCCCACGCCTCTGAATTCGCAAGCGGACATCGACGCCTTTATCGATGCGGTGTGGCTGGAAGATGGCCTGGCGAAGAACACGCTGTCGGCGTACCGGCGCGATCTGACTGCCTTTGCGCAATGGCTGGAAGATCCCGCGCAACACGCCGGTGCTACCCAAGCAACTCAACTCGCCGAGGTAAAAGCCGAGGATATCCAAGCATGGTTCGCCGCCCGGCATGAGGACAGCCGGGCCACTACCGCCAACCGGCGTCTGGCGGCGCTGCGGCGGTTTTATGCCTGGGCACTCCGTGAAAAGCGCACGGACAAAGACCCTTGTTTGACGCTTAGTGCCGCCAAGCAGCCGCCTCGCACGCCCAAAACGCTTTCAGAAGCCCAGGTTGAAGCGTTACTCGCGGCGCCGGACTTAAACACACCTCGTGGGCTACGTGATCGCGCCATGTTGGAAACCTTGTACGCCACTGGCGTACGCGTGTCCGAACTGGTCTATATCAAAGTGCTGGAGCTCAGCCTCAACGAAGGCGTGCTGCGAGTCGTGATGGGCAAGGGCGGCAAAGACCGACTAGTGCCGCTAGGCGCGGAGGCAGCGCATTGGATTGCGCGTTACATGCAAACAGCGCGGCCTGAACTCGCTGGCGCGCGCGTGAGTGACGCGCTGTTTTTGACCGGGCGTGGGCAGCCCATGTCCCGGCAGGCGTTCTGGCAATTGATCAAAAAATACGCCATCATCGCCGGGATCAACGCGCCGCTTTCGCCGCACGTTCTGCGCCATGCCTTTGCCACCCACCTGCTCAATCATGGCGCCGATCTGCGCGTGGTGCAGCTGCTGTTGGGCCATGCCGATATTTCGACAACGCAGATCTACACGCACGTGGCGCGCGAACGGCTCAAGGCCCTGCACGCGGCCCACCATCCGCGCGCGACCACGCTTCCTCCCACCTGATTTAGATCACGATTTCTGTCATGAGCAAAGCCCGCCACGTATCCGAAACCCCGGCCACGCAGTGGCTGAAAAAGCATAAAGTCGCTTATACCGAACACACCTACGAGTACATCGATCACGGTGGCGCTGGGGAAGCCGCGCGGCAACTGGGTCTGGAACCGCACGCGGTCGTAAAAACCCTGATCATGGAAGACGAGGCCGCGCATCCGCTGGTCGTGATCATGCACGGCGACCGCGAAGTCTCCACCAAGAATCTCGCGCGCCAGGCGGGGCATAAAAAAGTGTCGCCTTGCCATCCAGAAGTTGCGCAAAAGCACTCTGGTTATCAGGTTGGCGGCACCTCGCCATTCGGCACGCGCAAACGGATGCCCGTGTGGGTGGAGGCAAGCGTGCTCGACTACCCTGTTGTCTATATCAATGGTGGCCGACGCGGGTATCTGGTGGGTATCGATCCCAAAGTATTGACCACGCTGCTCGACGCCAAGCCCGTGTCCGTCGCATTGGAGTAGACGCTCGCGGGTATGGCCACCGCATTGGGAGCGCCGCTTGCGGGCATTTTGCAATGAGCACGACTGGTATATAACTGGAGTGTGTCGAACTTTCCTGGGAGACGACGATGGGCAAACAACTGTTGATGCTGGTGGGTGATTACGCCGAAGACTACGAAACCATGGTGCCGTTCCAGGCCCTGCAGGCAGTCGGACATACCGTCCACGCGGTCTGCCCGGATAAAAAAGCGGGGGATAAAGTCGCCACGGCGATTCATGACTTTGAAGGCGACCAGACTTATAGCGAAAAGCCAGGGCACAAGTTCACCCTCACGCATGACTTTGAGCAGGTGGATGTGACGGCCTACGATGGGCTGGTCATTCCCGGTGGACGCGCGCCCGAATATCTGCGCTTGAACAAACGTGTGCTGGAAATCATTCAGCAATTCGATTCTGCGGGCAAGCCAATTGCCGCGGTATGTCATGGCGCGCAGTTGCTCGCGGCTGCCGGTGTACTGAAGGGGCGCACATGCTCGGCGTATCCGGCTTGCGCGCCCGAGGTCAAGCTGGCTGGCGGCACCTATGCCGATATCGCTATCGATCAGGCACACACCGATGGCAACTTGGTCTCCGCGCCTGCCTGGCCCGCGCATCCGGCGTGGATCGCACAGTTCTTGGAATTGTTAGGAACGAAGATCACCCATTAGCGGAAGACGGCGGAAGGCCGATGAGCTGGCGGCAAGTCGATGTGTCTAGCCGTCAGCGCACGCCGCGCGGTTCGTCGGCCTACATGCGCGCCAATTTCAGCATCGCGACATCGTTCTGCAGAATGCGGCGCAGTCGAACCGCGTCGCCAATGCGTGAATACTTGCCTTGCGAATCCAACAGCACGATCGCCAGATCACGGCCATTGATGCGCGTGAGCATCACCAGGCATTCGCCCGCTTCGTTGATAAAGCCCGTCTTCGATACCTTGATGTCCCAGTCCGGCTTGCGCACGAGCAGATTCGTGTTGCGGAAAATCTGGGTACGATTCGCCACATCGACCTCATATTCGTCGTCGGTCGAGTAACGATGAATCAAAGGCCGCTGCGCCGCCGCCCGCAGCAGGCGGGCCAGATCGTGCGGCGATGAGACGTTCTGGCTGGATAGCCCCGTGGGCTCGATGAAGTACGTGCTCGACATCCCCAGCGAGCGCGCTTTGTTGTTCATTGCGCGGACAAAAGCAGGGATG
The DNA here is from genome assembly GCF_009763235.1 of Bordetella sp. 15P40C-2. Taxonomy (NCBI): domain Bacteria; kingdom Pseudomonadati; phylum Pseudomonadota; class Betaproteobacteria; order Burkholderiales; family Alcaligenaceae; genus Bordetella; species Bordetella sp. 15P40C-2. Next base: position 4,548 of record NZ_WSJA01000038.1, read on the forward strand.
CCGCCAGGATAATTGCGCCCCAGCGCATGGGCCGCGCGGTTTTCCGAGGACATCAGCGCCAGATGCAGCATGTCGCCCCGCGTGAGCCGCGTGCCGATCTGCAGGCGCGACGTCGTGTGCTTGAGCGTATCGACGTCTTCGCTGGTGATCTCCAGCACCTCGTCCATGGGCTGGTTCGAATCGACCACCACGAGCGCGGTCATCAATTTCGAGATCGAGGCGATCGGGCGCACCACGTCTTCGTTCTTGGCGAACAGGACAGTCGACGTTTCCAGGTCCTGTACATAGGCGGTACTGGAGCGCAGCGCGCGGATCTCATCGCGGATCGACGCTTCGGCAGCGGGCAGGGCGGCTGCCGCGCTGGCCGCCGCCACCGTACGCTGACGCGCGATGATGGTGCTCTTGTGAGATTTCTTCTTGGCCGTGTTGGTGGCTGAAGCTATCTTCTTTGTCGGTTTAGCCGAGCCGCTGCTCTTGGTGGCTACGGATTTTGTTGCCTTGCCGCTGGCCGGTTTAGCGGCGGTCTTTTTGCTGGCAGTCTTGCAGTTGGCCGCGCTACTGTTGGTCTTGCATGTCGTGTTTTTGGCCGCCTGCGCGGTATCGGGCAGGGCGCTGGCGAGCGCCATCGCTAGAGGCACTAAAGACGCTGCAACGGCGCGTTTCCAGAAAAACACCATAAGACAACCGAAACAAAAAGGGTGCGCGACCGGGGCGGGTCAGGGGGGTGGTTTGAGCGGAGCCGGGGAAAATTCAGCCAAATTATAGACTTACGAGCGAAATTTAAACAGTTTTTGGAACTGTAAAGCAAGTCCTTGTTTGCAACATTTCGAATGATGGCGTGGCTCGGCGCCAGTTCATGCGGTGGCGAGGTGTCTAAGCCGGCACTCGCCTGAGAACGAAGTTCCGGCTCAGCGGGGACGGACAGCTATCACTTCGCTTGCTATTGTATCTGGCGATTCGTCCGATTCTGAGGAGTAGGACGGTTTTGTTTTGCCGAAAAGCGATACAATCCGGCGCTTGGTTCGTCTCCGTAGTTCAATGGATAGAACAAGGACCTCCTAAGTCCTAGATACAGGTTCGATTCCTGTCGGAGACGCCATAAAAACAGTCACTTAAGTGAAAATCGGGCCCAAATCGTGGTCCCGCCGTGACTCTGGATTGCAGTTTGGCGGCGGTTTTTCTGCCCCGTCGACGGCGGATGCCTAATGAAGAGGTTGGCGAGCGGGCCCACCATCCGAAAGCCTCACGTCAGGTCTCTTTCAGGTAGGCTTTGACAGCGTCGGCCGATACGCCGACAGCTTGCACGGCCTGTCGTAGCGGGCTGCTGAGACGCCCAAAGTTTTGGCTGGCGCTACGCAACGTGCTGACCATATTAGAACGGGCCGCCTTCGAAGGGAAAGCCCCCACGAACTTGATGGTCGTCATGTTGGGTGAGTAATTCTTCCCAGACCAGGGGGTAAGGATCGCTCACGACCTCGTCCAAGAAAATATCGCCACTCCCAGGAGCCGTCTTCGCCATCTCCCGCGCGAAATTCAACGCGTTCGCTGCGTCGAACTCTCCATTCGCCTCCAGGCAACGAATGGCATCAGTTACGGTGCCATCCTCAGCCCCGGCTGCCATGATCTCTTGCGCGATGAGGCGCTCACCTCTCTTGCCCAGGTCCATGAACAACCCGATATGAGCTTGTCCTAAACCGACTAGAAACCTCAGATGGTTTGACGCTGCGAATTGGACCGCAGCCGATGTGGTCTCAAGACTTTCTCGAGCCAGCTCTTCCATCAATGGCGCGCTGTCGATCCCCATCGTTAACAGACTTTGTACCCTTACCTGCTTGACGGACATAGGCAAGCTGTCGTCTCGCACCAGCAAACCCAGGGCCCGATGAGCCGCCGACCGGTGACATACAAAGACCGCCGTGCTCACCATCGAGCCCCGCTCGACGCCGAGCAGGAGGGCCCGCGAGATGTCGGCCCCTAATCGACGGAGAAGCTGCACCGCTGCATTGCTGGCGGGACTCCCAAAATCCGAAGCTCCGAGGGAGCTACACAGCGCGTCAGTAAGATCGACGCCCCAGCCCGCTAATCGGCTCGCGGCCTCAAGCTCGTTACGTCTGAGACACAACACCAATGCAGCGGGCCCATTAGCGCCGAGCTCAATGAGCCGTTTTGCGATGGACATGTCACCCCTCCTCGCAGCCTCGGCCAGCGCCCGCATACCGTCCGTTAGATTCGGGATGAATCTCTTGGCCGTATCGTAGTCTGCCGTGCGGACAAGGTCGAACAAAGCATCTTCGGCCGGGTTACACAGTTCGGAAGAGGGATATCCTATCGAGGTATCGCCCACTTTCACACGACTCTTCAGCCATTCACCGCTCGCTACACCAGAACGAATCAGAGTATCGAGGGGAAGATTAATGCAGTGCTTCAGGACCTCCGAGATCGTCGCTGACACGTCTGCTTGCTGACGTAGCAGCAACGAAACTAGCAGCACGTCAGCGCGGTCGACGGCGTTGAACAGCCGAGCGCGTTGCACGTCGTCTGCCTGATGAAGGAGAACCGCGTTCTCTTGATAGTTTTGATCCATTCTTTCGATGACATATTTTTTCCTTCTATCTAGATACGCCTCGGCGGCGATTAAGTAATCGATGGCTTTGGCCCTTTCCGAGTCATCTTTCATGCCGTTGACGGCAGCGCGATAGAGGGGTCTATTGGCATCGTTGCCCGATTCCACCCAAGCTTTGATCGCACCCAAATCGTTCTGGCGCAGACATTCTTGGAACATGAGTTGGATTCGATATGGCCAGTGGCGTGCCTTGTCCATGGTCCGGATTGCATCGTAATCGCGTGTTCGCAAGAGGCGAACCCAGTCGGCGGGCCGGGCGAAATCGAGTATTGCGTCTACGGCTGGCAGATTCCGGCTGTTGGCGAGCCGGATCAATGCGTCTGAAACGATGTTCGTTGGCGTGCCTGTGGCGCGCTCGCTGGCTGTAGTCAACATTTCGATCGCTGCGAACCGCCTGGTTTTCGTGACAGGATTCCGAACCCTTTCGGCAGCATAGGCCTGTGGGATGGTAATGAGCTTTATCAGGGTGCTGACTGTATCCGCGCCGCTGTCCACCAATTGCTGCACGGCGAACTTTCTTTCATTCAACGCGGCCTCGGCGAGCAGGTCAGCCCCGGGCGCACCCAATAAGATCAGGGTGCGCAGGCCGGCCAGTTTAGATTTGATCGTCTCCAATGCGGCGGCACCGGGAGTTACCCCTAACGACATCAAGAACTTTGCGCCGTGAATCGATTGTGTAGTGGGCGCATTGTCCGGAACGGCTGCGACGCCGGTCGCTGCCCGTGTTTCAATGATGTGCGCGATCAATGCAAGGGCCAGCACCGCGTCTGCGCCCGCCTCAATCAAACGCTTTGCGGTCGCACGATGGCCGCCATCGGCAGCGTATGCCAGGGCCTTCGACAGGCCGTCACGTGCGCCGGCCGCGATAAGCGTCTCGACCAGCGGCAGGTTGCCGTCTGATTGACGCGTAGGCGCACACACGGCGTGAAGCAACGGCGCCCGCTCATGACTGTCGCGCTGATGGACCACATTGCCGGCGCACCGCTCGATCAGGTGCCGCACGATCTTCAGACTGCCCGCTTGGACAGCCGCTAGGAAATATCGCTTACGGCACGTGTCGACAGAGACCCCCCATGTGCTGGGGGCCTGATCCACCAGCGATTTGAACGCGTCGAGATCATCGTGTTTTACGGCGGCAGACAACGCGCCGGGCAGAGCACGCCACCCTACTTGATGATTTACCGGGGTGTGGTGCGAGGCTACGAGACCGTGGGGCAAAATAGTGAAGCCATTATTCATGTACGTTTTCCTTGAGCGGGTGGGTGTGGGACGGCAATAGATGCGGAGAACCGCACCGAGCCCTTCTCAAGCGAGCCGACGGAGTACGCTGGCTGGTGGCTACCTCTGCCGAGGCAGAGCTGCGTGCTGGGATCTGACGCCAATGAGCCAAGGTTGGCGGCTTGCACCTCGCTCTGCCGGCAGCATGGTGGGGTCTATCGCAATCCGCTGCGGATCATCAGGCATATCGTAAAAATAGATTGCATTTGCTGGCGCCCTAGACCAAAAAGCAGACCAAACGAATCTACGTTGACAGAGCGAATGCGCGTGCCGGCGCAAGTAAGGCCGGCAGTCATCAATCTTCAATTGCCCATCGCCATCATCCACCCCGCCAAACCGGCGACCAGCACGACGATCGCTGGCGGCACGCGACCGATGGTCAGCAGCCCGAACGAGAACAACGCCAGCCCAAAGTCGGCCCTACTGTGGATCGTGCTTGTCCATACCGGGTCATACAGCGCCGACGCCAGGATACCCACTACGCCGGCATTGATACCCGCCATGACCGTCTGAATCCCCGCGCGGTGACGAAGCGCTTCCCAGAACGGTAGTGCGCCGACCAGGATGAGCATTCCTGGGAGGAATATGGTCCCCAACAGAGCCAAGCCGCCCAGCCAGCCATGCAGGGGGCCATGGGCGACCGCGCCCAGATAAGCCGAAAACGTGAACAGGGGACCCGGCACGGCCTGCGCTGCGCCATAGCCAGCCAGGAAATCGGCGTTGCTGACAATACCGCTGGGCACTACGGTGGATTGCAGCAGCGGTAGCACGACATGTCCGCCACCGAAGACCAACGCGCCGGACCGGTACACGCCGTCCAGCAGCGCGATCACGGAGGAGCCCGTGGCAGCCGCCCACATGGGCAGCGCTAGCAGTAATGCTGCAAACAGCAGCAACGCGACAACGCCCAGCTTGCGCGATACCGGGTACCTGTGGGTTTGCACCCCATCAAATTGCGAAATCTTTAGCATCCACGATCCCAGCAGTCCTGCCAACACGATCGCAGCGATCTGTCCCGCCGCCGAGGGTAGGGCCAGGGTTAGCAGTGCCGCCAACACAGCGATGGCAGCGCGGGGTCGATCGGGACACAAGGACTTGGCCATACCCCATACCGCTTGCGCCACGATGGCCACGGCGACCACCTTGAGACCATGCACAAATCCGGACTGGGCCAGTTCCTGGTACTGAGCAATACCGAAGGCGAGCAGGATCAGGGCGATGGCCGATGGCAAAGTGAATCCTGCCCACGCCGCCATCAATCCCAACCAGCCGGCGCGGCCCAGCCCTAGCGCCATGCCCACTTGGCTGCTGGCCGGCCCCGGCAAAAAGTGGCACAACGCGACCAGATCAGAATAACTGCGGTCATCCAGCCAGCGGCGGCGCTGCACAAACTCCGTACGAAAGTAGCCCAGATGCGCGATCGGCCCTCCGAAGGAGGTCAACCCCAGCTTCAAAAAGGCGCCAAAGACTTCAGCGGTTGAACCGCGCGGGGCTACAGCTTCGTGCTGTACGGTGTCGGACGAGCTTGTCATGTGTGTGTGGTCCTGCCAGTGAACTGCCGGATACGGGTCTTGGTCAGTGCCAATTCACCGTCCAGGGTGCTTCTTTCTATACAAAACATGCTCTCTAAGTTCATGACCTTCAGGGAGAGCAGGATGTTGAAAAGTCAACGCGTCACGGACCATCCCAAGCTTTTGCATAACCCGTTCCGATCGCTTGTTGTTCAACGAGGTAAAGGAAACAACTTCCGGCAAAGCTAAATCATCAAACGCGAAATCAAGAACCGCTTTAGCCCCTTCGGTCGCAAGACCATTTCCCCAATGATGGCGTTCGAGCCGCCAGCCTATCTCCACACATGGGGAGAAAGGTAATTCAACCGTTGGGACGTGCAGCCCCAGAAAGCCGATGAATTGTTTAGTGAGTTTGTACTCTACTGCCCATAATCCCCATCCGCGCACATCAATGAGTGCGCGATTGCGTTCGGCCATGCTAAAGCTTTCTTCTTCTGAAAGAACCCTTGGAAAATAACGCATGGTTTCTGCCTCAGCACACATGCATGCATAGGGAGGGTAATCCGAATCTCTCCACTGACGCAGCATCAGCCTGTCTGTCTCGATTTCACGCACGTGGGCCATTGATAGTCTGCTCCGGGTAACCAAAATAGAATAGCGCCATATTTAGTGCAGGAGATGGGGGCAAAATGAAGTATTGCATCTATGGTCTCGGTGCGGTCGGGGGGCTCATCGGTGGCCGGTTGGCGAGGGCTGGTCTGCCTGTGTCCGGCCTGGTTCGTGGTGACACGTTAAGCGCCGTTCGCAAGCGCGGGCTAAAGCTGATATGCGACGGACGTGAAGATGTCGTTCAGCTCGAGGTCGCGGACCAACCCGAGACCCTCGGCCCGCAAGACGTTATTTTTCTGACCGTCAAGAACACAGCGATCGCGTCGGTGACAGAAAACATTGCCGCGCTCGTGCACGAACGCACCGTGGTGGTTTCGGCCATGAACGGCGTTCCTTGGTGGTTTTATCATGGCTTGGACGTTAATCCCGCTTATCTCCAGCGCATCGAATCCATTGACCCCGGTGGCTTGGTCAGTCAGGCGATTCCCGCAGAGCGCGTGGTCGGCTGCGTCAGCAATCTCTCGGCCACCACGCCGCAACCCGGCACTGTCGCTTACGCGCCGAACCCGAAATTCACGTTCGGTGAGCCGACGGGCGGCGCACATTCCGACCGATGCGCCGCGATCATGGCCGACATGAAAGGCGCGGGGTTCGATGTTCATGCGGCGCCAAGCATCCAGCAAACCATCTGGTTCAAGCTCTGGGGCAATATGACGGTCAATCCGATCTCTGCCATCACCGGCGCCACGGGGGACCGGATCGTCGACGATCCGTTGGTGCGCGACTTCATGGCGCGCTGCATGAACGAGGCCCGCGAAGTTGGCGAGCGCCTGGGCATCTCCTTGACTGCCCAACCGGAGGAGCGGTTCGAGGCAACGCGGCGTCTGGGGGCGTTTCGCACGTCGATGTTGCAGGACGTGGGCGCGAACAAACCGCTTGAGCTCGATGCGCTAGTGGGCACCGTACGCGAGATCGCAAGCCACGTCGGGGTCGCGACGCCCAATATCGACGCGCTCTTTGGACTTGCCCGCTTGTTCGCGCGAACGCACGGCCTGTATCCGCAAAGCTGATCAACAACGCGAAGACGGCAGGGATTACGCCGGTGCCAGCCGGCGCGGGCGTGTCGCATAGGCCGTCAGTATCTGGACCACCCCAGCGGTAAGGCCTATGCCCGCGCCCACCTGCCACGCCAGCGTGTAGTTATGAAGCAGGTCATACGCCAATCCCCCGCCAATGGCGCCGGTAAAGCTGCCAAGCTGATGCAGGCAGAAGGCCACCCCCGACAGCATCGCTTGCCATCGCAGCCCAAAAGTCTCGGCGATCCAGCCGGACACCAGGGGCGCCACACCTAACCACAAGAACCCGATCACTGCCGCGAAAACCAGCGTGGTCGTGGGCGTGGGCACCGCGTAGAAGTACCAGACAAAAGCCAGCGAACGCAGCACATAGATCAGCCCCAACAGGATCAGCTTGTTCCAGCGGCCCCCGGCCCAGCCAAAAAACAGACTGCCCAGGGCGTTGAACGCGCCGATCGTGGCCAGCGCCTTCGCCGAGAGCATCGGGTCCAGACCGCATAATTCCAGATAGGTAGGCAGATGCGTCGTGAGGAATACGAGCTGCATACCGCAGACAAAATACGTGACCGCCATCACGACGAAGGGCAAATTCTTCATGGCGACCGACAGTGCCTGACTCGCACTGAGATCACCTCCAAGTGGGGGCGCGGGCCGAGGCAGACGATCGACCTTGCCTGCGTACCAAGCGGCGGGAATCATGAAGGCGGCCAAAATCACGAAGGACACTGCACCGGCGCGCCAATCCCATCCCTGTATCACGGTTTGGCCGAGGGGCGCGGCGAGCATGGCGCCCAAAGAGCCGGCTGCCGAGACGATGCCCAATGTCAGGCTTCGCGCCTTCGGTGAAACCGGTCGGGTTGCCGCGGCCATGGCAACCGCACTGCCCGTCGCGGCCAATGCGGCACCGACTGCCAGACCCGCACCCAGAATCAGGCTGAGTACGCCTTGCGCCGTGGCCAGCAGAATCATGCCCAACAGATAGAGCAGCGCACCGCCTGCCATCATTGGCCGGAATCCCAGCCTCACGATCAGGGCGCCGGCAAATGGCTGAAGAATGCCCCAAAACAGGTTTTGTACCGAGATGGCGATGGTGAATTCACTGACCGAGATGCCCAGGTCCCGAGTCAGCGGTGGCAGGAAAATGCCGAGGCTCTGGCGCAGTCCCATCGACAGGGAGAGCATGACAGACGCGCCAATCAGGATCGGCAGGGCAGGGCGCAGTGCGGAAAAAGGTTTGTCTGACATGACCAAGGTAGGGGAGGCCGTGCGGATTCAAGATGGCGATGACGGCTTCCCGTTGGCACCGGAAATCGCCATTTGCTGATACGTCGTCAAGCATACCGCTAGCTAGACATGATTGCATGTATGTCGTCGCGGTCCAGTGGTTGGTATCGGGTCGTCCTACTGTGGAAATCGCCAGACGTATGCTGCACAAAGGAGTGCCAAATCTATCCATCCCGACTTTTACTTATTGTGGGCATGGGCGGGGTTAACCAGAATAATGCTCCACCATCTCTCAGGGGACGCTATGCCTGCTTACGCTGCGCTGGATGAACTAATGGCCGCGATGAGGCATATCGCTGCGAGCGCCGAACTCGGTTTGGAAATACCCGCTATGCGTTTTCATGCACTGTTGGCGATACAGAGGCGTTGCGCCGAGGTCGATAACACGGTCCGCGGAATTTTTGGTGGGACGGGCGACGATATTTTTGGCGGGAGTATTCATTAGTAGACGCGTCCATTACGGTGGGGTTGCATCCGTTCTCTGGACTCCACTGCTGCATGCTGCTTTGCTCGCCATGCGGCGGTGATATGTGGCAAAGAGCTAACGGTTAGCCTTTCTTTTGGTCCGATTTGTATTCAATAAGGCATGATGGATTGGAGAGGGCGGGTATTGGTCATCGCTCGTCAGACGATTTACCCTCCTTACAGCATCACCTCATGCCTTTCCATCTGAATCACCTCCCTCAACTTTCTGCGTATATCTCTGCCCCGACCTCGCCTGATCCCATCGAAGCCGCGACCCAAGACGCGCGCCGAGCGGTGGTAAATGCCCTAACCAACGACGACCTTCAAGGTTTTATCGCAGCATCGACGTTCCTTGGCCAGCATATGGCCACACTACGATTCGATGGGGGCCAGAATTGCTTGCATCACGCCATCCAGAGCGGTTGTTATGCGATTGTCCTCCACCTCACGCATGGCTCTGAGCCCTGGATGCTGTCGCTGATCAATGAACCCGATGACATGGGGTATACCCCTCTAAAGATCGCGATCGAAGCTGGTCATGATCTTCCTTTTTTAGTCGACGCATTGCTGACCGCCGGCGTGCATGACGACAGAGTCGAGGCGTTAGTACAGGCGGCCGCCCGCGGTCATCTGCAAGCCACCGCCCAGCTCATCAGCGCGGGGGCGAATCCTTCCATCGCGCTGGCCCGGGCCGTTCAACACCACATGCAGGTCGCCCCTCAGGCAATGTCCGTAAAAGTCCTGCGAGCGTTCGGCGCCGACATGTCCATGGCTCTGGATGTCGCGGTCGAGCATGGGTGGTTGCAGGCGATCAGGATACTGCCGTTGCTCGGCGCTCAAAGCAGCGCTGCCCTGATAGCGGCGGCGCTGCGCAACGACAGTGCAGCTACGGAGACGTTGATCAAAGGCGGCGCAGACGTCCCGCAAGCCCTGACGCGTCTGGCCAAAGACGGCATGAACGACGCCGTCGCGTACCTGATGGCCCAGCAAAGCAAGCATTGTCGACCGTTCGGTTACGACTCGTACTCGATGCTGCAACTGGCCAACAGTGGCGAGATCGCCGCCATGCAGGTGCTCGCCCCGCACATGATCGAGGGTGCTCACTATTGTCGGGGCCTGGCGGAACGCGGAAATGTAGAAGCGCTACGTGTGCTGATAGACGCGGGCCGCGTCAATCCCAACGACTTGATTAGCATCGTGCGAGAGAGTGACCTCAAGGCCGCGAGAACTTTGATTCAGGCGGGTGTGTCCACGCAAGAGGTGCTGCGCGAACTGGGGCCATCTGGCGTACACCGCGAGATCTCCCCTGAGAGATATAAGAAGATAAGGCTTTTGCACGCCGCCGGCGCCGATACCTCCTTGCTGGCTGCCCGCGATACCGTGATAGTGTTGGACGAACTGGCCCGGCGCAGGGCCTTGTTTGCCAATTTGTCTGCCGACGAAAAGAATGCTCACCTACTGAGGGTAGCCCTCAACGGCAACGTGCCTGATGCCGCTTTGCTGCTCGAGCTGGGTGCCGATCCCTCCGTGGCGCTAAAGGAGCTGAACGCCGATTGGGATGTCGGGGCGAGATATGTCTTGATCAAGGCGGGCATGGATACCCGCAGTGTGTTGTTGGATCTCGTGCGGGCCGGCGATATGGATACCGCGCGCGCACTGGTGTTGACGCATGGCGTTTCTACGGACATTCTTATCCAGCTTGTGCGCGGCGGGGACATGCAGACGGCGCGCGCATTCATTCCTGCCTTGACCGATGGCAGCGACGAACTGATCGAAGCAGCGACCGCTAACGATCAGGAACTGGCCTCGCAGCTTCTCGCGCTGGGGGCGGATGGTCCGCGCGCACTGCTCAGGTTGCTCGCGGGGTGTCGGCACGAAGCCGCCGGCCGATTGATTGCATGGAATATCGATCTGGATGTCACGCTCATGCTGGCGTATCGCCATCGTGAGCACATCTTCGGCCATTTTGATCCGACAGTCCCGCATTTGCTCATGCTCATGGGCGCCGATCTTGCCAATGCGCTGCGGCAGGCGCAGGGCTATGGCGAAATCGGGGCGGCAAAGCGGCTGTTGAGCGATCATCCCGCGCTAGGGCGCGACGCTCTCCTGCGTTTAAGTGAAGGCACGCCTGATTTTGCCAAGCGGGCGGCGTTGCAGTTCCTGCTCGTGGCCGATGTGGACGTTAATGGCGTGATCGAGCTCCTCGCGCACGACCGGCAGCACTTGGAAAACCTGGCCCGCTTGAAGACCTTGATCGCGCTCGGCCTGCCCACCGCGGAACCTTTGATGGATCTCACCCGGGCACATCATCGCAATACCGCGATGAATGTCATCGATGCAGGGGGTGATCTCGCCTCGGCGATGAACCGGTTGATACAGAACGCCGCGCAGCATACGCAGGGCGGCGACCGCGAGGCAGCGCGGCTCGAACAAGACGCCGCCAACCAGCTCGCCATCGCCGTAGCAACGTTGGCGCCCGCATGGGCCAGAGAGTTCGATCAAGGACGAGCCGGCTCGCAGGTGGTGATCTCGCCGAAGTGATTGCGTGCTGGATGGCGGGATACCCAGGCTCGGCTCATGGGCTCAGCCCCCGCGTGGTGATAGGTTGTATATGATGTCGCCAAAAACATCATCAATCCTTGGTACGCCGGCGCGCCACGCGTCCCCGTTTCCAGATCATCCTCTGGTAATTCAGATGTCCGAATCTCAGTCCATTTCGCTGCGCACAGTGTGGCTTGGCACGTTTGTTGTTCTGCTCGCCATGGGCGTGCGGGCCACGTTTGGGTTGTTTATGCAGCCGATGGCGCTGGAGCACGGGTGGGGGCGCGATGTGTTCTCCATGGCGTTCGCGCTGCAGAACCTGGTCTGGGGCATTTCGTCCATCTTCATGGGGATGCTGGCGGATCGTTATGGGTCCGGGCGTACGATCGCCCTAGGCGCGTTCCTCTATGCCGCCGGTATGATCGGGACACGTCTGGCGACCGATGAAGCCAGCTTGTATCTGACAGCGGGCTTGCTCGTGGGTTTGGGACAGGCAGGCACAACCTTTCCTGTGATTCTGCCCGTCGTGGCGCGATCAGTGCCCATGGCTTACCGCAGTACCGCGATGGGTATCGCGAGCGCCGGCGGGTCGATGGGACAGTTTCTGATTGTGCCGGCCGGCCAGTTGCTCATCAGTGGCCTGGATTGGACGGGCGCCTTGTGGGCGTTGTCCTTATTCGCCGCAACCGGAATTCCGATGGCGTATTTTCTGCGCGGTAAACCGGGCGCCCAGGTGGGCGGGCAGTCGTTGACCGCGGCGATCCGGCAAGCGTTGCGCCACCCGTCATTTCATTTTCTGGCGGGCAGCTACTTCGTCTGTGGATTTCACACGGCGTTCATCACGCTGCACTTGCCCGCTTTCGTGGCCGACGAAGGGCTGCAGGCCAGCCAAGGCGCTACAGCTATCGCGTTGATCGGTCTGTTCAATGTGGTGGGTTCGTTCTACGCCGGCAAACTTGGCGGCAAATACAGCAAAAAGCGCTTGTTGGCGGCCATGTATGGCCTGCGCGCTTTTGGCATGTTGCTGATTCTCGTAATGCCGCTGTCGACCTGGGTGCTCTATGTATTTGCCGGCTGGATGGGCTTATTCTGGCTGGGCACAGTACCGCTGACCCAGGGGCTTATCGGCCAGATTTATGGGCTGAGATATGCGGCAACGTTGTCCGGCATCGTCTTTTTGGGCCACCAGGTCGGCAGCTTCGTGGGCGTGTGGCTGGGGGGATACCTCTACGCGAGCACCGGCAACTACGACTTAATGTGGTGGATCGGTATCGCGCTGGCCCTGATCGCGGCGTTGTTGTGTTTGCCGGTGAAAGAACAGTCGCTGGCACCGCGCGCCGCCATGGCGAACGCGGCGAGCTGAGATGAAACGCTCACGTTTCTGGCGAGTGCTGGGTGGTTTTCTGCTCGTGGCCGTGCTCGCGCTGGGCTTTCTCGGGTATTCCCAACCCGAGCTGCAACTGAATTGGGAAACCTTAGCTGCGATGTGCGGCTTCTAACACAGCCATGCGGCACGACGCCGCATGCAGATCCCCACTGTGACGCCCGCGTCCCCGCCGAAGCATCTCGCCCCGTGGGCGGTAAATGAACAAAGGCGCGCGCCTCCTCCCCGGTAGACGCGCGCCCTTGTTCGGATCGCGTGCGCTGCTTATCTTTCGTTCAATCGCTCGGGATCGAGCCGGTGCGGCTGATTGCGCTGGAACAGCACTGTCAGTCCCCACATCACCACGCCCAGTGCTAGCAACCATCCCGCCACTTGGTATTGGATGACATCGCGTCCTGTCAAGGGTGTCACCAGGAACACGCAGGCCGCCGCGCCAACGATCGACAGAACCGTGTTGGCTTTGAAGTGCGTATGTTCCACGCGGTCGCGGCGCAACACCAGTACCGCGATATTCACAAACGCGAACACGCCCAATAAGAGCAGTGCGGTGGTGCCGCCCAACGCACTGATGGCTTTGGAGTTGGTCGAAGAGACCAGCAGAATCAGGGCCAGGGCGAGGATGGTCGTAAACACGATCGCCGCCCAAGGCGTCTGGTTGCGTCGGTGCACGTAGGACAAGAACTTCGGCAGCACGTTTTGGCGCGACATGCCGTAGAGCAGGCGACTAGCCATCATCATATTAATCAGCGCCGAGTTCGCGACGGCGAACATCGAGATGACCGGCATGATCTTATCCATCGGCAAGCCGGGCGCGGCGCGCTCCACGACCAGCACCAGTGGCGTAGAACTCGCGGCCAGCTCGCCCACGGGGATCAGCGCCACGGCACAAATAGATACTAAAACGTAAATCACCGCCGTGATGCCCAGGCCGGTGAGCATGACCTTGGGGAAAATTTTGTGCGGGGCATGCACTTCCTCGGCCATGTTTACCGAGTCCTCAAAGCCCACCATGGCAAAGAATGCCAGCGCCGTTGCCGAGGTCACGGCCAGAAACACGCTTTTATTCTCGGGTGTCTCGAAGGCGACCACGCGTGAGAAATCTGCCTGGCCTTTACTCATTGCATAAAAACCCAGCAGGATCACGAGCAGCAAGCCGCTTAACTCGATGAGCGTCAGCACGACGTTGGCCTTGACGCTCTCGGATGCACCGCGGAAATTGACAATCATGACGAGTACCATGAATCCCAACGCACCCATGGTGACCAGTGTCGCGTCGTCGCCCATCCCAAATACCGCGAACATATTGGCCGAAAATGCCCGGGAGGCGGTTGCCGCCGACGTCAGCCCGGAGCACATGACCGTAAAAGCCACGATAAACGTCAGGAAATGGATGCCGAAAGCCTTATGCACATATAGCGCCGCGCCCGCAGCGCGCGGGTATTTGGTCACCAGTTCCAAATAGGAGAAGGCCGTCAGCAGCGCCACCGCGAACGCCACCAAAAACGGCGCCCACGCCGCGCCACCGACCTCCTGCGCGACTTGCCCCGTCAGGGCATAGATCCCCGTGCCAAGAATGTCGCCGACAATGAACAGCAATAACAACTTAGGGCCCATTACCCGTTTCAATTCTGTGGGTTCTGGGCTATCTTGCGTAGACATGCTCGCTCTCCTCTAGTTATTTAAGCTTGCGTAAAAGTATGTCTCGGGATGCCCACTGGCGTGATTCCTGAGATGTCACGGCAAATTACTAGACGTTTCCGCGCACACCGCCGCGGTCCCTATGAAAACCGGTGCGTCAATCTGTCGCATTGCGTTTTGTAGGCTTTTCTGATCTCAATGGGATTGCTAATCCTGCGGATGTGGTGTATTTCTATGCCTAACAGCAGTTGGTGACTAACACACTGGTGTTTTAGTGGACCGGGGCGGCAGAAGCCCGGCCACGCTGAAGTGCCAGGCCAGAGCTATGTGGGCGCCGTGCCCGCATAGGCGTAGAGCTAGGAGGCGCATATGGCAGTGGTTTACGGTGATTTCGTGCGTGAACGCGGCAGAGGCGGGCGGACCATACGGACGTACCGCGCCAAGACGCAGCGAGCAAAAGCCTATCAACGGGCAACCGCCACGGTGGTGCACCGTGCGCAGGCGGCGACGCCCGCTCGCCGAGGCGGTGCGGCGTTCTGGATGATTATGCTGTTGGCGCCGCTGGCCGGTTTGGCTGCTCCGCTGGTAGCGGTGCCGGCGCTGGGCCAAACGGGGTGGGTGCTTGCCGGCGCGGGCTTGCTGGCTTGCATGTTGCTGCTGCTGAGGCTGGCGAAACACGAGGCGGACTACGCCTACCAGGCGCAACAGCAGTAAGCAGCCCGCTGGCCGCGTCCGAGCCTGTAACTAGACAGACGGGCGCGGTTTGGATCGACTCCGTTATTCGAATGTGTGTCGCGCAAACCCCGCCGCCTCGTGCTGACGGGGTTTGTTTTTGCGACTCCCTCGTCAGCTTTGAGCCGACGGATTGGAACGCGGAAGCCAACGCCAAAACACCGCCGCCGCTCCCAGTCCAAACGCGCCCATCGTAGCCACCGCCAGCGTGAGCGTGAACGCCGCAGTCACAGCCGACAATACCACCGGTCCGACACTCGTGCCCATATCCGACACGAGGCGCCATAGTCCCAAAAATTCGGTGCGGCCTTGCTTGGGCGCGGCGTCCGCACCCAGGGTCATGACGATCCCGGAGCCTATGCCATTGCCCATCCCCAGCAGTAAGGCCATTAACACAAAGCCGACCAGGCCAGTGGTCAACGACGTTCCAATCAGAGACACGCCCATCAGCAGTGCCGATGGCACGGCGACCCAGAGCCGTCCGCGTCGGTCCATCAAACTGCCGGCGGGATAAAACACCGACATATCAATGGCGGCCACCAGTCCATAGATGATCGACGTCGTACTGGGGCTCATCCCCAGGTAGTCCGCCCACAACGGGATGACCACCTGGCGCGAAGAACGCACCGCGCTGACCATCAAAATCCCCAAGCCCAGCGTGAGCAGCACCTCATGGTGCTCGCGCGCGACGTCGATGATGCGATATTTGGTCCGGCTTGGGTTGCCGGGCTGGCGTTCCGGCGGGGCCATGTCGGGCGCGTGATAGGCAATCAGCGTGGCGCCGCCCATCGCCAGCATCGCGAACCAGTAAGCCCCCTCCAGACCCAGAAAGTGCATCAAGGCCGCACCGCCAAATGGCCCCGCGAATGCGCCAATACGCATGGTTCCCGCCAAGGTCGATAACGCGCGCGCCCGCATATAGGCCGGTACCGCATCGATCATGTAGCTTTGGCGCGCCAGCATGAAGATCGACGACGCCATGCCGATAAAGAACACCCCGACGGCGAGCGCCCACGCATTCGGGGCGCCGATGCACAACAGCAGCGCCAGCATGCTCAGCATGCCCGCGCCTATCATGGCGCGACGCTCGCCATAACGCGAGGTGATCATCGCTGCCGGGATGTTGCTGACCAACGATCCGATGCCGATCAGCGCGACGATAAGACTCGCCATCGCCACCGAGGCGCCGAGTTCGCGTGCGCTGAGCGCCACAACGGGCAACATCGCCCCGTTGCTGACGCCAAAGCACATCGAAGGGCCAAAGGCCGGGATGGCGATTTTTCGAAAACTGAATGGGGCGTCGGAGGGGGGCACGGCGTAGCGGGGAAGTCTGCTCAGCGAGGATTTTAGTCCTATGCGGCTTGCCTGCTGGTCGAACCCCAGGCTATCTTTGTGGCATGAATCCTACTCAGCTGTCCGGCCAAGAGCCGTTTTTCATTGTGCTCAATACCGGTTCCGGCCGCGATGATGCGCAAGACGTTCAGGCGACCATCCAGCGGGTGCTCGACGAGGCTGGGCGCCGTTATGAACTGATGCCCGTCGACGAGGGTGCCAAGCTGCCTGCTGTCGCCCAGCAAGCCGTCACACGCGCTCGCGAGCAGGGTGGCATCGTCGTGGCCGCGGGTGGCGATGGCACGTTAAGCGCGGTGGCGCAGGCCGTCATTGGTAGTGGATTGCCGTTCGGCATCCTGCCTCAGGGCACCTTCAACTATTTCGGTCGCACCTACGGGATTGCGCAGGACACTGAACTCGCCACGCGCTGCCTGCTGGCAGCGCAGCCCGAGCCGGTGCAGGTAGGCGTGGTCAATGGACGTACGTTTCTCATCAACGCCAGCCTGGGCCTGTATCCCCAGTTGCTTGCGGATCGCGAAGCCTACAAACAGCGCTATGGGCGCAGTCGCCTCGTGGCGGTGTGGTCCGCGCTGGTCACCCTGGCGCGCGCGCACCGGCAACTTTCCCTGGTGCTGGAATACGAGGGACAGACCCGGAAGTTACGTACGCCGACCATTGTGGTGGGCAACAACGCACTGCAGCTCGAACAGATTGGTATTCCCGAGGTGGACGATCTGAATCGGGGCAAACTCGTCGCGATGGGATCCAAGCCTATCGGGACCTGGGGGCTCTATGGCCTTGTGCTGCGTGGCTGGCTCAGCCGCCTGGGGGAGGCCGAGCATGTCTTCAGCTTTGGCTTTGAAAAGCTGACCGTCCGTGTCGGGCGGCCCGGCCGGCGCGTCAAGGTTGCCCTGGACGGCGAAATATTTTGGATAGATACGCCACTGGAATTCAATGTCGCCGAGCAGCCCCTGCATTTGCTGGTGCCGCCGCCTTCCATGCAGGCCGAGCGCGCCTGACCAGCCGGAATATCAATGACGCGGATTCTGCAAATTTCCGACCCCCATTTTGGTACCGAAGTTGAACCCGTCGTGCAGGCGCTGCTGCACCTGTCGCATGACTTGCAACCGGATCTGGTGCTGCTCAGTGGCGACCTGACGCAACGGGCGCGGCGCAGCCAATTTGCCGCTGTGCGCAGCTTTGTCCAGGCCCTGGAACGCCCTGTCCTGGCCGTACCGGGCAATCACGACATCCCATTGTTCAACGTGGTGGCGCGATTGCTCAATCCCTACGGCGGGTATCGTCGGGCGATGGGCGCGACGCTTGAGCCGGTGTTTGAAACACCGGGTCTGCTGGCGATTGGCGTGAATTCCACGCGGCCCACGCGGCATGAAAGAGGTCAGGTCGATGCGCACCAGATCACCCGTGTCGCGCAACGTCTGCGGCGGGCCCATCCGGATTGTTTACGGATCGTGGTGCTGCATCACCCCGTCAGAGCCGCCGTCGAGCATGATCGCAAGAATCTGCTGATCGGCCGAGAAAAGGCCGTTCCCGCATGGGTGGAGGCTGGGGCTGATCTGATTCTGGGCGGGCACATCCATCTGCCCTACGTCATGCCGGCTTTAGGCGAGACCAGCCTGGCCAGCGCCTCGCTGCCTGTCGGGGAGATTCTCGAGGAGGGCGGGCTGGCCCATGATGAAGCGCTCAGTGAGCGGCCGCCTGGAACACGGCAGGCCTGGGTGGTTCAGGCTGGCACGGCGTTGTCCCGCCGAGTGCGCGGGGGCATCCCGAACTCTGTCAACGTGATCGATCACGCCGTGGCGGCGGGCCGGCACAATTGCGCGATCCAGCGGTGGGACTATGACGAGGACAAGAAGGCATTCGACTGTGTTACTCGGCATGTCACGAGGTGGAGTCGATGACGATTAAGTCGCGTACGGGTGTCCCGCAATGATGGTCGAGCCCTCCTGGTGGCACGGATGGGAGCTGTGGCTCACGACTTGTCCGTGGGCGGTTGTGTTCGGCGTGCCCGTGACCGCGGGCGTGCTCGTCGGGGCGGTCAGCGGGCCGCGCGGATTGCCATTCCGGTGGGGGTGGCGCCCGTTTTGGTTGGCGGTGTGCGGTGTTGGCACCGGCGCATTTGTCATGCTGGCGCTGATGATGGTCCGGCAGGGCGGTCTTGCGAGTTTCGATCAGGCGCTGGCTTCCGGGTTTGCAAGTTCATTGCCGGACGGGTTATTGCGGTGCCTGGCGCTATTTACCTCTTTGGGTAACCGGAACTGGCTGGCGCTGCTGGCGTGCGTGCTGGTGCTGGGGCTGCTGCTGCGGCGCGAGTGGCGTCTGGCGATGACCTTCGCCGTCGCCACGGGCGGCGCGGGGATGCTCACCCTTATCGTCAAGCACGCGCTCCAGCGAGCGCGGCCCGAGCATTTGCATGGCTATGCCGTGGAGGTCGGATGGAGTTTCCCCAGTGGCCACTCGGCGGGATCCATGGCGGTGTACGGTTGTATCTGCCTCATCCTCGCGCGCCATTTGCCGGCCCCACAGCGGCGGCTTTGCCTGATTCTTGGGGCGATGCTGATTAGCGCCATAGGCGTCAGTCGCGTGTTGCTACAGGTTCATTACGCCAGCGACGTGATGGCGGGCTTTTCGCTGAGCCTGGCGTGGCTCGCGCTTTGTCTGGCGGTGGCCGGGCCGGGCGTTCTGGCGCGCGCGAATCCGGCCGCCGATACCCGGTTTGAACCCGCTAGGGAAAACGCGTAGACGGTGTGGCGCAGAACTGGCCGAGTGCAGTGGTTTGTTGCGGGATACCAACATCTGGACGGCCATTGATCTACTTTCTGAAGGCAACCATAGCCAGTGCGAGGGATTTTTGATGCAATAGCGTCAACTTCCCTTCGCGGAGTTAGGGGGGCCTAGGTAATTCGCAACGTCCTGTGCCCTTGTCACTCATATCAACGGAGATTTCTTAAATGAAAAAGACTCTGCTCGCTGCCGCTCTGCTCGCTGGCTTCGCTGGCGTGGCCCAGGCAGAAACCTCGGTGACGCTGTACGGCATCATCGATACCGGTCTCGGCTACAACAAAATCAGCGGTGGCTCCAAGCACGGCATCGAAAACGGCAGCCGCTTTGGCATGATCAATGGCGTGCAAAATGGCTCGCGTTGGGGTCTGCGTGGCACCGAAGATCTGGGTGATGGTCTGCAAGCTGTTTTCCAACTGGAAAGCGGTTTCAACTCGGGTAACGGTCGCTCCGCTCAAGGTGGTCGTCTGTTCGGCCGTCAAGCTACCGTCGGTCTGCAAAGCGAAGCCTGGGGCCGTCTGGACCTGGGTCGCCAAACCAACATCGCCTCCAAGTACTTCGGTTCGATCGACCCGTTCGGCGCTGGCTTCGGTCAAGCCAACATCGGTATGGCCCTGAGCGCTGCCAACACCGTCCGCTACGACAACATGGTCATGTACCAAACCCCGTCGTTCAGCGGCTTCCAAGTTGGCGTTGGCTACGCGTTTGACGCTGTGTCGGAAAACGACTTCAAGACCAACAACAACACCCGTGCCATCACCGCCGGTATCCGCTACGTCAACGGTCCGCTGAACGTCGCTTTCGCGTACGACCAGCTGAACCCGGGCAGCGACACCACCGACGCCAACGTCAAGCCGCGTCAGTACTCGATCGGCGCGTCGTATGACTTCGAAGTTGTCAAGCTGGGCTTGGCTTATGCTCGCACGACCGACGGCTGGTTCAGCAGCATGGGCGTGAACGGCAACGACGAAATCAGCACCGTCGGCTACGGCATGGAATTCGCCAACAACTTCAAGGCCAACTCGTACATGGTCGGCCTGAGCGCTCCGATCGGTGGTGCTTCGAAGCTGTTCGGTTCGTGGCAAATGGTTGATCCCAGCAACGACCGTCTGGCCGGCAAGGGATCGGGCGCCGACGAGAAGATGAACATCTTCTCGCTGGGCTACACCTACGACCTGTCCAAGCGTACCAACCTGTACGCTTACGGTTCGTACGCCAAGAACTACGCGTTCTACGACGATCTGAAGAGCACCGCTGTTGGTGTTGGTGTTCGTCACCGCTTCTAATCGATTGCGGGGCGCAAGCCTCGCTTGATATCGAGCGCGTGAGCGGGTTCGCGCCCGCTCGCCAAAAGCCACCTTTCGGGGTGGCTTTTTTCATGATCTTTACCCATTGCGCAAGACCCCTGGTATTACGATTTTGGTATGGGGGGTTCAGCGGACAGTCACCTTGCAAATGCTACAATCTGAAGGTTTGCGCATTTGACGGACGCCAAAGATGAACTTGGAACAGTATTTCCCCGTCCTGCTGTTTATTGTGGTTGCTACCCTGATCGGGTTTGCACTGCTGACGGCGGGTTCGCTGCTCGGGCCTCGTCGCCCTTACGCAGAAAAGCTTTCGCCGTATGAGTGCGGGTTCGAAGCCTTCGAAGACGCGCGGATGAAGTTCGATGTGCGCTATTACCTGGTCGCCATCCTGTTCATCCTGTTCGATCTCGAAATCGCGTTTTTGTTCCCGTGGGCGATCGCGCAAGGCACGGTTGGTCTCGTCGGTTTCTGGACGGTCATGGCCTTCCTGGCGATTCTGACGGTTGGCTTCATTTACGAATGGAAGAAGGGCGCGCTGGATTGGGAATAATCCCAGCCTTCCTGCACGCTTTCAGAGACAAATATGGCTATAGACGGCATCCTCAAGCAAGGTTTTATCACCACCAGTGCCGACAAGTTCCTGAACTGGGCAAAGACTGGCTCGATGTGGCCCATGACCTTTGGTCTGGCCTGTTGCGCCGTGGAGATGATGCACGCCGGTGCGGCGCGTTACGACCTTGACCAGTTCGGCATCATCTTCCGTCCCAGCCCCCGGCAGTCGGACTTGATGATTGTTGCTGGCACGCTGTGCAACAAAATGGCGCCTGCGCTGCGCAAGGTCTACGACCAGATGCCCGAGCCGCGTTGGGTGGTGTCCATGGGTTCGTGCGCCAATGGCGGTGGCTACTACCACTACTCGTATTCGGTGGTGCGCGGCTGTGATCGTATTGTGCCTGTCGACGTCTACGTGCCGGGCTGTCCGCCCACGGCCGAGGCCTTGGTCTACGGTCTGCTGCAAATGCAGAACAAGATCCGCCTGACCAACACTATTGCCCGCTGATCGCAGCCCGCCACGCAGTAAGCGAGGCGGCGCCCGTCAGCATATCGGTTTACCTAAGCGACATGACGATGACCAGGCTCGAAACCCTGAAACATAACCTGCAGGCCGCGTTGGGGGCGGATATTGCCCTGACCGAAGCACTTGGCGAGCTCACGCTCGAAGTGCCGGCCGATCAATGGATCACGGTCTGCAACAAGCTGCGTACCGATAGCGGTCTGCGCTTTGAAACCTGTATCGACCTGTGCGGCGTGGATTACCTGAAATGGGGTAATGGCACCCGCCGGGAAACCCAGGAAGCCGCCGGCTCCGCCTCGGGTTCGCGCTTTGCCGTGGTGATTCATCTGCTTTCGGTCACCCACAACTGGCGTCTGCGCGTGCGTACGTACGCGCCGAACGAAGACCTGCCCATCGTTGCTTCGCTCATCGAGTGCTGGCCGAGCGTGAATTGGTACGAGCGCGAAGCGTTTGACCTCTTTGGTATCGTGTTTGAAGGCCACCCCGACCTGCGCCGCATCCTGACGGACTACGGCTTTATCGGTCATCCTTTCCGCAAAGACTTCCCCTTGTCGGGCAACGTCGAGATGCGTTACGACGCCGAGCAGCGGCGCGTGGTGTATCAGCCGGTCACCATCGAACCGCGCGAACTTACCCCGCGTGTCGTGCGCGAAGATTCCTACGGCATGGGGCGTTAAATCATGGCAGAAATTAAGAATTACACCCTGAACTTCGGCCCGCAGCACCCGGCCGCGCACGGTGTGTTGCGTCTGGTGCTGGAGTTGGATGGCGAAGTCATTCAGCGCGCCGACCCGCATATCGGGCTGTTGCACCGTGCCACGGAAAAGCTAGCCGAGCACAAGACCTATATCCAGGCGCTGCCCTACATGGACCGTCTGGATTACGTGTCCATGATGTGCAACGAGCACGCTTATTGCATGGCGATCGAGAAGCTCCTTGGCATCGAAGCCCCGCTGCGCGCGCAGTACATCCGGGTGATGTTCGACGAGATCACTCGTATCCTGAACCACCTGATGTCGCTGGGTTCGCACGCGCTGGACGTGGGCGCGATGGCGGTGTTTCTGTACGCCTTCCGCGAACGCGAAGACTTGATGGACTGCTACGAAGCGGTGTCGGGTGCTCGCATGCACGCGGCGTACTACCGTCCGGGTGGCGTGTATCGCGATCTGCCCGACACGATGGCGCAGTTCGGTGGCGAAAACAAATACCGTAGCGAAAAAGAGCTGCGTCGCATGAACGAAGCGCGCTCGGGTTCGCTGCTGGACTTCATCGAGGACTTCACCAACCGTTTCCCCGGCTGCGTGGATGAATACGAAACCCTGCTGACCGACAACCGGATCTGGAAACAGCGTCTGGTCGGTATCGGTGTGGTTGACCCCGATCGCGCCAAGGCGCTGGGCTTTACCGGCCCGATGCTGCGTGGCTCGGGCGTGGCGTGGGATCTGCGCAAGATGCAGCCCTACGAGGTGTACGATCTGGTCGATTTCGACGTGCCGGTTGGCGTGAACGGCGACTGCTATGACCGCTATCTGGTGCGTGTGGCCGAGATGCGCGAGAGCAACCGCATCATCCGTCAGTGCGTCGAGTGGCTGCGCAACAACCCCGGCCCGGTGATGATCGAGAACCACAAGGTCGCACCGCCCAGCCGTACCGCCATGAAGTCCAACATGGAAGAGCTGATTCACCATTTCAAGCTCTTCACTGAAGGTTTCCACGTTCCGCCGGGCGAGGCGTATGCCTCCGTCGAACATCCGAAAGGCGAGTTCGGCATTTATCTGGTGTCTGACGGCGCCAATAAACCCTATCGCCTGAAGATTCGGGCGCCAGGATTTGCCCATTTGCAATCGCTCGATGAGATGTCGCGCGGTCACATGATCGCTGACGCCGTCACTATCATCGGTACGCAGGATATCGTTTTCGGCGAGATCGATCGCTGAACCCTCAGCACGACCGCCCCGCATAACCCGGATTCAAACTATGCTGCTTTCCGCACAGGCCTATCAGAAAATCGATCGGGAACTTGCCAAGTTCCCGGGCGACCAGCGCCAGTCGGCCATCATGGCTTCGCTTGCTATTGCGCAAGAAGAAAAGGGCTGGCTCCCCCCCGAGGTGCTCGAAGATGTGGCCAACTACATCGGCGTGCCGCCCATCGCGGTGCAGGAAGTCGCCACGTTCTACAACATGTTCGACACCCGGCCCGTTGGCAAGCACAAGATCTCTGTGTGCACCAACTTGCCCTGTGCCCTGCGCGACGGCGAAAAAGCCGGCGACTTCTTGAAGCGCAAGCTGGGTATCGAGTTTAGTGAGACCACCCCCGACGGCCTGTTTACCCTGGTCGAAGGCGAGTGCATGGGCGCCTGCGGCGATTCGCCCGTGCTGCTGGTCAACAACAAACATATGTGCGTGCGTATGACTGAAGAAAAGCTCGACGCATTGGTGAAAGACCTGAAATCGCTCGGCGCACAAGGAGAGTCGGCATGAACGCGCCCGATCTGTACTCACGATTCGCTCAGGGTCTGGACCCCAACCCGTTAAACGATCTGTCCAACTCCATGTGTCTGCACGGCCGTCATATCACGCCGCAGATCATGGCGGATGTGGATGGCGCGAACTGGCATTTGCAGGACTACGTCAAGCGCGGCGGCTACGAAGCCCTGCGCAAGATCCTGACCACGGGCATGAAGCCCGAGGACGTGATCGCCGAGGTCAAGGCCTCGGGTCTGCGCGGCCGTGGCGGCGCGGGCTTCCCGACCGGCTTGAAGTGGAGCTTCATGCCGCGCGCGTTCCCCGGTCAGAAGTATCTGGTCTGCAACTCGGACGAGGGTGAACCGGGTACGTTCAAAGACCGCGACATTCTGCGTTTTAACCCGCATATCGTGATCGAAGGCATGGCCATCGCGGCCTATGCCATGGGCATCAGCGTGGGTTACAACTACATCCACGGCGAAATCTTCGAGGTGTATCAACGCTTCGAAGAAGCCCTGGAAGAAGCGCGCGCCGCAGGCTTCCTGGGTGACAAGATCCTGGGTTCGGATTTCAGCTTCCAACTGCATGCGTTCCACGGTTACGGCGCCTATATCTGCGGCGAAGAAACCGCGCTGCTCGAATCGCTGGAAGGCAAAAAAGGCCAGCCGCGCTTCAAGCCGCCGTTCCCGGCGAGCTTCGGTCTGTACGGCAAGCCCACGACGATCAACAACACCGAGACCTTCGCGGCGGTGCCTTGGATCATCCGCAATGGTGGCCAGGCCTACCTTGAAGTCGGCAAACCGAATAACGGCGGCACCAAGCTGTTTTCGATTTCCGGTGATGTCGAGCGTCCCGGCAACTACGAGATCCCCCTGGGCACGCCGTTCCCGAAGCTCCTCGAGCTGGCCGGCGGCATGCGCGGTGGCAAGAAGCTCAAGGCCGTGATCCCTGGTGGATCGAGCGCCCCGGTTCTGCCCGCCGACATCATGATGGACACCACCATGGATTACGACTCGATCGCGAAAGCCGGGTCCATGTTGGGTTCGGGCGCGGTCATCGTCATGGACGAGACGCGCTGCATGGTGAAGTCGCTGCTGCGCTTGTCGTACTTCTATTACGAGGAAAGCTGCGGTCAGTGCACGCCGTGCCGCGAAGGCACGGGCTGGTTGTACCGTATGGTGCATCGTATCGAGCACGGTCAAGGTCGACCGGAAGACCTGGATATGCTGGACAACGTCGCCGGCAACATCATGGGTCGCACGATTTGCGCTCTGGGTGACGCGGCCGCTATGCCGGTCCGTGGTTTTCTCAAGCATTATCGCGACGAATTCGCGCACCACATCGAGCACAAGTCGTGTGTGGTCCCGCAATATCTGTAGGTCTCAGGAACAGCAATGGTTGAATTAACCGTCGACGGTAAACAGGTCGAAGTCCCCGAGGGCAGCATGGTGATGCATGCGGCCCAGAAGATCGGCCTGTATGTGCCCCATTTCTGCTACCACAAGAAACTGTCCATCGCGGCGAACTGCCGCATGTGCCTGGTTGAAGTGGAAAAAGCGCCCAAGGCGCTGCCCGCCTGCGCAACGCCGGCTACCAATGGCATGGTGGTTCACACCTGCTCGGAAAAAGCCAAGGCCGCGCAGAAGTCGGTCATGGAGTTTCTGCTCATCAACCACCCGCTCGATTGCCCGATCTGTGATCAGGGCGGCGAGTGCCAGCTGCAGGATCTGGCGGTGGGCTATGGCGGTTCCTCCTCGCGTTATCGCGAAGAAAAGCGCGTGGTATTCCACAAAGATCTCGGCCCGCTGGTTTCGGCCGAGGAAATGACGCGCTGCATTCACTGCACCCGCTGCGTGCGTTTCGGTCAGGAAATCGCCGGCGTGATGGAGCTGGGTATGCTCAATCGCGGCGAACACTCCGAAATCACGACCTTCGTGGGCCGTTCGATCGAGTCGGAACTGTCCGGCAACATGATCGATCTCTGTCCCGTAGGCGCCCTGACCTCCAAGCCGTTCCGTTACTCGGCGCGGACCTGGGAGTTGGCCCGTCGCCGTACGGTCAGCCCGCATGACAGCCTGGGCGCCAACTTGATCGTTCAGGTCAAGGGCGACCGCGTCATGCGCGTGGTGCCGTTCGAAGACGAATCGATCAACGAATGCTGGATCAGCGATCGCGATCGTTTCTCGTACGAAGGCCTCAATAGCGAAGACCGTTTGACCGTGCCGATGATCAAGGGCACGGATGGCAAGTGGCAGCAAGCCTCCTGGGCCGATGCGCTGCAAGCCGTGGCGCAAGGCCTGTCGCGCGTGAAAAACAGCCACGGTGCCGGTCAGATCGGCGCGCTGGCTGCCGAATACGCGACCACCGAAGAATTCGCGCTGCTGGGCCGTCTGGTTCGCGCGCTGGGCTCGGAAAACATCGACTTCCGTCTGCGTCAGACCGATCCGAATTTCGACGCCGCGCTCACGGGCGCGCCGTGGCTGGGCATGCCGATCGCCGATCTGGACAAGGTCGATCGCGTGCTGGTCGTGGGTTCGTTCCTGCGCAAGGACCACCCGCTGATGGCGCAACGTCTGCGTCAGGCCACCAAGCGTGGCACGCAAGTGATGATGATCGACAGCTCGGCGGATGATCCGCTGATGCCGGTGGCTGCCCGTATCACGGTGGCTCCCTCGCAGCTGGCAACGGCGCTGGCGCAAGTCGCGGTGGCCCTGGCTCAAGCCAAGGATCAAACCGTTCCGGCCGAGTTCGCGACTGTCATCCCTGACGAGACCGCCAAGCAAATCGCCGCGAGCCTCGTGTCCGGCACCAACGCCGCGGTGCTGATCGGTAACATGGCTATTGCTGCACCCGACGCCTCGATCTTGGCCGCCAACGCGCGTCATATCGCTGACGTGACGGGTGCCCGTTTTGGTTTCCTGACCGCCGGTGGTAACACCGTGGGTGGTTACCTGGCTGGCGCCGTGCCGGGGCAGGGTGGCAAGACCGCCGCTGCCATGCTGGCCGAGCCGCTGAAGGCCTACATCGTTCTGCACGCCGAGCCGGCTCTGGACGCTGACAACGGTCCCCAAGCCGTCGCCGCGTTGCGCGCCGCCGAGTTTGCCGTGGCATTGACGCCGTACGCGTCGTCCGCGCAAGACTGGGCGGATGTGATGTTGCCCGTGTCGCCGTTTACCGAAACGTCGGGTACGTTTGTCAACGCACAAGGTCTGGCGCAAAGCTTCAAGGGCACGGTTCCGCCGGTGGGCGAAACCCGTCCGGCCTGGAAGGTCCTGCGTGTGTTGGGCAACGTGCTGCAATTGGCCGGCTTCGACGACGAGACTTCCGAGTCGGTGCGTGACACGGCCCTGGCCGGCGGCATCGAAAGCCGTCTGTCCAACGAGATCAAGGCCGCTCGTGGTCTGGGTCGCGCGGCTGCCGGTCTGGAGCGCGTCGCCGATGTGCCCATCTACCGTACCGACGCCATCGTGCGCCGTTCCGGGCCGCTGCAAGCCACCCCGGCTTCGAAGGCTCCGACGGCACGCATCAACGGCAAGACCTTGTCGGCCCTGAACCTGACGGCGGGCGACAAAGTCCGTGTGTCGGGCGCCGGCGGCTCGGTCGAGCTGGTCGCGGTGCAGGATGATGCCGTCGCCGAGCGCGCAGTGCGTATTTCGGCGGGCTTTGAGCAAACGGCCGCCCTGGGCGGTGCGTTCGGTGAAATCAGCGTGGAGCGTGCCTGACAATGGAATGGCTCAATACTCTTGAAAGCCACGGTCAGGCCTTGCTGGGCCCGACTGGTTGGCTGGTGATCTGGACGATTATCAAGATCGTCGTGATTGCGGTGCCCATCATTCTGTGTGTGGCGTACCTGACGTACTGGGAACGCAAGATGATCGGCTGGATGCACGTGCGTCTGGGCCCGACTCGTGTGGGTTTCCGGGGCTTGCTGCAGCCGTTCGCGGACGTGTTCAAGCTGCTGACCAAAGAAGTCGTGGTGCCGACGCAGGCGAACAAAGTTCTGTTCGTCGTGGCGCCGGTCGTTACGCTGATGCCGGCCTTGGCGGCCTGGGCCGTCGTGCCCTTTGGTCCCGAAGTCGTCCTGGCCAATGTCAACGCAGGTTTGCTGTACGTGATGGCCATCACCTCGATCGGGGTGTATGGCGTGATCGTGGCGGGCTGGGCGTCGAACTCCAAGTACGCCTTCCTGGGCGCGCTGCGCGCCTCCGCGCAGATGGTGTCGTACGAGCTGGCCATCGGCTTCGTGCTGGTGACCGTGCTGCTGGTTTCGGGCAGCCTGAACATGTCGGAAATCGTCATGGGTCAGTCGCGCGGCTGGTTTGCCGAGCGTGGTCTGACGTTCCTGTCGTGGAACTGGCTGCCGCTCTTGCCGCTCTTCGTGATCTATGTGATCTCGGCCGTTGCGGAAACCAACCGTCACCCGTTCGACGTGGTCGAAGGCGAATCGGAAATCGTGGCCGGCCACATGGTCGAATACTCCGGTATGGCCTTTGCCCTGTTCTTCCTGGGTGAGTACGCCAACATGATTCTGCTGTCGGCGATGGCCTCGATCATGTTCCTGGGCGGCTGGATGCCTCCGGTGGACGTGGCGCCGCTGACCTGGGTCCCGGGCTGGCTCTGGCTGGGGCTGAAGACTTTCTGCGTGGTGTCGTTGTTCGTGTGGTTCCGCGCGTCGTTCCCGCGTTACCGCTATGACCAGATCATGCGGTTGGGCTGGAAAATTTTCATCCCGCTGACCGGTGTGTGGCTGGTGGTGGTGGCGATCTGGATGCAGACGCCCTGGAACATTTGGCGTTAAGGCGTCAAGCTGAGGCAGGATATGGAAGCGATCAAAGATTTCTTCGGCAGCCTGATGCTAGCCGAGTTGCTCAAGGGCATGCGCCTGACGGGCAAGTACTTTTTCAAACGCAAGGTCACGTTGCGCTATCCCATGGAAAAGACGCCCACGTCGGCGCGTTTCCGTGGTTTGCACGCGCTGCGTCGCTATCCCAATGGCGAAGAACGCTGTATCGCATGCAAGCTGTGCGAAGCAGTCTGTCCCGCCATGGCGATCACGATCGATTCGGACGTGCGTGAGGACGGCACCCGCCGCACCACGCGCTACGACATCGATCTGACCAAGTGCATTTTCTGCGGCTTCTGTGAGGAAAGCTGCCCCGTGGATTCGATCGTGGAAACCCACGTTCTCGATTACCACGGTGAAAAGCGCGGCGACCTGTATTTCACCAAAGACATGCTGCTCGCCGTCGGCGACCGCTACGAAGCCGAAATCGCCCGCCGCCGGGCCGAAGACGCGCCATACCGTTGACGCCTAAGGTCTGACTCATGACTTTTACTACTGTATTGTTCTACATACTGTCGGCGGTTCTCGTGATCGCGGCATTCCGCGTCATCACCGCGCGCAGCCCGGTGACCGCCGTTCTGCACCTGATCCTCGCGTTCGCCAATGCGGCGATGCTGTGGATGTTGCTCGGTGCGGAGTTCCTCGCACTCCTGCTCGTGCTGGTGTACGTCGGCGCGGTGATGGTGTTGTTCCTGTTCGTGGTGATGATGCTCGATATCCGTATCGACAGCATGCGCCGCGGGCTGAAGACCTATCTGCCGCTGGGCCTGGTGATCGGATTGGTGCTGGTGCTCGAGATGTCTTTCGTGCTGGCCACCACCTGGTCGGATGTCGGCCCGCAAGTCGCCGCCGCCGGTGACTACAACAATAGCCGCGTCCTGGGCGAAGTGATGTACACCCAATACGTGTACGCCATCGAAGTCGGTGCCGCGCTGCTGTTGGTGGGCATGATCGCCGCCATCTCGCTCACGCTGCGTCGCCGCCGCGATGCCAAGTACAACGATCCCGCCGCCGCTGTGCGCGTGCGTGCGAAAGACCGTTTCCGTCTGGTCAGCATGCCTGCCCAGAGCGATCGCGCGATGGGTCGGACCGCTACGCCTGCCGACGGCGCTCAAGGAGAAAAACAATGACGTTGACGCTGCCTCACTTTCTGGTGCTTGGGGCGATCCTGTTCGCGATCGGCATCTTTGGCATTTTCCTGAACCGCCGCAATCTGATCATTCTGTTGATGTCCATCGAGCTGGTGCTCCTGGCCGTCAATATGAACTTCGTGGCGTTTTCCAGCTGGTTTGGCGACACCGCCGGCCAGGTGTTCGTGTTCTTCATCCTGACGGTTGCCGCTGCTGAGGCCGCCATCGGGTTGGCGATTCTGGTGCTGTTGTTCCGTAACCTGAACACGATCAACGTTGACGATCTCGATCGCCTGAAGGGCTAACGGGGTATTGGAAGAAAATGTCTAGTTCACCCAATCTGTACTTGCTGATCGCGCTGGCGCCGCTGGCGGGCGCGATCCTCGCCGGGCTCTTCGGCACGGGCTTCCTGGGGCGTCCTATTGGCCGCCGCGGGGCGCACATCATCACGATTCTCGGCGTTCTGATCTCCGCGATCGGATCGGTGATCGTGCTGCGCGATGTTCTGAACGGTCATACGTTCGATGGCGCTGTCTACACCTGGAGCCTGATCGGCCAGACCAAGCTGGAAATCGGTTTCCTGATCGATCCGCTGTCGGCCATGATGATGGTGGTGGTCACCTCCGTGTCGCTGATGGTGCACATCTACACCATTGGCTACATGGCCGATGATCCTGGCTATCAGCGCTTTTTCGCCTATATCTCGCTGTTTACCTTCTCGATGTTGATGCTGGTCATGTCCAACAACATGGTTCAGCTCTTCTTCGGTTGGGAAGCCGTGGGTCTGGTGTCGTATCTGCTGATCGGTTTCTGGTACACCCGTCCGACCGCGATCTTCGCCAATATGAAGGCATTCCTCATCAACCGTGTCGGTGACTTCGGTTTCGTGCTCGGTATTGGTTTGCTGTTTGCCTACACCGGCACGATGCACTATGCCGGTGTGTTCGAGCAAGCCGACAAGCTCGCCGGTCTGACCCTGCCGGGTTCGGACTGGATGCTGCTGACCGTGGCATGTATCTGCCTGTTCATCGGTGCCATGGGTAAATCGGCCCAGGTGCCGCTGCATGCCTGGCTGCCCGATTCGATGGAAGGCCCGACCCCCATCTCGGCGCTGATTCACGCGGCGACCATGGTGACGGCCGGTATCTTCATGGTGGCGCGTTTCTCGCCGCTGTTTGAACTGTCCGATACGGCGTTGTCCTTCATCATCGTCATCGGTGCCATCGGCGCGTTGTTCCTCGGTATCCTCGGCATCATCCAGAACGACATCAAGCGCGTGGTGGCTTACTCCACGTTGTCGCAGCTGGGTTACATGACCGTCGCGCTGGGCGCCTCGGCTTACTCGGTCGCGATCTTCCACCTGATGACGCACGCCTTCTTCAAGGCACTGCTGTTCTTGGGCGCGGGTTCGGTGATCATCGGTATGCACCATGACCAGGACATCCGCAACATGGGTGGTCTGCGCAAGTACATGCCGATTACCTGGATCACGTTCCTGATCGGTACGCTGGCGCTGGTGGGCACGCCGTTCTTCTCGGGTTTCTATTCCAAGGAAAACGTCATCGAGGCCGCTGGCCAGGCTCAGGTCTGGGGCGCTTCGTTCGCCTACTATGCGACGCTGATCGGTGTCTTCGTGACCTCGTTGTATTCGTTCCGCCTGTACTTCCTGGTGTTCCACGGTAAAGAGCGCTTCGACGCATCGGGCGATCATGGCCACGGTCATGGCGCGGACGATCATGGTCACGGTGCTGACGACCATGGGCATCATGGCGGCACGCCGCACGAGTCGCCTTGGGTGGTGACCCTGCCGCTCGTGTTGCTGGCTATTCCCTCGATCTTCGTGGGTGCCTGGGTGGTCGAGCCCATGCTGTTTGGCGGATTCTTCGAAGGCGTCATCCAAGTGTTGCCGAAGCACCCGTCCATGCAAGAACTGCAAGACCATTGGCATGGTTGGGTTGCATATGGCCTGCACGCGTTCCAAACGCTGCCGTTCTGGTTGGTGGTCGCGGGCGCCGTGGTGTCCTGGTATTGCTACCTGATCAATCCCAAGGTCCCGGCCAAGATCAAGTCCAGCCTGTCCGGTGTGAACAAAGTGCTCGAGAACAAGTACTTTGTCGATTGGATCAACGAGCAAGTGATTGCTCGCGGTGCGCGTTGCCTGGGCCGTGGCCTGTGGCAAGCCGGCGACCGGGGCTTGATCGATGGTCTTTTGGTCAACGGTAGCGCGCGCGTCGTGGGCTGGGTGGCTGCGGTGAGCCGTCACCTGCAATCCGGCTACATCTATCACTACGCGTTCGCAATGATCATCGGCATCATGGCTCTGATTACTTTCTTTGTGCTGATTCCCCAATGATGGCAAGCGACATGGCATCCAACACTTTTCCCTGGCTAACGCTTGCGATCTTTGTACCGATCGTATTCGGCCTGCTGGTGCTGGCCGTGGGCCGCGATGAGCGGCCCGGGCTGACCCGGGGCTTGTCCCTGATTGGCGCGATCGCGGGCTTTCTGGTCACGATTCCTCTCTACACCGGGTTTGATTCCTCGACCGCTGCGATGCAGTTCGTCGAGAAAGCCCCCTGGATCGAAGCGTTCAACGTCAACTACCACCTCGGTATTGACGGCATCTCGATGTGGTTCGTTCTGCTGACCGCCTTCATCACCATCATCGTGGTGCTGGCGGGATGGGAAGTCATCACGAGCCGCGTGTCGCAATACATGGCCGCCTTCCTGATTCTGTCGGGCTTGATGGTCGGTGTGTTCGTGGCGCTCGACGGCATGCTGTTCTACGTGTTCTTCGAAGCAACTCTGATCCCGATGTACATCATCGTCGGTGTCTGGGGTGGCCCGAATCGCGTGTATGCGGCATTCAAGTTCTTCCTCTACACCCTGATGGGCTCGCTGCTCACGCTGGTCGCGTTCATCTATCTGTGGAATGCATCGGGCGGTTCGTTCGACATCCTGACCTGGCACCAGGTCAAGCTGGGCTATACGCCGCAGATCCTGATCTTCATCGCGCTCTTGGCGGCGTTCGCCGTGAAGGTGCCGATGTGGCCGGTCCACACGTGGTTGCCGGACGCCCACGTGGAAGCGCCGACCGGCGGTTCCATCGTGCTGGCCGCGATCATGCTGAAGCTGGGCGCCTATGGCTTCCTGCGCTTCTCGCTGCCGATCACACCCGACGCCTCGCATAGCCTGGCCGGTCTGATGATCGCTCTGTCGCTGATCGCCGTGATCTACATTGGTCTGGTGGCGATCGTTCAGGACGATATGAAGAAACTGGTGGCGTACTCGTCCGTGGCGCACATGGGCTTTGTCACCCTGGGCTTCTTCATCTTCAACACCGCCGGTGTCGAAGGCGCGATCGTTCAGATGATCTCGCACGGTTTCGTGTCGGGCGCGATGTTTATGTGTATCGGCGTGCTGTATGACCGCATGCACTCGCGCAAGATCGCTGACTACGGTGGCGTGATCAATGTCATGCCGCGTTTCGTGACGTTCTTTGTGCTGTTCTCGATGGCCAACAGCGGCCTGCCGGCCACCAGCGGTTTCGTGGGCGAGTTCATGGTCATCATGGGCGCGGTCGAGCACAATTTCTGGATCGGTCTGCTGGCTGCAACGGCGCTGATTCTGGGTGCGTCGTATTCGCTGTGGATGGTCAAGCGCGTGGCCTTTGGCGATATCGCCAACGATCATGTGCGTGAACTCACCGACATCAATCGCCGCGAATTCCTGATTCTTGGCGTGATGGCGATTGCAGTGTTGTACATGGGTATCTATCCCAAGCCCTTTACCGACGTCATGCACGTCTCGGTCGAGGCCCTGCTGCAACATGTGGCCATCTCGAAACTGTAAGACTGAATCATGATGCAATCTCACATTGATTTCGCTCTGGCTACGCCTGAGATTCTGTTGCTGATCTTCGGCCTGGCGATTTTGCTGGTCGATGCGTTCAGCGCGAGCCCGGATCGCAAGCCTACGTTCATCCTGACGCTATTGGCGTTGGGCGTGTTGACCGTTGTGTCCGCCGTGCAGTGGAATGACGGCTCGGTGGGCCGTACGTTCGACGGCATGTACGTAGCCGACAATCTGGCCCATTTGCTCAAGATCGCGTCCTACATCGCCGTGGCCGCCACCTTGGTGTATGGCCGCGTTTATGCGCAAGCCCGCGACATGCTGCGCAGCGGCGAGCTTTATGTGCTCACGCTCATGGCGCTGCTGGGCCAGATGGTGATGATCTCGGCCGGTAACCTGATCAGCGTCTACCTGGGTCTGGAGCTGATGTCTCTGGCGCTCTATGCCCTGATCGCTCTGCGCCGCGACGACGTCGTCGCCACCGAATCGGCCATGAAGTACTTCGTGCTGGGTGCGTTGGCTTCGGGTTTCCTGCTGTATGGCATGTCGATGATGTACGGCGCCACCGGCCATCTGGATATCGCTGAAATTTCCAAGGTCATCTCGGCGGGTAACCAAGCCAACATGGCGCTGGTCTTCGGCGTGGTGTTCCTGGTGGCTGGCCTGGCGTTCAAACTGGGCGCCGTGCCGTTCCACATGTGGGTGCCCGACGTCTACCAAGGTTCGCCCACGGCCGTGACGCTGATCCTGGGCGCCGCGCCCAAGCTGGCTGCCTTTGCCATCACGCTGCGTCTGTTGGTCGAGGGGCTGCATGGTCTGGCCGCCGACTGGCAGCCGATGCTGATGATCCTGGCCGTGCTGTCCCTGGCCATCGGCAACCTGACCGCCATCGTGCAGACGAACTTCAAGCGCATGCTGGCGTACTCGACCATCTCGCATGTGGGCTTTGTGCTGCTGGGCCTGATGTCGGGCGTGGTCGCTGGCAAGCCCGACGCGTCGGCGCAAGCCTACGGCGCCGCGCTCTTCTACATGCTGGTCTATGTGCTGACCACGCTGGCGACGTTCGGCATGGTGTTGCTGCTGTCGCGCAAGGGCTTTGAGTGCGAACAAATCGATGACCTCAAGGGTCTGAACCGCCGCAGCCCGTGGCACGCCGCCTTGCTGCTGCTGTTGATGTTCTCGCTGACGGGCATCCCGCCGATGGTGGGCTTCTACGCCAAGCTGGCTGTGCTGCAGGTGCTCATCGAAGCCGGTCACGTGTGGCTCGCCGTGGTTGCAGTGCTGTTCTCGTTGATTGGCGCCTTCTACTACCTGCGTGTGGTCAAGGTCGTCTACTTCGACGAGCCGGCGGCCGATGCACCCAAGATCGAAGCCGGTAGTGGCCACTGCGCGCTGTTGTCGCTCAATAGCGGTCTGATCCTGTTGCTGGGTATCCTGCCCGGTGGCCTGATGGCGCTGTGCGTGCACGCCATCCAAACCTCGCTGGGCCTGTAAGGCTCACGTCGGGGATGCACAAGGCAGTCACCGCGCCGAACGTCCCGAGGGCCTGGCCATGAGCCAGACCCTCGCCGTCTGGTTGTGGATTGCCTTGGCGCTCATCAGTGCGAATCTTCCGTTTCTGACCGAGCGCCTTTTTCTCATACTGCCCTGGAGACAGGGCAGTGTCGCAAAGCCGTTCTGGCTGCGCTTGCTGGAACTCCTGTTGTACTACGCTGTGGTGATGTTCCTGGGATTTGCTTTTGAAGCGGCCCTGGGCAATCCGTTTGCACAGCGTTGGGAGTTCTACGCCATCACATTCAGTCTCTATCTGGTGTTGGGATATCCGGGCTTTGTGTTCCGGTATTTGTTCAAGCGCCATCCCGTGGCACCTTAGGCGCAACACCCACCCCGTACCTTGCGTGGATATGCCGCGTAGGCGGCCTGCACGTTTCGAGGCGGGATCCGAACGGCTTACAGAGCGTTCGGCTCGTCAGCCTTCGCGACAATCTCGGTATAAGACTCTTGCAGGAATGCGGCAAAGCTTTGTGCTGCGCTACTCAGCGGCGTTTGGCGCGAGCGCAGGATGCCGTAGTTACGGGTGAGCGAAATATCCGCCACATGCAGGGTGCTTCTACGCGTTTTCGCGTTGATCTGGGCCATGGACTCCGGCAGGAATGCCAGACCATTGCCGGCGTCAACCATGCCGAGCAGCGTGGTTAAATTCGCCACAGTGCGGATGGAAGACAGGCGTAGCTCACGCTTGAGCGCTTCCGTCATGAGCTGATCGCGGATCGGCTTGTAGCGCTCCAGCGTCATCAAGGGATATGACACGAGCAGGTCCAAGGACAGGTGCTCGGTGTTGGCCAGTTCATGGGTCGAGGGCAATACCAATACCATCGACTCCTGGGCCAGCTGGTGAAAGTCGTAGCGAGTCTCTCCGCTGTCAATCGAGGTAATGGCGAGGTCTGCTTCGCCAGCATCGACGCTTGCCAGGACGTCCTCATATTGGCGGTCCAGCACTTCCAGCTGAATGTTCGGGTGCCGGTCGGCGAACGCCCGGATCAACGGGGGCAGCACCACGGCGGCAATGCCTGGCGTGGCGGCGACCACGACCCGATTGCGTAATGAAAGCGCCTCTGCATGAAAGTCGCGTATCAGAAGGCGCATGCCACGCAGCACTTTCTCGGCTTCCTCGCGCAGGCGAACGCCGTGGGGCGAGAGTTGGACGCTTCTGGTGGTACGTATGAGTAACGGCACCCGCAACATCGCTTCTAAACGTTGAATGCGGCTAGTGACCGACGGTTGCGAGATACATAGCCTGCGGGCGGCTAACGTGAAATTTTCAAGATCCGCTACCGCTATGAAAGTCTCGAGGTCGACGAGGTCGAACCGAATTGTCGGATGGCTCTCCGGCCTTTCCGTTCCGTCGGTGTTGGCTGCCATTAATCCTCCTGTTTATTTATTTTATACGCCTATAACACTATCGCACTTGGCGATTTGTTTCCCCTAGGGTCTCCATTGATACTTGCACACCGTGGACGCCGCTCTTTGGATGTGCGTCTCGATACTAGAATACTTCGGAGACTCAAATGCAAATACGTCGAATCGTTCGAAACGCAGTTGGCACGGCCTTGTTTTCTGCGCTCACGACCATAGGTTTTATATCTACATCGCAAGCTGCGGCAAGTAAGTACCCGGACAAGCCCATCAGAATGGTGATCGGTTTTCCGGTGGGGCAGTCGAGCGATATCGTCGCGCGTTTGTATGCTGAAAAGCTTTCCGATGTGCTTAAGCAAACGGTCTTTGTCGAAAATCGCCCGGGTGCTACCGGCATGCTGGCCCACAACTACGTCAAATCGGCAGCGCCGGATGGCTACACCATCATGATGACTTCGGGCGCTCCCCTGGCGATTGGGCCTGCCCTATATAAAGACGTTTCATATGATCCGGTCAAGGATTTCGCGCCCGTCATTCTAACGAATACCACTCCCATGTTTTTAGCGGCGTCTAAACATGTGCCGGTGACGAACCTGCAGGAGATGAAGGAATATATCAATAACAACGCCGGCAATGTCAACTACGGTTCCGGCGGCAACGGCGTGACAACGCATATTGTGACGGAGATGTTCAAGGGCGATACGGGTCTCAATATGACGCATATTCCGTACAAAGGCGCGCCGGCCATGATTACCGATCTGATCGCGGGACGCGTCCATTTCGCGTTCGAAACTTCGACTGGCATTTTGCCGCAAGCAAAGAACGGAAGAGTCACCCTATTGGGGGTGACGACGGCAAAGCGTTCATCTGCGGCGCCCGATGTACCGACGTTGCAAGAGCAAGGCGTAGCGGGATTCAATGCATCAACGTGGGCGGGCATCGTGGCTCCTGCCGGCACGCCTCCTGAAATTGTAGCCAAGTTGAATGCCGCGTTGAACGAGGTGTTGAAAAACCCCGATGTGCTCGCCTTCATCGAATCGGTCGGGGGCGAGCCTGCAGGCGGGTCCCCAGAAGACTTCGGCACCTTCATCAAACAAGAAGTGGATATGTGGGGCAAGGCGGTGAAAGCTGCGAACGTGCAGGTGGATTAAAGGCTTGCTGATGAAACAAGAAATCAAAATACTCATCCCTAATGGAATGCTAGGCTACGGTGTTCCTCTGGCGGATTTTGAGCGCGGCATTGCGGCTGGCCCGGATGCCATTATCGTGGACTCCGGTTCGACCGATCCGGGCCCCTATCTGCTGGGTATGGGGAAACTCTTAGTTAGCCGTGAAGCGTATGTTCGTGACCTGACGCCGATTCTCGACGCGGGTGCGCGGCATAAGATTCCGGTGCTGATCGGTTCCGCGGGTGGGCCGGGCACTAACGCGACTGTCGATGAAATGGTTGGCATCGTCGACGACATCGCGAAGGCCCAAGGACATATTCTCAAGATTGCCGTGATTTACGCGGATATCGACCGTGCGGTTATCCGGCAGCGACTAGAACAAGGGCGTATCAGGCCTTGCGGCTCTGCCCACGCGCTGCAACGGGCCGACATTGACAGTGCAATTAATGTTGTCGCCCAAATGGGTGCTGAGCCCTTTTATAAGGTGCTAACACAATATCCCGATATTGATGTCGTCATCGCAGGGCGAGCCTACGACCCAGCGCCATTTGCAGGGCTATGTATGCTGCATGGAATCGACCCCGGCCTTTATTGGCACATGGGAAAAATTGCAGAATGCGGAGCCAATTGCGCCGAGCCGAAGGGGAAGGTCCTTTTGGCAACGATTCGCAAAGACAGCTTCGATCTTGAACCTATGAGCCAGGACGAAAAGTGTTCGATCGCCTCAGTCGCGGCCCATACGCTGTACGAAAAGTCGCGTCCTGATTTGCTCGCGGGCCCGGGCGGTGTATTGGATTTAGGCCGGGCGCGTTACGAACAAGTCACCGAGAGGACGGTTCGTGTCACGGGTAGCCGGTTTCTACCTTCTGAGCAATATAGCGTGAAGCTCGAGGGGGCTTCTCAGTTGGGCTACCGTACGATATTTATTGGCGGTGTTCGGGATCCCATTCTGGTCGCGCAGATCGATTCATTCCTGGAACGCGTTAAGGCAAATGCTTTTGAAACTTATCCCGAACTCCGGCAGGGCAAGGCCTTTCTGCATTTCCACGTCTATGGCAAGAACGGTGTGATGGGCGCTCAAGAGCCCGTCAAGGAAAGCGGTAGCCATGAAATTGGGTTAATGGGTGAGGTAACTGCACCGACCCAGGAGCTGGCCAACGCCATATGCAGCAGCGTCAGGATCGACGTGCTGCATACACCTTACCCGGGGCAAGTGGCGACTGCGGGGAACTTTGCGATCCCTCTGAATCCGCCAGAGAACCCCATTGGACCTGTCTATCGCTTTTCCGTCTACCACTTGATGGAAGTGGACACGCCGGAAGAATTGTTCCCTATTCATTGCACCACGGTGGGAGCGACGAAATGAGCTGGCTGAGAGACTATGCAAAGGTCATTCGTAGCAAGAATTCCGGTCCGTTTGAGATTACCTTTGATGTGATCTTCAAGAGTGAAGCGGACTATCAGCTTGTACAACGCTCGGGAATATTGACGCAGGAAAGTATCTGTTCCCTGTTTGAGGTCTCCCCGGCCGACATCGTCACGCTGATGTTCTTCGAGCCAGCCCTAGCATTTAAGCTTACGCTTAAGCGCAGCTGGGAGCAGGGTAGTGTCAACGAAAGGGATACCTTTGGCGCTCAACAACATGCACCACTCCTGGGTGTTTGGATCGACACCAATGACTAAAGAAACAGATGTTATTGCTCACGCCTTAACGCGATTCTGCAACCAGTTGGACCTAGATGCAGTGCCGCAAGCGGTACGTGACCGGTCGTGTGATCTGATGCTGGACGCTATTGGATGTGCACTGGCCGCCCGGCAGGAAGCGTTTGCTAAACGATATTCGCACGTGGTCTTCTCGCCGGTCTTCAGCGCGGGTAGCGAGCGCGGCGTGATTGGTTTTAGCCAGCGAGCAGCGCTACGCGACGCGGCACTGCTCAACGGGATCCTAGCGCATGGTTTGGATTTTGACGATACGCATATGGCGGGCATTGCACACCTAAGTGTCAGTGTGATGCCAACCGTGCTGGCGCTTGGCGCGCAGTTAAACGCGGATGGGAGAGCCGTGCTTCGCGCTTATATTACCGGCGTGGAATGTGGTGCCCGGCTGGCCAGTGTTGTTAAAGGGAGATTTACCACGAAGGGATTTCACCCCAGCGCTGTCGTCGGGACATTTGCGAGCACTATGGCGGCAAGCAGCTTGATGCGACTGGATCAGGAACAGACGTTGTGCGCCCAGGGGTTCGCTCTTTCGATGGCGGCCGGTACGCTGCAGTTCCTAGAGGACGGCGCTTGGACGAAGCGCATGCACCCCGGATGGGCGGCTCAGTCCGCCATCACAGCTGCGTTGATGGGTTCAGACAGAATCCCCGCGCCGCAGGCACCTTATCTGGGACGATATGGTTTGTACAGCACGCATTTGGACGCAGCTGACCTTCCTGATATTGATATCGATATCGCGTTACGCGGCTTGCCCATTGGTGCGGACAGCGCAAATTGGGAGCTAATGAATGTCGCTGTAAAGCCCTATCCTATGTGCCACTTTGTGCATGCCAGCGTTGAAGCTGCGATCAAGCTACATCGTGAAGGCGTCAATCCCGACGACATCGAGCGGGTCACTGTCTCTGTGCCAGCAGGTACTGTTCAGTCAGTGTGCGAACCGCTGGACACAAAAAGGCGTCCAAGCACTGACTACGAGGCCAAGTTCAGCACCCCGTACGCGGTTGCATCGGGCCTGATTCGAGGAAGGCTAGGACTACAGGACTTGGAGCCGGAAGCCTTTACCAGCGATAACGTGCGACGCCTGATGGCCAAGACCGACTATGTGGTCGACACCGATAGCACCTTTCCAAAACACTATTCAGGTCAGGTGTCATTGCGTATGAGGGATGGGCAAGTGCGCCATCAATCCGTACCGGTGAACCCGGGTCATGCAGAGCGGCCACTTGACCGTGCACAGGTACTCGAAAA
Source organism: Bordetella sp. 15P40C-2 (assembly GCF_009763235.1). Lineage (NCBI taxonomy): Bacteria > Pseudomonadati > Pseudomonadota > Betaproteobacteria > Burkholderiales > Alcaligenaceae > Bordetella > Bordetella sp. 15P40C-2. The sequence continues at coordinate 45,548 of NZ_WSJA01000038.1, forward strand.
GTTCATGGCGAATGGAACACGTTATTTTTCGAAGTCGCATGCCGAGTTGATATGCGACCGCGTTACTCATCTCGAGCGCCTGCCTGCAATTCGGGAACTCGAAACCCTCCTGGCACAAGATCCTGATTGACTAGTGTTACCTGGCAGCCCGACAAAGGGTTCGGGCTGCCTCTCAATCTAGCACTGGAGGATTATTTTCTGACTGTCTTTTCCGCTGCATCGCCTCATTTGCTAGCAGGCCGGGCTGCGACTCGTCACTACTAGGTCTCGTAATCGGCGCGCAAGCCCTGTTGCTAAGTTTATGGTGTTTGGTTTCCAGGGTGGCACTAAACAGCATAAATTCTCACGCTGTATGTCACAACCTTTTCGGCGTTTTCTCAGTATGTGCGACGATAATATAGGGAGAGAGCGCTGAGGTAGCACATCGGATACCGGGTTATTCATGGGCAATCCGATGTATGCCTTGATGGCATGCACCATCGCGTTGGGCCAGTGGCCGCAATCGCGCGGGCTGGCAGCGTTAACGTCGACTCTGCACCCTCAACCATACTTAGAGTTGAGCATTTCGATAGCGGGAACTGGCGCGCCAGACTGTTCAAGATAGCGATCGGTCATCAGGCACACACCGTAGACCCCGTGTACGGATTGCGTAGCACGCTGCCCTCCACGCTACGGGCCGCGCCCGCTACACCGTGACTTGCGGTACGGTGGCAAACTGAAGGGGCAATATCGTCTCCTTGCGCTTGTCAGCTCAGGACAGTGGTGGGCTCAAAATGCCAAAACTCGCGCTGGAAGTAGATCAGCGGTTTGGTCGCACCGAGGTGGATCGCCAGTACCTCTCCGATCAGAATGGTGTGATCGCCCTCAACATGTGGATTACGTGCCTTGCATATTATTGATGCCACTGCTTCCGGGAGGTATGGGCACCCTTCTTCGTCGTGTACGAACGAGCTACCACTAAATTTGTCAGTATTCTTACGCGCAAAATCCATCGCGATCTGCTTTTGTTCGTGCGAGAGCACATTTATTGCAAAACGCTGGCTTTTTATGAAAGCTTCGTACGACTCGGCATAGTTGGAAAGACAAACCAAAATCAATGGCGGGTCCATGGAGAGCGAAGTGAAAGAGCTTGCGGTAAAGCCCCAGCGGCGATTTTGGTCATCAGATGTCGAAACAATCGTGACACCGCTGGGCAAGCGGCTCATGGCTTCTTTGAAAGCCACGTTATCAATCGGGCTCATGGGCATCCTCATGGTGTTCTGTCGCAGACGGAGTCGCGTCGTATCGAGTAATTCTATGTTTCCGGTTGGGGCTACAACAATTCGGATATCGCAATTGATTAATAGCTGCTAAGAATGAAATTCATAGAAGGAAGGGGCCATTCGAGTCTTCTTATTAGGCATGACTATGAGTTGATACTTGAATGCAAATAGTGTCGCCGTTGCTTCCTCGACATAATTTCCTCGTGGCATACGCATGCCGACTAAATAACCTTATCTACATGATGGTGCAGGAGAGACGATGGCAGCAAACGCGAAAGATCAAATGACGTTGATCGGTTTCATGCAGGCCCAGAACTGCTCGACTTACCCGGGATCTTGGCGTCACCAGGCGGCGATGCAGGATTTTCTGACGCCTGAGTACTATCAGCGTACCGCTCGCACACTCGAGGACGGCAAGTTTCACCTGGCTTTTTTCGACGACCGTCTGGCTATGCCAGATATCTATGGCAACGACCATAGTGATACGGTCGAACACGGCATTCGCACCGTCAAAATGGACGTAATGCCTATTCTCACTGCCATGGCTCTGGCGACTAAGCACCTTGGTCTTGGCGCGACCTACTCGACGACGTACTATGAGCCCTACCACGTGGCGCGTGCCTTTGCTACGCTGGACTTAATGACGAAAGGACGCTCAGCTTGGAACGTGGTGACCTCACTGAATGATTCTGAGGCTGCCAACTTCGGGCGCTCCAGTCATTTGGAGCATGACCTGCGCTACGACCGCGCGGACGAGTTCGTGGAAATCGTCATGGGGCATTGGGATACCTGGGAAGAAGGCGCCCTGATCATGGACAAGGAATCCGGCCGGTTCGCCGATGCTTCCAAAGTAAAGCGATTGGACTACAAAGGTAAATTCCTTCAGTCCCGTGGGCCGTTCACCGTGCCTCGCTCGCAACAAGGCCATCCCGTCATTATTCAAGCTGGACAAAGCGGGCGGGGCCGCCAATTCGCCAGCCGGTGGGGGGAGCTGCTGTTCGTGGTGTATCCGAATCTGGCGTCCGCCAAAAAACAATATGCCGAGATGAAGCAATCCGTGGCGGACGCCGGACGCAATCCTGACCACGTCAAAATAGGTACAGCGGTGTACACCGTCGTTGCCGAATCCGAAGAGTTGGCCCAACAGAAACGAGAGTACATCGATTCTTTGGCCAAGCCAGTGGATTCGCTCACGTTGCTATGTGAGGTGTTGAACACCGACTTTTCGAATCGGGATTACGACGCCCCGTTCACCGATGCAGAGATGGCTGCGATTTCGGGTTGGACCGGTTTCCGCGACAAAGTGGTGACTTTGAGCGGCAAGACGAATCCCTCGGTAAGAGATTTCGTTGAGGTATCTAAGCGCGCTCGGTTAAATGAATATCCAGTGTTTGCAGGTACGCCCAAAACCGTAGCCGACAGCATGGAGCAATGGTTCGTGGAAAAGGGCTGTGATGGATTTGTGATTTCGCCTACCCATATCCCCGGCGGCTACGAAGATTTTGTTCGACTGGTCGTGCCCGAATTGCAGCGCCGCGGCGTGTTCCGAAAAGAATACCAAGGCGCTACGCTACGCGAAAACCTCGGACTCCCGATTCCGAAGTCGGGTGACTGGAAGAGGAGGGCGTAGCGCCTCAGCGTGGTGCTCCAGACAGCTACGCTTCGAACCAGTTCAGCACGCCGTCCAAGCCCGCCACATTCAGCGCGTAGGGCGTTTGCTGACGGACGATGGGTTTTGCGCGATAGGCCACCGCATAGCGCGCATAGCCCAGCATCTTGAGATCATTCGCGCCATCGCCGAGCGCGATAATCTGGTCCGCCGTGGCGCCGTGGGCCTGCGCGAATGCCTGCAGGTGCGTCAGCTTGGCTTGTGCGTCGAGGATGTCGCCCAGCACCTTGCCCGTGAGTACACCGTCTTTGATTTCCAGGGTGTTGGCGTGTGCGCTATCCAGATTCAATCGCTGGCGCAGCCGTTCCGTGAAAAAGGTGAATCCGCCAGACACGAGCAACACTTTGATGCCCGCCGCCTGCGCGGTGGAAATCAGCTGTTCCGCGCCGGGGTTCAGGCGCAGCTTTTCCGTATAAACCTTTTCGAGGGCGGATGCGGGCGTGCCTTCTAGCAAGGCGACGCGACGACGCAGGCTCTCGGAGAAGTCCTTGATTTCACCGCGCATGGCGGCTTCGGTGATTTCCGCGACCTTCGGTTTGACGCCGGCCACGCCCGCGATCTCATCAATGCACTCGATGTTGATCAGTGTGGAGTCCATGTCCATTGCCAGGACCTTGCATTGCGACAAGCGCGCGCCGGCCGGAACAAAAGCCGTGTCCACGCCGTGCTGCTCGCCCCACTGGGTCACCTGTGCGCGCGTCTCGTTGTCTTGCGCGACATCCAACAGGCGTGCCGCGGTGGCGCTCAGGTGAACCACACCCTGCGCCTGCGCCAGCGCCGCGACTTGTTCGATTTGGGCGGCGGCCAGGGCAGGGGACTGAATGACGAGATGGATGGTGGACATGGTGTTAATCAGTACGGTGGCTTCGCCGTGAAGGCGACGCCAAAAATAGGGGATAGTGCAACCGCGACCGCCTACGTTGTGTGTTCCATCGGCGAGTCGCTATCGCAGCCTTAAGTCAATGAACGCAGCACAGCGCGTATCGCGTCGGCGCGGGTGGAAACCTTCACGACGGTGAACTCGATGCGCAGCTTGTCTTGGCCCGCAAGTTTAATGTGCCGTTGCTTTTGCACCAACTCGATGATGCGCGCCGGATCCACCGTCGTCTTCGGTCCAAACTGAATCAACGCCTGGCTCTCGCTGGCGTCGATCTTGATGACGCCCAGTGGTTGCGCGGCGAGTCTCAATCGATGCGTGGTCAGCAGCGCCTGAGCCGCTTCAGGCAGCTTGCCAAAGCGGTCGATGAGTTCCTCCTGAATTTGAATCAGATCGTCCTCATCCTTGGCATGCGACAAGCGTTTATAGATCGCCAACCGCGCATGTACGTCGGGGCAGTAATCCGAGGGCAGCAGCGCCGGCGTGTGCAGGTTCACCTCGCAGGCGAGGTTAAACGGTGCATCCAGATCGGGTTCTTCGCCCGCCTTGAGCGCGCGCACGGCTTCATTGAGCATCTCGTTGTACATCGAGAAGCCAATTTCCTGAATATTTCCCGACTGCGATTCGCCCAAGACCTCGCCCGTGCCGCGGATCTCCAGATCGTGCATGGCCAGATAAAAGCCCGATCCGAGTTCTTCCATCGCCTGAATCGCTTCCAGGCGTTTCTTCGCATTCGACGTGATGGCGTCTTCACCGGGCGTGAGCAGATACGCATAAGCCTGGTGGTGCGAGCGACCGACGCGACCGCGCAGCTGGTGAAGCTGGGCCAGACCAAAGCGGTCCGCCCGGTGAATCACAATAGTATTGGCGCTGGGCACGTCGATACCGGTCTCGATGATGGTGGTGCACAACAGCACATTAAAGCGCTGCTGATAAAAGCCTTTCATCACCTGTTCCAGTTCGCGCTCGGGCATCTGTCCGTGCGCCACCGCGATGCGAGCCTCGGGGACGAGTTCTTCGAGCCGCGCACGGCGGTTATGGATGGTCTCGACCTCGTTATGCAGGAAATACGCCTGCCCACCGCGCTTCAGTTCGCGCAGGATGGCCTCGCGAATTGTGCTGCCGTCTTCGCGTCGCACAAATGTCTTGATGGCCAGCCGTTTCTGCGGTGCCGTTGCGATGACAGAAAAATCGCGGATGCCTTCGAGCGACATGCCCAACGTACGCGGGATCGGCGTGGCCGTCAGCGTCAGCACATCGACCTCGGCGCGCAGGGCCTTCAAGGCCTCTTTCTGGCGTACTCCAAAGCGATGCTCTTCGTCGATGATGACCAGACCAAGGCGTTTAAATCGCACGTCCTTGGACAGGATCTTGTGTGTGCCGATCACGATGTCGACTCGCCCGTCATTGATGCCGGTAATGGCTTCGGCGACTTCCTTCGAGGAGCGGAAACGCGAAAGCTCGACCACGCGCACCGGCCAGTCGGCGAACCGGTCGGCAAAGGTTTGCGCATGTTGTTCGGCCAGCAGCGTGGTGGGGCATAGCAGGGCGACTTGCTTGCCATTGGCCACAGCCAGAAACGCCGCGCGCAAGGCGACTTCCGTTTTTCCGAAGCCCACATCGCCGCAGACCAACCGATCCATCGGCCGGCCCGAGGTCATGTCGCTGATGACGGCTTGAATCGCGGCGGCCTGATCGGCGGTTTCTTCGAATCCGAAGCCCTCTGCGAATGCCTCGTAGTCGTTGATCGGCAAGTTAAAGGTATATCCCTCGCGCGCCGCGCGTTGGGCATACAGCTCCAGCAGTTCCGCAGCCGTATCGCGCACCTGACGCGCTGCCTTGCGACGCGCTTTATCCCATTGGCCGGTGCCGAGTTGATGCAAGGGGGCAGCTTCCGGGTCCGCGCCGCTATAACGCGCGATGACATGCAACTGAGACACGGGCACATAGAGCGTGCTGCCATTGGCATATTCGAGATGCAGAAACTCCATCTCGCCATCGCCCATGTCCATGCTGATCAGGCCGCGATAACGCCCGATGCCATGCTGGGCGTGCACCACCGGATCGCCCTCGCGCAGCTCGGACAGATCGCGCACCATGGCCTCGACGTCGCTCGCACCTTCTTGTGCGCGCCGGCCGCGTCGAGGCGCCCCGGCGTTACCGGGATACAGGTCGTTTTCGGTGAGGAACAGCACCTCGGCCGAAGGCAGCCCAAAGCCCGCCGTCAGTGGCGCCGCCAGCAATGCGAACGAAGACTGCGAGGCAAGAAAATCTTGGACAGAGTCGGGCTGCGCTTCCGGTGGCAGATCGAACTCGTTGAGCATCTGCACCAGCGTCTCGCGCCGCCCGGCCGAATCGGCGCACAGCAACACGCGCGATTCGCCGCGCTTCAATAGCGCACGCAAGCGAGCGACAGGATCCTCGGCGCGCCGGCTGACACTGACATCGGGCGCGCGAGTGAAGTCGGGATGAGACGCGGCCTCGGTCAAGGCCAGACGCGGAAATGCTTTGAACCGCGCGTGCAGCGCCTCGCTATCGAGAAACAGCGTGGCCGGCGGCAGCACGGGGCGTTCGCGATCGCTCTTTAAAAAGTTGTAGCGGCTGCTCGTATCGTGGCTGAAGCGTTGAACGGCATCGTCGATATCGCCCAGCGTGACCGTGATGGCCTCCTGCGGCAGATAATCGAATAGCGTTGCAGTCTCATCAAAGAACAGCGGCAGGTAATACTCGATCCCCGCGAACGCGATGCCGTTACCGACGTCCTTGTACGGCAGGGCGCGCGAAGGGTCGCCTTCGAAGACCTCGCGAAAACGCGCACGGAACCGATTACGCGCTTCTTCATCCATCGGGAATTCGCGTCCGGGCAACAGCTGGACTTCCCGCACCGGATACAGGCTGCGCTGCGTGTCGACGTCAAAGGCGCGGATGGACTCGATCTCGTCATCGAACAGATCCAGGCGATAGGGCACCGCCGAACCCATGGGGAACAAATCGATCAGGCCGCCGCGCAAGCAGAATTCACCAGGCGCCGTGACCTGCGTCACATGCGAATAATTGGCCAACGTCAGCTGCGCGCGTAGCGCGGCTTCGTCCAGACGGTCTTTCTGCTTGAACGAGAAGGTGTAAGCGGCCAAAAACGAGGGCGGGGCCACTCGGTATAACGCCGTGGTCACGGGCACGAGCAGAACATCGACCGTGCGTTGCATGAGCGCGTGCAGCGTTTCCAGCCGCTCCGAGACCAGATCCTGGTGCGGCGAAAACGCGTCGTAGGGCAGGGTTTCCCAATCGGGCAGTTGCCTGACGCGTAGTCCTGGTGCGAATAAAGGAATCTCGTCGGCGAGGCGCTGCGCTTCTAACGGCGCGGCCGTCAAGACGACGAGGGGACGCCCACTATGGCGAGCAAGATCTCCCAGCAACCAGGCATCGGCCGATCCCGGAGGACGCGGTTGCGCATAGCGCGCGCCGGGTTTGAGGGCGGACAGCGTGGCAGCCGTGGCGGGAATACGCGGGGCCGCGTCGAGGAATGAGGAATCAGGCATCAGGCTGATGATTATAAAATCTCCCGGCCATGACTGAATCTCTAATTGCAATCGTCCCCGCCGCAGGGGTGGGCCAGCGTGCCACGCGCGCGGGGGACCCGGCTGTGCCCAAGCAATATCGCCTGTTGGCGGGTGAGCCGATGCTGCGCCACGCCGTCCGGGCGTTATTGGCTGACCCTCGCATTGCTCGCGTGTTCGTCGCGGTTTCCGAGGGGGATCCTTGGGCCGAGGCGGCGTTGGCGGGTTTGCCGCGCACCGAGTGTCGGTCTTGTGGTGGGCCGACTCGGGCGGACACCGTCATGGCGGCGCTTGGGGCCTGCGGTGCGCGCGATAGCGCTTGGGTGTTGGTTCACGATGCGGCGCGACCGGGGTTGCCGGCTGAGGCGCTGGGGCGGTTAATCGACGCCTGCTTGCCTGACGCCGTGGGAGGGCTATTGGCGCAGCCGGTGGCGGACACGGTGAAATCCAGCCGCAGCGCCGAGCAGGGTAGCGCGACCAGGGAGACGTCGGTTGCGCGGGTGCGTGCGACGGTGGACCGCGACGGCTTATGGCTGGCGCAGACGCCACAGATGTTTCGGGCAGGGCAGTTGCGTCAGGCGCTGGCCTACGCGCAGGCGAACGGGGTCAGCGTGACGGATGAGGCGTCTGCGATCGAGGCGAGCGGTCATTCGCCGTTACTGGTGCCGGGGTCGGTCCGTAATTTCAAGGTGACCTGGCCGGACGATTTTGAATTAATGGAAAAATGGCTGTAAGGGCCGGGAGAGTTTGATGAGTTTCCCTTTTCGCGTGGGTCAGGGGTTTGATGTCCATGCTCTGGTGACGGGCCGGCCATTGATTATTGGCGGCGTGACGATTCCTCATACGCACGGGTTGCAAGGGCATTCCGACGCGGACGTGCTGCTGCATGCGGTGACGGATGCCTTATTGGGCGCGGCGGGGTTGGGGGATATCGGGCGGCATTTTCCGGATACCGACCCGGCGTATCGGGGGGCGGATAGTCGCGTGCTTTTACGCGATGCGGTGGCGAAGGTTCGTGCGGCCGGCTGGGTGCCTGTGAATATCGACGCTACCGTGCATGCTCAGGCGCCTAAGATCGGGCCGCATGCGGTGGCGATGGTGGCGAATATTGCTGCGGATGTTGGCATTGATGCGGGGGATGTGAACGTCAAGGCCAAGACGAATGAGCATTTGGGGTATCTGGGGCGTAAGGAAGGGATTGCGGCTACGGTTGTGGCTTTGCTTGCTCGTCAGGGGTGATGGGTCTGGAAATGGGCGGGGGTTGGGG